>JAWBRY010000009.1:7321-9101 GCA_038843545.1 Bathyarchaeia archaeon | reverse complement strand
GTACCCAACAACAGCTGAGTAGTCGCCACTAACATCTCCACTGGTCTTGTAACATAATAATTTTGCCTCCTTTACCCCTAAAGCCTTTGCAGCGGTGATTAGAGCGGCTATAGGGCCGTATCCGCATGCAGATATTCGATGCTCTTCAATGGTCGAATAAAACTTCGCTTCATCCATCTCCTCAACGGCTTGAAGCGCAAGCCTATCCTTTCGCACTGCCACTTTATGAGGCTCATAGTGGGTCATATCTGAAGAAGCTATTATAACAGCGTTTTTCCCCGCCAAGGCTTTGGCTGTAGCTTGTCCAACCTCCATGGAAGAATGCAAATCCTGCATCAGGAAACAGATGGGTACAAACTTAAAGCTTGAACCAAAAAGATACTGCAGAAAGGGAAGTTGAACTTCTATTGAATGTTCATAACGGTGGGCAGCTTCATCAACATCAACTATACGCGACTCCCTAACAATCTGACTGGCGGTTTCCCCATCAACCTCAACGTCACCGAGAGGTGTGCGCCAAACACCCTCATTCATTATGGCTAACGCGCTTCCATACCCGGTATGGTTAGGCCCGAAAATGACAACAACATCCGGCCTTCCATCCAGCGCCAAACTGTAATATGCATGAGCTGCAACGGGACCAGAATACATGTATCCAGCATGGGGGCAAACAAGCCCGATTATGCGTCTAGCTCCGGCTTGAACAACGGATGGAATTTCTCCAGGGCCGAGTTCATTAAGAAAGCATTCCTCAATCTGCCTTCTCAAAGCTTCAGCTGATCTAGCATAGAAAGCTCCGGCTTGGCATGGATGCCTAACCTTTGCCATTTATGCTAGCCCTCCTCCTCTTCCTTAGAGATCTTGGCCTCGAAATCCTCTATGGTTAAAGGTGGATCCTTGTCGGGTGGAAGTTCGCCTCTCTCGCGAAGCACTTGTCTGGCTAAAAGCCAGTAAATAACGGCCAGCGCCCTCCTCCCCTTATTATTTGTTGGAATGACTAGATCTACCCCTGAAAAGTCGTTGTCCGTGCTGCATAAGGCCACCACTGGAATGCCCACGGAGGCGGCTTCCTTCAAGGCTTGAGAATCAGCTCTAGGGTCAGAAACTATTATAACGTCGGGTTCAATTCGGTTTGGGTAGATGGGGTTGGAAAGCAAACCCGGAATGAAGCGTCCCACAACTGGCACTGCACCAGTTAACTCGCAGAATTTTCTTACGGGTTCTTGAGCGTAAAGTCTTGCGGCTGCAGCCGCTATTCTAGAGGGCTCAAATCTCGATAGAAATTTGGCTGCAACCCTTATGCGTTCATCTGTTTTTTTGATGTCAAGCACGAAAAGACCATCTGGCCTTACGCGGTATATGAACTGTTCCATGTCCTTTGTCTTCATTCTCGTTCCTATATGTATTCCAGCTGAGAGCAGTGCGTCCCGCGGCAATAAAAGTTCTTCTTCAGCGCTTACACTGGTTTCTTCTTCAAACTTTTCTCTTCGAGCTTCTTTATCAGCCAATTTCTCATCTCCAATCTATAATATCTGAAGTTCGGCCATTTTAGCTCTGTCCCCTAAAAACTCTTCCACCCTTATTAACTCATTTATTTTTGCTATTCTCGTCCCCTCCACTACTCCGGTCTTTATAATGGGGCATTTGAAGGCTACAGCCAGGTGGGCTATGTGCCAGTCACAGGTGTCTCCGGAACGGTGGGATATAACCGGAATGTACCCAGCTCTCTTAGCGGTTTCAATGGTTTCTAGAGCATCCGTTAATGTGCCCACCTGGTTCA
>JAWBRY010000009.1:0-7311 GCA_038843545.1 Bathyarchaeia archaeon | reverse complement strand
GACGGCGTTAGCCGCGCCCATTTTGACTCCATGGACTAGTCTCTCAGTGTTTGTGGCGAAAAGGTCGTCTCCGCAAACCAAGCAGTTTTTCAATTTTTTCGTTAACTCTGCAAAGCTTTCATAGTCATCCTCGTGGAAGGGGTCTTCAACGTAGACTAGATGGTAATTCTCAACAAGCTGTCTGATAAACTCCAGCTGCCCTCCAGAATCAAACTCTTTCCCCTCCCTCTGGTATACGTATTTTTTTGTTTTGCTGTTCCAGAGGTTGGAAGCAGCCACGTCGATGCCTGGACTGCACTCGAAACCAACTTCCTTACCGACCTCTTCGCAAGCTTTCGCCAGTATTTCCAGTGCTTCAAGATTTGTGATGTTGGCCGCCCATGCGCCTTCATCGCTTTTTCCATGGTTAAACAGTTTATCCTTCTTTTCCAGCATCTCCCTAACCTTTCCGTGAACCTTTATGTTTGCCTCAGCCGCTTCTGGAAAGGATTCAGCCCCCACTGGTAGAACCAGAAACTCTTGTATGTCTGGAGTTTTACCGCCAGTGTGGCTTCCCCCACTAATTATGTTTCCAAGGGGGTATGGGAGTTCACGGGCTGAGTAGCCGCCCAAATACTGGAATAGAGGCAAGCTATAGGAGTTGGCGGCAGCCTCAGCGTTTGCCATAGAAACGGCGAAGGCTGTATTTCCACCTATAATTCTGAAGTCTTTGGTGTTGTCTATCTCATGAAGTGTTCTATCAATTTCCTCTTGAAAGTCGGCGTTTAACCCCACAAGCTCAGGGGCTATAAGCTCCTCAACCTTTTTTACCGCCTCGTCCACTCCGCCCTTAGGGTAGTATGTGACCTCAGCTTTTCCCCGGCTTTTCCCTCCGGGGGCGGAGGCTCTTCCGAAACCGGAAGCCGTTATTACGTCAACCTCTATTGTTTCTTCTCCGCGGGTGTTGAAAACTTTTCTAGCAATCACATCCATTCCACCCAAACCTAAATTTTACTGATAGTAGTGGCTTCTAGCCTCTTTTCTCTTCTCGGCTTCTTCATAGAAACGTAAAACCTCATCTATAATTTCAACATGGGAGAGGAGCATACGCCGGCAACAGTACCGTTTAATTCCCAAACTGTCTAATACATCGCCGGCGTCCTCGCCTGTTTTCACCCTCCTCGCAAACTCTTCCCATTTATCACCAATAAGTTTGCCGCATGTAAAACATCTTACAGGTATTATCATGAATTATGATCCTCCATTTCACCTGTAGCTTTTCTGGTCTCTGGCTCTTGCACCTGGGCCTCCAAACTTTTTCGGTTCTTTTCTACGGGGGTCCCCGGCAACCATTGTTCTATCATACTCTACAAAGGCTGTGCGCAGTTGCATGCTTTTTGTCCACTTCAACAGCGCGTTTGCAATAGCCATTCTGGCAGCTTCCGCTTGTCCCATATAGCCTCCTCCCCAAACCTTTACGTCAATATCCAGCTGTTTCCAAACCTCCTCTCCGGCCAGCATGAGAGGCTCCATTATTTTCTGGCGGGCGACTTCAGGTTCGTAGATTTCTAATGGTATCCTGTTAATCCTTATTCTGCCCATCCCGGGCCTAACCACTGCTCTGGCTATGGCTGTTTTCCTTTTCCCGCTAACAACCAAAACCTTTTTGGCTACTGGCATGTCACCCTCCGCTCCAGCCTATCTCCTTTGCGAGTTCTCCAAGAGTGAAATAGGGACATGTTAACTTTTTGGCTTGTGCTTCCTCTATGGTTTCCATTTTCGCATTTTTCAGCTCGTCTGGAACGCCTATGTAAACCCTAAGTCTCTTGAAGGCTTGCTTGCCCTTAGGCTGCTTATAAGGAAGCATTCCTCTAATGGCTTTCCTTAAAATTCTATCCGGCCTTCTATAATGAAATGGCCCCTTCCATGGGTGGCCTACTTCCAGGAACTCCTTTGCCTCCTCCACTCTACTTTTCTTTTTGCCCGATATCACAGCTTTTTCAGCGTTTACAATTGCTATTTTTTCGCCTTTCAGTAAGCGTTTTGCTATGATGCTTGCCATTCTCCCGAGAATAAGGCCCTCAGCGTTTATGACCGTGTAGTCCTTCAGCTCCTCCATTCACTTCACCCTATAATTTTGACGTTTGAGCCCTTCGGGTTTTTCTTGATAAGCTCCGGTATTGTTAGACATTTTCCTTTAGCCTTCTTTATTTTTTGTTTGGCTGTTTCTGAAAAGGCGAAAGCCGCCACGGTCACGGGATGGTTTAGCTCACCGGCGCCCAAAACCTTCCCTGGAACAACAACCGTATCGTTTTTGCTAGTGTAACGGTTTATGCGGCTTATGTTGACGACTATGCGTCTTCTTCTCGAAGCTGCTAGCTTCTCGGCTATGGCTCTCCATATCTTCGCCTTTTGTTCTCGACTCTGCTTTCTCAAGAAGCGTATAAGCCCTATGAGCTCAGGGTTTATTTTTTCAGCTTCTTTCAAGCTTTTGCACCTCAATTTGGGACATGAACTCTTTCAACTGTTTCTTTAAGACCTTAACGGCTTCGATCATTATCCTTTCTGGTGGAAGGGCTCCTGTGGATTCTATGTTGAATATGAAGGCGTTTTTCTCCCATTCAACCTCTATGGCCGGGGGTTCTTTTGGGCAAGCATCCATGCAGTCTTGGCATAGGGTGCAAGCAAATAGGTCGCGAACCTCTATTTTTCCCTCTTTTTTGGCTAGGACTTTTCTGGGGCATATTTCCACACATTTTCCGCAAGCATCACAGTTTTGAGTGTGGATTGTAATCTTTGGGAGGTATTTGTAGGTGCACGTGGAAACGGGCTGCCATTTTGCATGGTCTTTCCCCCTTCCAAGCCTCGCATAGGCTTCAAGCCTTAGCTTTTGCCCTTTCGCAAGCTTAACTATTGGGATTCTGTCGCTTATGGGCACTATATTGGGGTTTTCGGAGACAAGTTCACCTGAATAAACTGTTATGGTTCCCTCCTTCGCCTCCCGGTCAAGGGTGAGGGTTACCCGGCATAGGCTGCATCCAAACTCGCTTTTGCATGGGCACTCCTCTGGAAGGTTGTAGCCTTCAAGGTCTGTTTTTAACGGTATAAGCCCAAGTCTATGGGCTATTATCTCGTCATGAAGCACCGATGAATTCTCAATTATAACCACTTCATCTATAGCCATGCATGGAACTTCAGCCAGAATGTTTCTTCTTAAAGCGTTGATAAATGAAGTATCCACTCCCTTTATCAAAAGGCACATGCTATTTTCGTTTTTTTCCAACACCTTAATTTCCACTTGGTTTTAACCCACCGTGAATGTAAGGTTTAACCGTGATGCCGTTGAATAGAGTAATGGAGCATTATTTCAATTTTTCTATGAATAGTGTGAAATGTAACTACAGAATAGAGGGGGTTTCTAAACCCTTCTGCCTCTTCTGCCGCCCGGTCGGCGTGTGCCGTCGTGGGGTATAGGCGTGACCTCTTCTATCCGGCCTATGCGGAAGCCGGCCCTTGCGAGGGCTCTTATGGCTGCTTGGGCGCCTGGTCCAGGTGTTCTCGGTCCAGATCCGCCTGGCGCTCGAACTTTTATGTGGATGGCTGTTATCCCCTTGTCTTTGGCTATTTCTGCGGCTGCTGTGGCTGCACGCATGGCCGCGTATGGGGAAGATTCCAGCCTATCGGCTTTTACGAACATTCCTCCGGATGTGCGAGCTATTGTTTCTGCTCCTGAAAGGTCTGTTATGTGCACTATTGTGTTATTGTAGGAACTGTAGATGTGGACTACGCCCCATTTCTCGGTTTTCTTTGCTGTGGAGGATGCTCCACCACTACTCATTTCTACTTCCCCGCCTCCGGCTTCCTTGGGCTTTCTTCTCTAGCTGTGGTTGTGGGGGTTATGGCGATCATTTGACGTAGTGGGTGGCTTGGGTTTGCAAGAGGGCTGTCCTGAGCATAGTTCACTTGTTCCTCTTCCTCCCTTGTAACTAAATAACCTGGAACTGTTACGCGTCGGTTTCCTATGGCTATGTGCCCGTGGGTTATGAGTTGGCGGGCTTGATATATTGTTTTGGCTAAACCTTTTCTGAAAACTATTGTTTGAAGCCTTCGTTCAAGGATGTCCTCAACGGTCAAGTCTAGCACGTCGTCTAAAACTGCTGTTTCATGGATTATGCCGAGTTTTTTAAGGCGGGTGAGGAGCTGCTCCTCCATTTTCCTTCTCTCTTCTGGAGGTTTGCCTATCAATGAGCGGGCTATACCCCTAAATTTTGAAAGCATGGTTTTGTGGCGCCACAACTCGCGTTTGTTTCTCAACCCATATTGACCCAAAAGTTTGAGTTCTTCCTGCAGCACGTCTGTGCGCCATGGGAAACGGGGGGTTTCATATTTCTTCCTCTGCTTTTTGGGGTCGCCCATGGCTATCTGCCTCCTTTCGTCTTCTTTTTAACTCCAACAGTTTTGCCTGTCCTTCCAGTGGTTCTCGTCCTCTGTCCCCTAACCTTTAAGCCGTAGGCGTGGCGGTAACCCCGCCATGACTTTATCTCCTTCAACTTTTCAATGTCCAATTTCGTTCTAAGGATTAGGTCCGCGCTTATTAGGTGATGGTCTTTTCCCGTTTCTAAATCCTTCCGTCTGTTTAGAAGCCAGTCTGGTATGCCGTGTTTTGCGGGATCCTTTATTATCTCCTCTATTTTTTCAACTTCAGCTTCTGTTAGGAATCCAGCTCTCATGTGGGGGTTTATTCCAGCCTTCGCCAATATGGCGTGGGCTATGTTTAGGCTTACTCCCTTAATCTTTTTTAGGGCGTGGGGCACCTTTAGAGTACCATCTACATCGGTGTCCGCGATTCTTAGTATGTGGCGGAATTCTCTGGCTGTTTGACTTGCCATTTATCGTCATCCATGATTATTTAACAGCAAACTAGAAGTAAACCGCTTTTTATTTAAACTTTCCTAGTCTAATGCAGCCGAAAAGCACTTAATGGGCGTGTATAGAGCATTTTAACTGGGCTTTGAATGAGCGGCACGTTGCTTGAAGATGCTGTTTCAGAAGCCTTTCGGAAAAGGGGTTTCATAGTTTTTACGAGGCAGAATCACTGTGATGTTTTGGCTGTTAAACCCGACATGAGCCTAGCTTATCTCGTTGAATGTAAGGATTATGCCTTATCCCGCAAACAGCAGATTTTGGCTGTTCGGGAGCTAAACCGCAACTACACGCATGCTCTTGAGCTTCTCATAAAACAGCGTTTATGCCCTGAAAAAATTGTGAAGGTTCTTGTTGCCCGCGGGTTTGCCTATCAGGCTAGGGGTATACTGCAATACACGCCTGAAACGTTTATAGCTCATATCACCTCCTGAACGGTGCGGCCTTCTATTTTTGGCAGTTTTCGCAGACGAAGGTTTTTCTGTTTATGGGTTTTTGCATGTAGAATTTAATTGGATGGCCGCAGACCTTGCAAAAGCTGCTGAACCTGTTATAGACGAATAATAGCTCTTTAATTCCTTTGCTCTGAAGCTTGCGGTTTAGAAATTCCTTGCTAAGGTGCTCTGTGTGGTGGACGATGTTCTCGATTTCTTGGATGGTAAGGTCTGCAATCTTTCTTTCCGGGTGAACCTTGGCTCTGAAGAGGATTTCGTTTCTTAAAATATTGCCAACGCCGGCTATGATGGACTGGTTTAGTAGGGCTATGCCGATCTTCTGGTCTGGGAGGCTTATGATGTTTTTTATTGCCTCTGTTTTGTTCCATTCGTTGCTTAGGGGGTCTGGGCCGAGTTCGCTTTTTAGCCTTTCCAGGATTTTGTCTTTTTCGTCTACTTCGACGATTGGGGCGTTATAGACGACGAGTTTTCTCCTTTCGCCAGCAGCCATGAGCCTCACCCTTTCTTTTGGTTTGAGGAGTGGTTCGTTGATTTTGTAGATGTGGATGGCTCCAAACATCATTAGGTGTAGTCTGATGGCTGTGTTGCCTTCAAAGAATAGGAGAATGTTTTTTCCAAGGGAATCCGCCCTGAGAAAGGCTTTTCCAACAATCTTTTCGATGGGGGTGAAGACTTTCCTTGATTTTATGAGGATTTCTGTGATAACCTCGTCTCGAAAGTTGTTAGTGATTTTTATTGCGTATGCTTTGGCTGTGGGTCCCTCAACCACACTTTACATTCCGCATTTAAAATTTAAACGGCTTTTCGCTGTTTCCGGGGGATGAAATGATGCGGGTGAACCAACTTGTAACGGTTTATAATAAGTCATAAATCGTAATATAGGTTAAATCTTTTAAGTGGAAACCCTCTATATCAAGAGGCGTGGAAGGTGTTTGTATGGTTAGGAGTGGAGAAGAGGAGAAGATTAAGCGTATATTGACTGATCCTAGGCTTTCGGCTATTAAGGCTATGTTGGAGAAGGATCATGCCATTGACTGCATTTTCCTGCTTTACCTTGGGCGGGGGAAGTGGAAGGAGGCCAAGGAGTTCATGAGGGCTCATGGCTTAACGTTAAGTGACGGCACTTTTAGGGCTAGGATGATTGAGATTGAGGATCTTGGTTTGGCGAGGAGCGAGCGTTTGGACCCGTTGAAGAAGAAGTATGAGAAGACTGAGCTTGGCGAGAAGGTGGCGAAGCTTCTGTTGGAGTTCTTTGAGAAGCTGGAGAGGTAGCCGGCGGCGTTGAGGCTTCTCCCTTTACTGGTTTAGCCTAGTAGGTTTCGATTTTTAGGTTTGGTATTCTTGAAAGGTGTTCTGTTTTTGCTGTAGCCGCTCTTATGGTTTGCCATCTAAGTCCCTATTAACATGTATTATGTAGAGATTTGAAGGTTCCTTGTTTGTAAGCTGGGCGTCAATTTTGTTGCTGGTGACGATCTGCAAAATTGATACCCTCTCTAGAATTTTTGCGAGCAGGCATGTCATATTTGTGCTTGGAAGACGGCCGCAAAAACACTACCCCTCTATAGTTTTTGGTGATTGTGCGGGGAAAATGGCGCACTTTTCAGCCTTATTTTCTCTAGCCCCTCCTCCCTCTAGGGTTTTGTGGTTTGGTGGTGTTGTTTTGTTTTACAAATGACCAATATGGTGTATTAAGTCGTAAGATTTAAATTCTTAGTCTCCCCTAACATACACGACAACAAAAAGGAGGGATATGAAAGAAAATGAAACTATTCAGGAGCAGGAAGGCCCTAAGCCCCGTAGTTGCATCCATCATACTCATCGCCGTAACAGTCGCCGTCAGCATCGCCGTAGCCGCATGGATGGGAGCCCTAACATTCACATTCACAGCAGTAGAAGAACTACAAATGCCAACAAGCGCCGATGTAAAGTTTTGTACGGTAGGAGGAGAGAAGTG
>JAWBRY010000008.1:23433-24689 GCA_038843545.1 Bathyarchaeia archaeon | reverse complement strand
GTGTCTGTTAGCTCCTCTATTATCCGCCTTGTTTTGCCATCCATTCCTATGATTCGCCCCTTGACACGGGTTATGTCGGATTCGGACCTTCCGAAGATGGCTCTCAAGTCGATTATGTCTAGCATGGCTTCCTCATCCTGGATGAGCTTAAAGGCGTGTTCAGGCGAGAAGCCTCGTCCGATGGCTGTCACCACGTCCTTGGCCCTCAAAAGCACTGAGGGGTCTTCAGCTTTTTCTGAAAGCGTTATCGTCACGCCGCCGGTGTCGCTTTCCACTTGAAGCTTAACCGATAACATGTTTTCAATAGCCCTTTTTGTTTCACCATTTTGCCCAATTAAAACGCCGACCCGCTCTTTTGGGATGCGCACAAACATGCTAGGCTGGGCCATGGCCCGTAATCCTCCGGTAAACCTCTTCGGCTGGCAAGACTTCAACGCCTAAACGGCTGAAAAACCTGTTTAGGTTGGCAATATCCCTATTCAAGAGGAAGTCTGCTAGCGAATGCGAAAGAGGAACAGCCTGCGACATGTCAAAGAGCACTGGCAAACCCCTCCAAATCATAATGTTGTATTCGCTTAGGTCTCCGTGGACAAGCTCCGCCTTCTGATATAGCCTTTCAAGGTAGGTTATTAAAATCTTATAGATTCTTTCCGGGTTTGTTGGCGGCTGCTCCTTCATGGAGGGCGCGCTCACCCCATTTTTCCCAATAAACTCCATTACAAGCACATTGTTCCTAACAGCGATGGGCTTAGGCACCCTAACTTTCGCCGCCAAGGCCTGCTCAAGATTCTTAAACTCCTTCTGAGCCCATGCGAAAATCAATGAGCGGGTGTCCCGCTTCACATTCCTAAACCTAGGGTCTCCCTCAATGTATTTCAGCATCCCCTTCCTGAACTCGGCTGAAACAGTTAAGTAAATTTTGATGGCTAGCTCCCTTCCAGTTTTGTCTTTGCCCCAGTAGACGCGGGCCTCTTTACCGGCTTTTACAACGCCGTATATGCGGTCTATCACGCCGTTATTCATGAAATCGTATATAACCATTAGGGTTGAACGGTCAAAAACCTCCTCTAAAACCTCGTATTCCTCGCTGCGTTTCTCCTTCATCAACTGTTCAACTTCGTACTCCTTCTCCTCCTCATGAAGTTTTTTCTCGACACGTTCACGGAAACTCAAAAACGGCTTCCCCATAAAGCCTTAAATGGTTAGGTAGCCCTTCTTGCGAAGCCAATCCGCCTGGGCGTGGGTATCCCGCAAAA
>JAWBRY010000008.1:14801-23276 GCA_038843545.1 Bathyarchaeia archaeon | reverse complement strand
CTCTTCATTTTACCCCTAATACGGCATAAACGTTCATGTCCATCCTGACACTTAACCAGAACACGGTCAAAACCGAGAAGCTTCACGGCTACACCTAAAACATCATTCTCCGTGGGGTAAACCATTTCACTTAACTCTTCTTCGCTTATAACCTTCTTTTTACCCAAACAAACACCTCAATCCATCCCCTTAAAAGATGAGGTCTCCCCCTTAAAAGCGTTTAAAACATTGTTCAAGGTCAAACCTTGACGCCTTTACAGTTTCACAATTTGAGCGTGTGGAACCCCTTCAATTTTTAGGATTGCCTCTGGGTGAACATACCCCTTTTCAACGGCTTTTCTCACAACGTTCTCGCCCACCATGTTCACAATTGTCGAGTTTTCAATCATGGCTATAGCCTCCTCAACTTCAACTTCTTCTCCCTCGTAAAACTCCTTAGTCACATGGAAGACTATTTTCCCCTCGCGGAGGGTCTTTCCGAGGATTTCAGCGTCGCAGATGGATAGTAAAACGTGGTTGCCGATTTTCCTAAGCTTCATGTAACACTTCAACTTTAAGCCTCTCACAACGACCTAACCGAGGATTTGGCGCCGCAAGCCATGCATAAAAGGAAGGACAAACGCTTCTCCTTCACGATTTTTGTATCTGGACGCTTGCAAACGGGGCACGTGACAAAAGTGTCCATATACCTTTGCAAAAGCCTTTCAAGGGTTTCCTTTGGAAACTTGCCCTGAAAGATGACTTTCCCCTCCTGCATGAGGGCTGCTGTGGCCAATTCTCCAGTCAAAAACTTCAGCAAGTGTTGGGGGTCACGGTTCAAAACCTCGGCGATCTCGTTGAAATTGTGGATTGTAGTGCGTGTTCCAACAACAACATATTGAAGCTTTGGAATCTCAAGCCGCTCCCGTTTCGAAACCGTTTCTGGAAGCAGGGAACGCGCCCGCTTAAGCAGGGCTTCATAGTCATATTTCATTGGCATGACTCCAAGAAAATGTGAAGTATCATTGTATTTAAAAGTTAACATGCAAATTCAAGAATCCATTGGATGCTATTGTACGGGGGAGCTTAAAACAACGGTTAATGTAGAAAGCTTAAAGAGGCTTTAGCCTTTAGGTTTAATTCTCTATGTAAGGTGAAGGTTTGTGAAGCGTTTCCATCCGTACATTCCAAATTCTCATCCGGAAATTAAGGGGGAAATAATGCGGGAAATCGGCATAAAAAGCATAGACGAACTCTACGCAGACATACCGGAAAAATATCTTTTGAAAACACCGTTAAACCTGCCCGAGGGCTTGTCTGAGTTTGAGGTTAAAAGGCACGTGGAAGCTCTGCTTTCAAAGAACAAGACTTGCGCCGACATGCCTATTTTCCTGGGGGCTGGATGCTGGCCCCATCATGTGCCCGCCGTTGTGAGGGAGATTGTGCAGCGAAGCGAGTTTTTAACGGCTTACACGCCTTATCAGGCTGAGGTTTCGCAGGGCGTGCTTCAAGCCCTTTTCGAGTATCAGAGCATGATTTGCGAGTTGACAGCCATGGATGTGGCTAACTGCTCCATGTACGATTGGGCCTCAGCCTTGGGCGAGGCAGCCCGCATGGCAGCCCGCATAACAAAACGCAACGAAGTGCTGGTTCCAAGAATAATCCATCCAGAAAGGAAGGCAACGCTGCAGATTTATGCTGAACCAGCTGGCTTAAGCATGAAAGAAGTGGATTACGACCGTGAAACTGGGCAGCTAAGCCTAAACGATTTGGAAAGCAAAATTTCGAGAGAAACAGCAGCTGTTTACATAGAAAACCCGTCATACCTAGGCTTCATCGAGATGCAAGTTGAGGAAATAAGCCGAATAGCCCATGCCCACGGTGCAATGTTCATAGTCGGCATAGACCCAACATCCCTTGGAATCTTGAAGCCGCCCGGCGAGTATGGAGCAGACATCGTTGTGGGGGAGGGGCAGCCCCTTGGAAACTCCATGAATTATGGCGGGCCTCTCCTCGGCATTTTCGCGTGTCGCGATGACCCAAACATGATTAGGCAGATGCCCGGCCGCATTATAGGCTTAACAACAACCGTTGACGGCAGCAAACAAGGCTTTTGCATGGCTTTACAAACCCGCGAACAGCACATTCGCAGGGAAAAGGCAACTTCCAACATATGCTCCAATGAGGCTTTGTGTGCCGTGGCGGCTGCTGTTTATTTGGCGCTGCTTGGGCCGGAGGGCCTGCGGGAGCTTGGTGAAACCATCATGTATAAGGCGAACTATGCGATGCGGCTGCTTTCAAGAATTGAAGGCCTAAAAGTGCCTCTTTTCAAGGCCGCCCACTTTAAAGAGTTCACCGTGAACTTTGAAGGCGCCAGTTTAAAGGCTGAAGAGGTCCACGAAACCCTCCTTGAAAAGGGAATTCACGGAGGAAAAAATGTTTCAAAAGAGTTTCCGGAACTGGGAGAAACAGCTCTATACTGCGTGACGGAAATCCACACAGAATCGGAGATTAGGCTTCTGGCTGAGGCTTTAGAGGAGATTGTTTTAGCTGGGAGGCGGAAAGGACGTGTTTAGACAAGCCTCTTGGAACGAGCCAGTCATATTCACTCTTGGAGGAGCCGGGAGAAGAGGCCACTTACCGCCGGGAGTAGAGGAGGCTGTCAGAGAGGCTGTGGGCAACTTATACGAGCTGATTCCCGAGAACATGAGGCGGAAAAATCCGCCGAAGCTTCCGGAGCTTTCAGAACCAGAAGTTGTGCGCCATTTCATTAGGCTTTCTGAAATGAACTACGGTGTTGACTCCGGTTTATATCCTCTTGGAAGCTGCACAATGAAGTATAACCCAAAAATCAACGAGGAGCTGGCAGCTTCACCAAAGCTCGGTATGCTTCACCCATACCAAGACGAGCGAACGGTGCAGGGTATCCTTGAAATCCTTTATAGGCTTGAGCGTTGGCTGGCAGAAATAACTGGCATGGCGGAGGTTTGCCTTCAGCCTTCCGCTGGAGCCCATGGCGAGTTTTTAGGCGCATTGTTGATAAGGGCTTACCACAAATACAAGGGCGAGCTAAACCAGAGAAGGGACATGCTTATACCCGACTCGGCCCATGGAACCAACCCTGCAAGTGCAGCCATGGCCGGCTTCAATGTTGTTTTCATCCCATCCGACGAGGACGGATGCGTTAACGTGGAAGCCTTAAAGGCAGCCGTTTCAGAAAAGACTGCCGGGCTGATGTTGACCAACCCAAACACCCTTGGAATTTTCGAGAAAAACATTGGAGAAATCGCCGAAATAGTCCACGAGGCTGGAGGCCTCCTATATTATGATGGGGCAAACTTAAACCCGATTTTGTGCAAGGTTAGGCCAGGCGACGTGGGCTTTGACATAGTTCACATAAACATCCATAAGACTTTCGGCACGCCTCACGGAGGCGGGGGACCCGGGGCTGGCCCCGTTGGCGTTAAAGAGGAGCTCGCCAGATTTCTGCCGGTGCCCAGAATAGTTTTTGATGGTGGGCGGTACCGCCTAGACTATGACAGGCCTTATAGTATTGGAAAAATTCGCAGTTTTTACGGAAATGCGGCTGTTTTGTTGAAGGCTTATGCCTACATTTTGAGTTTGGGCTTTGAGGGGCTTAGGGAGGCTGCAGAGGTTTCCGTCTTAAACGCCAACTACATCTTGCATAAGCTCAAAGGCGTGGATGGTTTAGCTCTTCCATATGGTGAAAACACGCCAAGAAAGCACGAATGTGTTTTCAGCGCCAAGCCGTTGAAGGCTAAGACCGGCGTTTCAGCCTTAAACGTGGCGAAGAGGCTTCTTGATTTCGGCTTGCATGCGCCAACCATCTACTTTCCCCTTATAGTTGAAGAGGCCTTAATGGTTGAACCCACCGAAACCTTTGAGAAGAAAGAGCTTGACCGTTTCGTGGAGGCCGTTCGCGAAATCTGCCGGGAAGCCCATGCCAACCCAGAAAGGGTTTTGAAAGCCCCATACAACACGGCTGTTCCAAGACTTGACGAGGCGAAAGCTTCCCACCCGCAAACCATGGCTTTAAGTTGGCGAATGTATTTGAGGAGACACGCCACTGTAAAACCATAACCTTTTATATCATGGACAGCTTTTATTCCTATAAAACTGGAAGTGTGTTGAATTGAATGAGTTGGAAAGTAAGGTGTTTGAAGCCGTCGGCAAAGTTGTTGACCCGGAGACGGGTTTAACCTTCGCGGAGATGCACATGATTAAAAGCGTCAAAGAGGAGGAGCCGGGGGTTATCAAAATCGAGTTTATTCCATCCAGCCCCTTCTGCCCCATAGCCTTCAAGCTAGCCATGGACATTAAACGGGAAGCCTTGAAGGTTTCCGGCGTCAAGAAGGCGCTGGTCTACTGTCGCGGGCACATGATGGAAAAGCAGATTAACGAGGCGACAAACAAGGAATAGGCAAATCTTCCCTTGTCTGAGGGCTGAGCGGTTGAGGGTTGTGCATTAAAGGCGAACATGAAATATACTGTTGCGGCGCCCGTGTGTGCATTTCCGAGAAGGGCGTGGAGGTTTTAAGCGAACCGCTGGTTGAATATTGCCCGCTTCATGAAGCGCTCTACGGCGCAAAAAAGATAGACGCCGAAACAGTCCGAAAAAGCGTTGAATTGAAAATTGCGGGTTTTGGCTTCTGCTGCACCAGCCGCCTTTTCGACGCTGAGCCAATTGTGGCGTATGGCGCCTCGGAAATGATGCAAGTCTGGCTTGAAAAGGGTCTTGTGGACTGCGCAGTTGTCGTCTGTGAAGGTGCTGGAACAGTCATAACGTCTAAAGGCAGTCTTGTACAAGCCATCGGCGCCCGCCTAACAGGCATTGTAAGGACTTCGCCAATACCCGAAATAATCACGAGAATTAAAAATGAGGGCGGGATTGTCCTAGACGAGGAAACAGCGGTCATCGACCAAGTTGCCGGTGTAAAGAAGGCTTTAGGTTTAGGGTTTAGGCGTGTTGCTGTAAGCGTTGCGGGTTTTCAAGCTAAAGCTATAAGTGAAATTAGACGCCTTGAGGCGGATGTTCTTATCTTTTCTATCTGTAACACGTGCGTCGGCAAGGGCGACGTGGAGCATATAGCCAAAGCCGACATTGTCTGTGCAAGTGCTTCGAAAATACTTCGAGGAGAGATAGGCAAAAAAGCGCTTCTACAATTGGGTGTGACAATCCCGGTTTACGCCTTAACAGAAAAGGGCAAAAAGCTTATTCTATCCTACCTTGCGGATTTCAAGGATAAACTCGTCATTTTCAGAGCTGGAAAACTTCCTTACCAGGTCGAGGGCAAAGGGCCAAAACTCAAAACGGAAAAGCCGTGAGTACCGCAACCCTTAGAAAAGGCTGAAGGGAGAGTGGGAAAATAGATCTGAAGTGTAGGGTGTTTTGGAAACTTAACCAAAAGCCTTAAGTGAATAGGCGACATATTTTCTGGCAAAAATATAGGTGTTGATTTAAGTTTGGCGATTGAAAGTTTTTCCCGAAGCAGAAAACCCGTAGACGTGAAAATCGGCGATTTAACCCCCACCTCGAGGGCGGTGAATGTAAGGGCAAAAGTAATCTCAAAAAGCGAAGTTAGAAATGTGGCCTTGGGAAGGGACGGCGCACCTCACACGGTCTGTGATGCCTTAATAGGCGATGAAACCGGATGCATATACCTAACCCTATGGGACGACAATATAACAAAAGTTAGGGAAGGCGAAACCATAAAAATAGGGAACGGCTACGTAACCCTGTTTAAGGGAAGCATGCGCCTAAACGTGGGAAGATACGGCACACTGGAAACCGCAAAAGAAGCCCTAACAAGCGAAGTGAACACCCAAAATAACTTATCCTCAAAAATCTATGAACAGCAGAGGCGCCCATTCCGTGGAAGGGGTGGAAGAGACTTCGGCGGACGGAAAAGAAGGGGCGGATTCCGCCAAAAAAGGTACTAAAGGAAGGCGTGCATAAAAAGTCTTCATGGTTTTGGATTAAAGCCCTCAGTATTCCCAAACAGCACTTTTATTTCGTTCAAACATTCGAGGAAATCAAAATCTTTCTTCTCCACAAATGCTAGTTCAAGTTTGCGGCATAGGCTTCTTATTATCGCCTTTTCAATGACTTTTGCTCCTGAACCAAAAATCTTCCGCAAGCATTCCACAAAAATTTCTGGATGGGACGGTACGTCCTCCCTGCTGATGGCGTAGGAATGGCGAAGGCGAAAGTAAACCACCTCCCTACCGCTTTCTCCAAGCATGAGTAAGCCTTCATCAACAGCCTCGGCTAACGCCTTCTCGAATACGGCTTTTTTCTGATCCACATTCATAATGTCAACCTCAAAGCTCTTTTGTGTGCGTGTAGAAAGCCAATGTAAAGAATAGGTAGCCGAAATGGTAGAGAAGCTCAAGCATATGCCCACAATAATAAGTGCCATTGGCTGTTGCATAGCTGAAAAGGATGTCGGCGCATACATCCATGGCTATGGCTGCATTGATGAAAAGCCATGGTTTCCCAAGCTTTCCCTTCCAGAAAATGATAAGCCCCAAGTGTGCCACAGAAAACAACGCGAGGTCGAAGAGTGGATAGACAAAGTCGGCAACAAGCGCTGCTAAATCCTCCTCAACTCCCAAAACCGGGGTTAGTAGCACACAGGTAACGATAACTGTCAAGATAGTGGTGGCAGCCATGGATGCAGCTAAAGTTTTCTTTGTCAAGGCACTGCCGAAAAGTTTGACATACAAATACAGCGCCATAAAGAAAGGAATGTAGCCGGCCAGCCAAAAAACGTCCGCAATTGAAGGGTAAGGGGCTTCAACGCCCAATATTAACGTGTAACCCGCCCATACGGCTTCTCCCATGAACCAGAGGAAAAGACCCACCGTAAAGTAGAGCCAAGCCCTTGAAAATGGTCCTCTTGCCTTGCGCCAGTACTTCTCCAGCGAAAAACCTGAAACAATAACAGCCAAGCCGGAGATAGCCGGCGGAAAAGCGTTGGAAAAAATGTACATGAGATCCGGGTAGTAGCCTTGAAAAGCATAAAACATCGCTAAACCAACCATTATCAGCAGGCTTGCACCGTAAATTTTCAGCAAACCCAGTCCTCCATGAAGTTTAACATACCATTGTACGGCTTAGTCCCAGTGCAAGCTATTTTCAATCCACTACATTGCCTTCTTTAATATGGCTTATGAACGGCAAATATGAATTCCCAACGTTTGCCGCTCCAATTTTGAATCGAAGTACTAAGGCAAAAAGCCACCTCAGCTTGCCCTGTCAATGCACTCCAGAAAAGCTAGAAACTCTAATGAAGGCAGAGCTGATAAAGCAGCCCTCCAGAAGAACTTCTCAAATAAACTGAAGCTTTAAAAACACGCTTTTTCTGCGTCATGCAAAAATTATTTAAGATAATTTAATAAAATCTAGTGGCTTGGGAGAAGGACGAAATGCGACCAGATTATGCCCTATACACGGTGGCAGTAATATTCTTTATCGTAACCGGAATAGTATGCCTTTACAGCTTTGAATACAGAGAACTGTGGATAATTACAACAACTGCGTTGGGGCTTTTCTTCGCGGGAATCGGATACACCCAAAGACCAAAAACCACCACGGAGGCACCGCCTGCGCCCATCCCAACAGTTCAAGAGGAAACTTCTATAGAAGCCGTTTCGGCAAAAGCGCTTGAGTTGACTGAAGTTAGGGGTATAGGTGCGAAACGGGCGGAGCAGCTTAAAGCTTTGGGAACATTGAACGTTGGGGACTTGGCAAAAGCTTCCGCGGAGGATTTAGCCTTAAAACTGAAGATTTCCCCAAAAATCACCAAGAAATGGGTTGAGGAGGCAAAAACTCTTCTAGAGAAACAATAGGAGAGGGCTTTACCAAACTAAAACCACAGTATCCTAACGATATTTCTCCTCTCCAACCTTTTTAACGCATCCAAAAACTCGTTTCTCTTCTTGCCTGTTACGTTGAAGCTCTGCAACATCTCATTCAAGGATATCTCAGACTTCCCGAATCCGGTGTTTTTCCTATGGAGAAGATGTTTGATTATTAAACGCTCAAGTTTTCCACATCGCCACGTAGTGTTCCTTAAGAGAACTATTATAGCCTTTCCAAACCTTCGACCTTTACTCTTCTTCAAGCCTCCCACAACAATACAATTATCAAAAATCGCTTTTAGAGTTTACGTTCAAAGATCTTCAGAAGCTTAAAATAATGCGAGCTTTAACCACCATCAACCTAGAGTAACTTTTTTTCTAAAAGAATTCCATGGGCATTTCCATAATAATATTTCAGCTCTCCAACCTTTCTGTACCCCAGTTTCCGGTAGAGATTTAAGGCGGCAACGTTGTCCTCCCGAACTTCCAACCGGCAAATTTTTGCCCCTCTATCCCTAAAGATTTTCTCTATCTCATGTAGAAGTTTTATTCCAACCCCTTTTCGGCGATGGCTTAAGGAAACATCTATAGTTAAAATGTGCCCCACAAGGT
>JAWBRY010000008.1:0-14736 GCA_038843545.1 Bathyarchaeia archaeon | reverse complement strand
TGGAATCTGGTAACGGTTGTCTAGATATTTGATGGAAGCCTCCGCTATTGTTATTGGCATAAGCCTCCAACTTCAAAATGTTTAAAAGGCGTGATTTAGCTTTTTCCCGTTGAAATCCTTTCAAAAGAGGTTCTGACGGCTTGAATCTCAATGTATTGTTGAACAGCGAAAGCCACGAAAAATCGCAGCCACACCGTTAAAACCCTCGTCAGAATAGTTACTGTTGCGCTCACGTTGAGGGGGATGCTCAAAACTGCATATATGGCTGTCATGGTTATTTCCGGCAAACCAACCTCAAAGGGAATGCCTAAGGGGATGGATTTTATGGTTGTCACTATGGCTTGGGTTACAAGAACTACACTCCATAGGCGAAAACTCGCCGGGAACCTTATGGCTAGAAAAACCATATACGAAATGGCCAGGTAGGAAAGCCATGAAAGGCCGGAAAGAAACGTGGACACCGCCACAACCTTCAAGGAACGCCTAAACTCTCTCATGGAGTCGTGAAAAATTTCAGCAGCCTTAACAAGGCTACCTCTAACATTTTTAAGTTTCCATCTCCGCATACTTGCGCGTTCAATAAATCCCGAAACCCAATCGATCATTTTTAAGGTCCAATCCTTTCTAACACACAGCAGCAAAATTAAAATTAGGAAAAAAAGGGTTGATCCTATAAGAAATAGGCTCAAGTTAAAAATTAGACTGCCCAAGCTCGCCTCCGCTAAGAGAAGGCTTATCCCAATTATAATTGTTACCAAGTTAACACTCATGCTTATGAGTCTATGAACCACAAGGGAGGCGACAACTTTGCCGCTTTCAGCGTTGCCCTGATCCCTTGCAACTAAATAAACCCTTGAAATTTCGCCACTAATGGATTCAGCGGGAATAATTAAGTCCAAAAAAGTCCCATACCACACGTATAGGTACGCCTTTGAAATCGAAAGTTTCACGGATAAATGGGTTAGGAGAACGCGCCAAGCCATTGCGTAAAGAAAGGTATCGATGAAAATCAGCAGGGCGGCTGCTGAGTAAATGATGGCGTCGGCTGTTTGAACGGTTGCAACAATTTCCGGTACATCCACCTTGAAAAGGTATAAGTACAAGATGAAGGCGGCTATACCTATCAGTGGCAAGATCACTGTTTTCCATGTAATTTTAGGCTTAGTGGAAGCCATGCTTGCAGCGTCTCACATTGACCCAGAAATCTTTCAGCCAAGTTATATGTTTTGCCGTTTCCAATCTCTTTAGCGGCAAGAGTAAACCTTAAGCGTGTTTCGAAAAGGCTAAAATGGTTAGAGTTTAATGAGAAAGGCTTAAGGTGATAGCCATGCTGACGAGGGGAGAGGCCCTAAATCTTGTCAAGAAGAATGTCTCAAAGAGGAACATTTTCTATCACATGCTTGCAGTGGAAGCCATAATGCGAGGCCTAGCAAGACATTTGGGGGAAGACGAAGAAAAATGGGGCTTAGTAGGTTTAGTTCACGATATTGACTACGAGAAGACGGAAGCCACACCGGAAAAACACAGCCTAATAGCAGAACAAATTCTCAAGGATACTTTACCAGAAGAGCTTTTGAATGCAATAAAAGCCCACAACTTCAAACACACTGGGGTTGAGCCAAAAAGCAGGATGGAGAAGGCTTTAATCGCCAGCGACGCCATTTCCGGCTTACTGGTGGCATGCGCCCTCGTCATGCCCTCCAAGAAACTTGCGGATGTTAAAGTGGAGACCGTTGCGAAAAAGTTTAAAGACAAAGATTTTGCAAGGGGCGCGGAAAGGGATAGGATTCTTCTCTGCGAAGAAATTGGGGTTCCAAGGGAGAAATTCTTTGAAATAGCCTTAAACGCGTTGAAGGAAATAGCCGCGGAAATAGGCTTATAGGGTTTAAAACTCCGGCTTGGCTTTCCCAAGCTTGCGGTCTAGGCAAGCCTTCACAAATCCATAATACTCTGGGTCAGGCTTTCCTGGACGGCTTTTAAACTCGCCGTGAAACTGGGATGCAAAAAAGAAGTAGTGGTTTGGCAGTTCCAAAATTTCCATTCTTCTGCCGTCTGGGCTTCTACCTGAAAACACCAAGCCTCCTCTTTCAAGTTTTTCCAGGTAGTCCATGTTTACTTCAAATCTGTGGCGGTGGCGTTCAAAAATTTCCTCGCTCCCATACAGTTTATGCGCTATGGTGCCAGGCTTTATGACTACTTTATGGGCGCCTAACCGCATTGTAGCCCCTTTAAGTTCTATGCCTTTCTGTTCCGGCATTAAATCGATAACAGGATGCGGCGAGTTGGGGTCTATTTCGGTGCTGTTGGCGCCTTCTAAATGGCACACGCTGCGGGCGAACTCCACAACAGCCAACTGGAAGCCATAGCATATTCCCAGAAAAGGTATGTTGTTTTCTCTCGCAAATTTTATGGCTGCAATTTTTCCATCAGCCCCCCTTGAACCAAAACCGTAGGGGACGAAGATCCCGTCAAACTCCCTTAGCATTTCAATTTTTTCAGGGTTTTTCTCGAAGGTTTCAGCCTCAATGTAGTGTATTTGAACCCTTGTCCTGCAAGCCGCCCCAGCGTGGCGTAAGGCTTCATTCATGCTTACATAACTATCCACTAGGCCGGCGTATTTGCCGACAAGCGCTATCTTGATTTCATGTTCGGGATTAAGTATGGCTTCAACAAACTTCTTCCAGTCATTGTAGTTTGGCTTGCGTTCTGGAAGTTTAAGCCTCTTACATATGAAGTCGCCCATCCCTTGCTCGTCGAGGATGAGCGGAACCTTATAGATGGATTCAACATTGTAAGAGCAGAAGACAGCGTTTTCCGGAATTGTGCCGAACAAGGCTATTTTTCTCAAGGCTTCTGAATCTATCATCCGTGAACACCGCGCAACAATAATGTCCGGCTGGATGCCGATGCGCCGCAGCTCGTTCACACTGTGCTGGAGAGGCTTCGTTTTCATTTCCTTTGTAACATCCAAGATGGGGACTAGGGCAACATGCACATACAGGGTGTTCTCATATCCCTCTTCCAACCGCATTTGACGTATGGCCTCAAGAAAAGGTAGGCCTTCAATGTCGCCAACGGTTCCGCCAACCTCCGTTAAGACAACGTCAACGTTTGCATCCGCCGCCACACTCCTTATGCGGCTCTTTATCTCGTTGGTTATATGTGGGACTATTTGAACGCATCTTCCCAAAAAATCTCCACGGCGCTCCTTTTCAATAACCGCCTTGTAAACGAGACCCGTTGTGATGTTGTTTTCCTTCTTTAGGTTTAAGTCGAGGAAACGTTCATACCAGCCGAGATCAAGATCTGTTTCGCCTCCATCCTCCGTCACATAAACTTCACCGTGCATGTATGGGTTCATGGTTCCAGCGTCAACATTTACATACGGATCTATTTTTATGGCCGTAACCTTAAAACCCCTAGCCTGAAGCATCTTTCCAATAGAGGAGGTTACAATACCCTTACCCACAGAGCTTAAAACTCCACCCGTGACGAAAATATATTTTACCATCCGGCTTACCTCGTTTAATAACAGAACCTAGAAGCGTTCAGCATTTAAACTTATTCTACCTCAACTGCAAAAGTTGTGTTGGCAAACTCAAAGGCTAAATGCTAAAAATTTCAAGGTTTCTATTAAAGCAGGCATGAATGGAGTAAAACGATAAAATGACACGTGATAAAAAACCCAGCGTGGTCTATTGGCTCGGTGAAAACCTATACCTAAACGTAACCAACAAATGTCCAAACAACTGCTACTTCTGCCTAAGAAACTTTCGGAACGGTGTTGGAGGCTTCAACCTAAAACTTGAAAAAGAGCCTTCCACAGCCGAAATCATTGCAGAACTTGAAAACTTTATAAACAAGAGGAACTGGAGGGAAATAGTCTTCTGCGGGTTCGGCGAACCCCTAGAAAGGCTGGATTGTGTGTTGGAGGTTAGCGCGTGGATAAGGCGGCACTACGGAAAAATCGTAACTTTGAGAGTTGACACGAACGGGCAGGCTTTTCTCCTCAACAAGGGACGAAACGTTGTAGAAGAGTTGAAGGCGGCGGGGATAGGCAAAGTGAGCGTAAGCCTAAACGCCCACGACAAGGAAACCTACAACCAAGTCTGCAGGCCGAAATTCGAAAAGGCCTTCGAAAGCATCTTAGAATTCATTGAAAACGCTAAGAAGCTTTTGGATGTGGAAGTCACTTTCGTGCGGATTCCAGAAGTTGATATTCAAGCTGCAGAGGAAATCGTGAAGAGATTGGGCGTCAAGTTCAGGGTTAGGGAATACATACAACCTTTTTGGTGAAACGACGTTTACCTTTTTAGGGTTCTATGGCTATCTTAACCTCGTTCTTTGAGGTTGCAAGTATTTCGAAGGCTTCCCTAATCTTTTCGAGGGACATTTTCCGCGTTATCAGGGAAGCCACGTTTATGGTTTTTGAAGCTATGAGGTTTAGGGCTTTTCTAAAGTGTAAGGGTGTTGCATGGAAAGTCCCCACGATTGTGACCTCTCCGTAGTGTAGAAGCTCCGTGCTGACGTGTATCTCGGTTCCCGGTGGGCAGCCGCCGAACTCCAAGACTTTTCCGCCCTTTCGCGCAAGTTTTAGGGCTTGTTCCCATGTTCCAGGCTGGCCTATAGCCTCGATAACTATGTCTGCGCCGTACCCGCCTGTTAACTGTTTAACTTTTTTCTCCACATTTTCTTTTGTAGCGTTTATCGTTTCGTCTGCTCCAAGCTTTCTGGCGAAATCCAATCGATTCTCCACAAGATCAACCATAACGACTTTCTCAGCCCCCATTTTCTTGGCTGTTAATAGGTGAAGCAGTCCTATGGGACCTGAGCCTATTATGACTATGGAGTCGCCTAGTCCAACCCCAACCTCCTCGATTCCATGAAGCACACAGGCTAATGGCTCGGCGATGGCTGCCTCTTCGTAGGACACTTGGGGCGGAATTTCCTGCATGTTCACGCGGACCATGTGGGCTGGAACCTTTATGTATTCGGCGTAGGCTCCCCAAAGCCAAATCATGTTTTCGCAGAGATTGTACTTGCCCTTTTGGCACATGAAGCAGCGTAGGCAGGGGGCACTGTTGCCAGCGCGCACCCGCATGCCCTTTTTAGGCCACTCTAGGCCTTCGCCAACTTCAACCACATCGCCAGCCCATTCATGACCGAAAACTGTTGGAAGCTTTATCACCCGTTCAACATAGCCTCTCTGGAAAATTTTGAGGTCTGTGCCGCATGTCGTGGCTGCCCTAACCCTCACAAGAACTTCTCCAGCTTCCACCCTTGGTATTTCAACATCCTCGATTCGCAAGTCTCTAATGCCATAAAGCATAGCCGCCCTCATACATCACACCTTGCCAAGCACAACAACCTTTAGGCTCCTTTTATCTTCCAGAGCCGTTTTAAAGGCTTTGGCAGCCTCTTCTAAAGAGAAACGGTGGGTTATTAAGTCCCGAACCCTTAGCCTTCCAGTTTCAATTAGCTTTAAGGCTTCTCTTGTTTCTATGTGTGATGTGGAGTAAGATGGGATTATCTGCAGTTCGTTAAAGAAAAGCTGTTTTGGGCTTAACTCCAGAAATTCCCCGGGGCTTGTAGGTGCGAAAACACAAAGTTTTCCACCCTTGCGAAGTATGCCAACCCCGGTTTTATAGGCTTCTAGGCTCGGCGCGGTTACAACCGCTAAGTCTACACCTCTTCCTCCGGTTTCAGCCATAACCACCTCAGCTAAACTTTTCTTCTGCGTGTTAATGACAACGTCTGCGCCGAATTTTTCAGCATATTCAAGGCGGGGCTCAGCTATGTCGCTTACGATGACTTTTTCGGCGCCGAAAATTTTTGACAAGGCTGTGTGGACGACTCCGGTTGCCCCGGCGCCGATGATTGCCACATGGTCGCCTTCTTGAATTCCGCATTTTTTCAAGGCTCTTATGCAGCATCCAACGGGCTCTATGAGGGTTGCCTCTTCAAAAGAAATGTTTTCCGGAAGTTTAAGCGTGTCCAGTTTCAGGTTTGGGGCTGGAACTTTGAAGTATTCCGCAAATCCGCCTGGAAAAATATTTGTTTTGTGGAATTGTTCGCATAAAGTGAAGTCCCCCCGCCGGCAGTAGTGGCACTTTAGACAGGCCACATGGTGGTGGACGAAAACCCTGTCGCCAACATCGAAGCCTTCAACATCTTCGCCCTTCTCGACAATAACGCCGGAGGGCTCGTGTCCAAGGACCAGTGGCGCACGGTTTTTCAAGTACCAGTCCATCAAATCAGAGCCGCATATTCCGCAAGCCCGCATTTCCACCAAAACTTCGTCTCGCCCTATTTCAGGCTTGGGGAGCTCTTCAACCCTAATGTCCCTTTGGCTATAGTAAACAGCAACTTTCATTTTGGCTCAACGCCTTCCAGTTCCATAACGTTTAAGATTTCCACACTTTGCATATAGCTTTTATACACCCTTATGGAAAATTGAGCCGTAATGGCTGGTGTAACAATGAAAATTGAGAGACCTGAACTGATGGCCTACATCCTAATCATAGTGGGTTTGCTGCTGCTGGTTTTCACGTTCATCATGGCTTTTCTAATGCTAACATCCGTCATCAGCATACCTACAAGCATGGGCCTCCCAGAAGCGCTCGGAGAAATACTCGGCCCCATTGCAGAGGGCATTATAAAAGTGATGTTTCTCGGAGTTATGGGGTGGACCGGTTCCATCGTAACCATGAGGGGCATACAGCTCTACAAAGAGTCTAAGTCGGCGATGCAACCGCCAAAGCCTGAAGAAAAACCACCAGAGAAAGCCTAGATATAACTTTAGGTGGCATATCTTGCGGCTGACCATCAAGGCTCTCGGGTGGACCATCGTCTTTTTATGGATTATCACATTAGCTCTGCCAATCTCGGTTACTCTTTCCCTGATGAAGCTGGCTGATGGAAGAAACTTGAGCGTTCAAGAGCCAACATTCACGCTTATTGATGGAAATCTTTCATTAACGGTGCCCATATACATAAACAACACCGGACTCTACGACATTTCAGACGTATACGTGAAAATCAAAATATTTAAGGCAGACACACTTATAGCCGCCCTATCAAAAAGTTTACCCGACATCCCGGCTGGTCAAATAGTTAACACAAGCTTTGTCACCGCAACAAGCCTCAAAGACATTTTTCAAAGGACTCCAACTCTTTTGAACGAGGATACAAACTTGAACTTAAATGCAGTTCTCCATTTTAAAGTGGCCCGCATCATAACTTTCAACGTGGCCTACAACTCTTCAATATTATGGGGCGCCCCCTTTCATAATCTAACCGTTTACGGTGTAACCTACAACGATACACGGCATATTCTGTCTTTTCACATAAGTTTTAACAATAATGCCGCTTTCTCTTTGAAAGGGTCCCTTACAACAGAGCTGCTAAACTCCAATGACGAGACCGTCGGCACGGCCTTGCTGGTTTTAGATGTTCCCCCCAGAGGGGCTTACCATGAAATTGTTGAAGTGTTTGTTGACCCTTCAGAAATGACGGATGAAGTTCTTATCCGCCTCTTCTTCGCCGACTTAAAAATTTTTGAAAGGTGGGCTTCGCCATGAATAGGGTTGAAAATGAATATGGTCCCCGAAGGCTTGGCTTCAGGATTGCCCGAGCCCTTCTCATCACGGCTGCCCATGCAGTTCTATGGCTTATCGTGTGGTTTTTGACATCCATGCTTTTGGCAGCGTTTCCAGACTACTTTAGGCTTTTCTCTATTCTAGCTGGCAGCTTACTCTTCTTTACCTTTGCCATTACGCTGACCGAGGGCACAATCTACAAGCACATTTTAACAATTGTTCGGGCCTTCTTCATGATCGTTTACTTAACCTACGCGACAAACAGCGGGATCTTAACTATAAAACTTGAAAACTTGGCATTCACTATCGAGTTTATGCCTCTACTCGCCTTAATGATTGTGATAAACCTGCTGGAGGTCGTTAGGGGGCTGCTGCAAGCATTGGAGTTTACGGCTCAAAGTCCAAAAGACTAACACCATAAAAGATTGGGAGACTCTAAATGCTGCTTTACTTTTTGGAGGAATTTGGCAGCAGGCGCCCCATCCACTATTCTATGGTCGTATGAGAGGCTTAACATTATAAAGGGCTTAAACGCAATTTCTCCTTCGGCGGTCTTCACTGGTTTCTCAAATATTTTCCCGACGCCTAGGATGGCGGCTTCAGGCGGGTTAATGATAGGTGTGAAGAATTCCACGTCGTACATGCCTAGGTTTGAAACGGTGAAGGTTCCGCCGCTCACCTCTTCCTTTCTCAGCTTTCCCTCTCTAGCCTTCTCCACTAAATCGTTTAGGATTGCATCTATCTCCCTCAAGGATTTCTTGTCGGCGTTGTGGATCACTGGAACCACTAGGCCATGGTCTGTAGCCACGGCAACGCCCACGTTTACGTCTTCAAAAACTTTGATTTTGCCCCCTTCAATCGTCGAGTTTATTATGGGGTTTTCAATCAAAGCCTTTGCAACAGCCGCCACAATTATGGCCGTGTAAGATACTTGAAGCCTTTCATGGAGCTCTACAGCCCTTGAAAAATCGACGCCCGTAACAATCGTGCTGTGGGGGGCTGTTTTGAAGCTTGCTGAAACCCTTTCCGCTGTGGTTTTCCTATAACCGCTTAATGATATAACCTCTCTAACTTTTGGCAAAACTCCCTGAGATTCTTCAATAAACCGCCTCACGTCCTCCTCGATTATTCGCCCGCCCGGCCCCGTACCCTTAACAAGGGAGAGATCTATCCCATACTCCCTTGCTAAGCGTTTCGCTGCTGGAGAAGCTGGGACACGCTCTTCAGCTTCCACGGGCTCTTTCGGAGCCTTTATTGCCAATTCCTCTGCTGGAACATGCTCTCCTGGCGCGGTTATTATGGCTATTGCAGCGTCTACGGGAGCCTCCTCCCCCTCTTTCACAAGGATTTTTCGCAGAACACCGGAAGCCGGCGCCTCTAAGTCGTAGGTGGCTTTCTCCGAAATTATCTCGACTATCGGCTCGCCTTTCTCAACGGTTTCGCCTTCACGTTTATACCATTTGCCGACGCTACCCGTTCTCATAGTTAAGCTGAGCTTGGGCATAACAACTTTCGTAACCATTTCAGACAACCTCCTTAACCGCCCTTATTATCGCTTTCTCATCTGGAATCACGTACCGCTCTAAGGGTGGACTGAAGGGTATTGGCGTGTCCGGCTCAGCCACCCGCTTTATCGGCGCGTCTAAATAGTCTATGGCTTCCTCAGCCACTATGGCAGCTATTTCCGCCGTCACACCCGCCGTCTTGCAGTCTTCGCTGACAACGACAAGTCTGCCAGTCTTCTTAACCGAGTTTATTATCGTCTTCTTGTCTAATGGCGTCAGGGTTCTTGGGTCGACGACTTCAACACTCACCTCCCTTTCGAGGATTTCAGCCGCTTTTAAGGCCTTGTGAACCATGTAGAGCGTAGCCACAACAGTAACGTCCTCCCCCTCCCTTTTAACGTCAGCCACGCCGAACGGGATTGTGTAATCCTCTTCTGGAACCTCTCCTTCAACCGGATACAGCAGTTTATGTTCACAGAAAATCACCGGGTTGTTTCCGCGGATGGCACTTTTCAACAAGCCCTTTGCATCATATGGTGTGGAGGGAACAGCCACATACAAGCCTGGAACATGCATGAACCAAGCCTCCAAACACTGTGAGTGATGGGCGGCAATGTTGACGCCGCCGCCGAAGGGTGTCCTAATCACGACGGGCACCTTCGCCTGCCCGCCAAACATATATCGAAGCTTCGCCGCTTGGTTGGCTATCTGGTCCATGGCAAGGGCGGTTAAATCCCCAAACATTATTTCGGCTACGGGCCGCATTCCAGTTATGGCTGCGCCCACAGCCACGCCAATTATGGCGGACTCGGATATAGGTGTGTCCCGGACCCTTTCGTCGCCGAACTCTTCAGCTAAGTCCTCTGTAACTTTGAAGGCTCCACCCCAGTATCTGCCAATATCCTCGCCTAAAAGGAAAACTGTGGGGTCTCTTCGCATCTCCTCCCTTAAAGCTTCACGCAACGCTTCCCGATAGGTTATTTTTCTCAACGTTTCACCCCGCTTATGCATAAACGTCTTCGAGGGCTTCTTCAGGGGCTGGGTAGGGGCTTTCCATGGCGTATCGGACAGCCTCCTCAATTTCGGCGGCTACTTCCCTGTCAATCTGCCGGGTTTCCTCTTCCGTCAAGATGTTTGATTCCAAAAGTTTCTCCTTAAACCGTTTTATCGGGTCTCTGGCAAGCCAAGCCTCAACCTCTTCCTTTGGTCTATATCTGGCTGGGTCAACGCGGGAATGCCCCCTATGCCTGTAAGTTTTACACTCGATAAGTGTTGGTCCGCCGCCCCTCCGCGCCTTCTCCGCAGCCTTAAGTGTGGCTTCATAAACGGCTAAAACATCGTTTCCATCGACAACAACTCCTGGAATCCCGTAAGCGGCGGCTCTGTCGGCTATGTTTTCTATACGCATAACCATTGACACGCGGGTTCCCATGGCGTACAGGTTGTTTTCGCACACAAATATGACTGGCAGATTCCATATAGCCGCCATGTTAATGCCTTCATGGAAGGTTCCCTGATTTGAGGCTCCGTCGCCAAAGAAACACGCCACAACTTGGTCTGTTCCCCTAAGCTTTATTGACAAGCCTGCCCCGGCGGCTATGGGTATCCCGGCGCCCACCACGGCAGTTGCGCCAAGCACGCCTACGCTGAAGTCTGCAATGTGCATGGAGCCGCCCTTACCCTTGCAGTAGCCAGTTTTCTTCCCCAAAATTTCAGCCATAACCCGTTTAACGTCTGCGCCCTTTGCTATGCAGTGGCCGTGCCCACGATGCGTGCTGGTTATGTAGTCGTCCTTTCTTAAGGCACTGCAAACGCCAACGGCAACCGCTTCTTGTCCCGTGTACAAGTGGATGGTTCCGGGAACAAGGTTTTGGGCGTAAAGTTCAAAGACCTTCTCTTCAAAAAGGCGGATTTTAACCATCATCCTATACATTTCGGCAAGCTTTCCCCCGGAAAGGTTAACAGTGAGTTTTGACATCGCAAATCCCTTGCAAACTTAACTTTCATATGAAGCTCTGGATACTTTTATATTACTCTTTAAGCTTGTTGGAAAAGATTATGAAAACCAAGCCTTTGGCCGTTGCCGCCGCCTTCGTCATCGTCTTCCTACTTCTCTCGCCATCATATTCCGAGTCTTTTGAGGTTAAAGACTCATTGGAAGCTGCTTTCTTGAAATATGAAGTTATGGATGTTTTTGTCGGCGAGCTGAGGCATACCATAAGAATAGCGAATCCCTGGCAAACCCCCATAAGGAGCGGTAAGCTTATTGTTCCAGTTATTAAAAACCAGACTGGACGCCACTATGCAGTACTCTACAACATTTCAACAGTGGGTGAGGTTTTCCATGGACCCACATTCCTGAATTACGGTTCAGGAAACATTTACATCTGCTGGAGCGACATAACAATAGGCCCTGAAAAAACATTCACGGTAGAGCTGAGCTATCTTATCCTCTCATTTAATGTTAGGTATTTAGTAAACTCCAGCATGCTTGCAAACTATGATGTGAACTCTGAACTGTATAGGTGGTATACCCAGCCGGAGCAGTTCATACAGTCAGATGATCCAAAAATAGTTGGCGCTGCACATGAGATAGTGGGCCAGGAGATGGATCCTCACAAAAAAGCCTTGCTGATCTACAATTTCGTGATTGAACACTTGAGGTATGAGGTTCAGAAGGAGGAGAAGGGAGCCCTATGGGCTTTAGAAAATGGTGTAGGCGACTGCTCCGAATACTCCTACCTCTTCGTGGCCTTATGCAGAGCCGCCGGGATACCCGCCCGCATCCAAGCAGGCTTTGCCTTCCACAAGGATAGCGAAGTGATGGAGGATGGCCACATGTGGGCTGAATACTACCTCGAAAAATACGGTTGGATACCTGTTGATGCAGCCTGGAAAATGTTTGATCAAATCGACTATAGGCATATGAGTTCCATTCAAAGCATACCGGAAATACCCTACGCCAACTACATTTTTAACCAGACTTCTGGCAAAAGACCCAGCGACAAGCAGACAGCCCAACTGAAACCAGCATCCCCCAGCAGCTTCCACGACAGCCAATTTGCGGAAAACCTCTTCAGCGCTGTCGAAAGAGCAAAAACTGCTGAGTTTGGGGTTTTTCTTGGAAAACTTTTAGGAGCGGGGTTTCTGTTCCCCCATGAGGTTAGAGCCGTTGAGCTGAAAATTTTAGAAAGCAAGATTTGTGTTCAAGAAGCTTTGGATGTCTGGGAGACGAATCCAACGGTCGCGGTGCGCAACGCTTCCACAGCCCTCGAAGAGGCTGACGGGGCGTTGAAGGGCATTTGGATGGTTGTTGTAAAGGCTTTCGCATTGTACATAAGCGTTTGCCTAATTCTGGCTGTATTAATAGCAAGCCTCCGGAAGCGTAATTCACAAAAGCCCCGCAGCATAATTTAAATTTGAGGAACCAAGAACTATCTAATAGAGCGTATTATGAAGAAAATTCCCTTGATAATGCTGGTTTCCAGCATATGCATATTAGTTGTGGGCATGTGTTGTTATGTTGTTGGAGGGCAGCGTTTCGCACATGTGGAAGAACATTCCAACGTATATGTTAAGTTTATAAAAATGGAGGTTTTAAGTGAAAAAGTTTACTGCACCCGGATTATTGGTAAAGGTATTGCGGAGATTTATATGAAGGAGCCGCTCGTGGGCTTTGAGTTTCGTAGACACTCAAAGGATGAATTAGAACTTATATTACATTACCAATCAAGTATAACCAGTATGCTATATACCGATTGTCCTGAAGGCGAAGAGAACAATATTACCATAAGCGAGTTTGTCATGGAGCGGCACTGTTACCGCTACTTCTTCGGTTACGTTGGCGAATGGAACCACAACAAAGTTCAGAACACTGACATCTACGCAAGGATTGAGGAGATGTTTGGAAAGAACGTCTGGTATGGGCCAAGGGAGTTTTGTTTGAACGTCCAGCAAGGCCTAGACCCTCTGCAGTTCGAAGGCTTCACTAAGAGTGTAGTTATTAGTTTCCATAGGCCGCTTACGGATGGGGAAATAGAAGACCTCTGCAACCTTATAGGGGAGTACATTTGCTAAGTTTTTGCGTTGCGGCTTGCATACGCCTACCAAATTGAAAGTAGATCGCCATTAAGGTGCCTTATTTCTCAAGCGGTTCTTCAATAAATTCCTCGCCGTCTTGCCATGAAACTTTAGAAACGCTTGTGCTCCCACACAGGGAGTGTGTTGACCTCATAGAACATGAGCCAAGCAGCTAGCCGAGTCGGGATTGTTTTAAAGTCAACTGGTTATTTTCGTAAAAAGTATAAGTAATGTTCAACAACTATTTTGTAGCGAAGTGTGTGTTTGATGCAGTATTCCAGACTGCTTGGAATCGTTGGAAAGCCTAACGTTGGGAAATCCACCTTTTTCAGTGCTGCAACGTTGGCTCCTGCTGAGATAGCTAACTATCCATTCACAACCATCAAGCCTAACCGTGGAGTGGGCTATGTGAGAACCCCATGCGTATGCAGAGAATTTGGGGTTAAGGATAATCCGGTAAACTCCCTCTGCCTTGACGGAGTTAGACTAATCCCCGTAGAATTCATTGATTGTGCCGGCCTTGTGCCCGGTGCTTGGCAAGGCAGGGGTTTAGGCAACCAGTTTTTGGATGAAATTAGGAAGGCTGACGTTTTAATACACATAGTTGATGCTTCAGGCGGAACAGACTTCGAGGGGCGGATATGCAAGCCCGGTGAACACGATCCGGTGGAGGATGTGAAGTTCCTTGAACGGGAAATAACCATGTGGATGGCCAACATTATAAAGAGGGATTGGCCTAAAATCGCTAGAACAGCTGAATCTGAAGCCAAGGACCTTTTAACGATTCTTGAAGAGAGGTTAAGCGGCTTAGCCATTAAGAGAATTCACATTTTTGAAGCTGTAAGGCGGACTGGACTGAACGCTGAGAAACCCACCTCTTGGAGTGAGGAAGACTTTCTACGGTTTATTAACGCACTAAGGCAGATTGCAAAACCCATGCTTATAGCCGCCAACAAAATCGACGTACCCCCGGCGGAGGAAAACCTTGAAAGGCTTAAGAAGTTAAACTACATTGTAGTGCCGTGCTGCGCCGAGGCTGAACTCGCCCTCCGAAGGGCCTCCGAGAGAAAGCTGATAGACTACAGACCCGGAGACTGCAACTTCAAAATTAACCACCAAGAAAAGCTTACCCAAAGCCAGCTTAAGGCCTTAGAAGCCATTCGAGAAAAAATCCTACTCAAATACGGCTCAACGGGGGTTCAGGAAGCCATAAACATGGCCTACTTTAAACTCTTGAAAATGATAGTGGTTTATCCCGTGGAGAATTTGGAACATCTATCCGATCATAGCGGAAGGGTTTTGCCAGACGCCTACCTAGTGCCATATGGAACAACAGCCAGAGAACTCGCCTATCTAATCCACACGGAGCTTGGCGAAAGCTTCATCTACGCTGTAGAAGCCCGAGAACGCAAAAGGGTCGGCGAAGACTACGTCCTCAAAGACAGGGACGTGATCTCAATAGTTAGCGCCAAGAAAAGAGCCTAAAAAGCCTATGCACCGAAACGCCTTTTACGCTTTTGGAAGGTGCGCACAGCCCTCAGCAAATCAATCAA
>JAWBRY010000007.1:6805-29957 GCA_038843545.1 Bathyarchaeia archaeon | reverse complement strand
AACTAGACGGCGTGGTCACTGCAAAAACCGATGGCAACAACAAGATTAAGTATCTCATAATTCCAGTGAAGCTTTCAACGGGAAAAATGTCAATCGACCTCAACACATCCGCAGTGGTGGTTTCGGGATACTTGCCAAGCAATACGTTGCTGAACATGTATAAAGGCGCTAACTCGACAGAGGAAATCAACCTAGATACAATATTAAGTGACAATGAAAACTTCAGCGGCATCCAGAGTCAAGGTGCAATGTTTGCCCTGTATAACGGCGACGATGATAAAGTCCTAGAATCCAACGAAAAAGCATTCCTAATAATAAACTTGGGCACCAGCGACACGGTCGCCGACTATCAAACCATAAAAGTTGAAGTTAGAACAGCCAAGGGCGCCGCATTAACAGTAGTCCGTACAGCACCCGGCGGCATGCCCAAAAACTCGTTCGTCGACTTAGGCTAAGTTTCCCTCCACCTTACCTCCACCATTTTTTATAATATTAACATCCTTCCCTTTTCTTTGCTCCGCCCTATTTTTCAGTTTTAACTTTAAGCGCTTCTTCAATTTCCCGGCGCAGCGCCTTATCTCTGACCCTTTTCAAGGTTTCTAGGAGCAAGTACTCCACGGGCGCCTCGTTTTCGTCGGTAACGTAAACCCATTCCTTTCCGCTCCTATACCAGTTGAGCAACACCCGCGCATAAACCTCAAAACCTTCAGCCTCAGCCTCTTCCATGGCTCTGAGCATGTTTAAGGCCGCCAAAGCTGAACCGCTTCGAACGACAAAACCCACAAAAGCCTCAATGGGCTCAGCTGGACGCACCCTATCCTTAGCACATAACTCTTTATACGCGCTCCAAAGTTGGGCGTCAACCCAAACCCCAATTTGCCGCTTCAAACACACCACCCCATCACCACAAAACATTACCAGCCACATTACCATAAAAAGATAGGCCAACCAAAAACAAGAAAAGAAAATATGGGCTGTATCGAAAATCTCCCGCAAATTCCCCTCTTTTTCTGTTTAAATAATAATATTTTGCTCTTGTTCTTATTTATCTGCCACTAAACGGCAAGCTGTGTTGTTGCGTTTGCTACTTAAGGGTGTCTTCTCCTTATGTGGAGAAATAGGCCTAATCCAAGAAGCATTGTTGCTGCTGCACCAGCTGTGCCAACAACTGGGAGGTCGGGTATGACATTAAATGATGTTGCTCTTATAGCTATTGTATCCGTGACATCTGCTCTCTTATTCCCATCCGATCCTCTGAAGAAAGCTTGAACGCCCCAATCGCCAAGCGTATTTGGAATCTGAGTGTTATTCGCGTAATAAACATTTATGTTTGGATGCGCTTGAGCCCAGTTGCTGATTTCCTGCGGCACGCCTGGAGGAACATTGGGTGTTGTGAAAGGGCCAATAACAGGGACGCTAACCTCAACAAATGTTGTGTTATCCGGCCTTTTCCATCGGAACAACACTTCTTGAACATTTGAGTCGATTGTTCCTGCCCAAGCTGTAACGCTTTCGCCCAGTGGGACTACTTTCCCATGCCAGTTTGTTGTTATAGCGTAACCAGAACTTAATTCAGGCCATTGTGCGTGAGCAAAATTAACCACGGTTAAAAACAACCCAGTTAAAAGAACGGCTAATGCTGCATGAGCCATTTTCATGAAATATCAACAACAATAATTTCTTAGACAACTATAAAAAGGTATATGGAGAAGAAATATAGAAAATCCGCAAAATTTTCCACACCATTTTAGAGATTCAATTAATGCTTGAAGCATGTGCCTACAACGGGGTCTAAATAAAACATGCCCATCAAATTCTATATCAAAACCTTAAGTCTTATAAATTCTCAGATGGTATAAAGTATTGGGGGAAACATTTGATTATAGAGCTAACAAATATTGTTGCTGGGCTTATTCTTGCGATGGGTATTCTGCCAAACATACCTGCTGTTGGAAAGAGCTTAGAAAAGGTTGCTAAATGGCTTGGGAGATTTCAAACGATTATTGGCATTATAGCCATAATCCTTGGGATTTGGTATTTTGGGTTGCAGGGAATAGTTGCAATCATAGCTGGACTAATACTGATTTTGGGTCTTTTGCCAAGCATACCAGCAATAGGCAAGGATTTAGCCAAAGTTGTTAAGTGGCTCGGCAGCTTCCAAACGATAATCGGCATAATCGCCATAATACTTGGAATACTCGGAATCTTGGGAATATTCATCTAAACATCCAATTTTTATTTTGCATGTTCATGTTTCCTATTCTGAATATGGATAAGTAGTTATCGAGGCTGTTTTGTTCCTGAATCAGCAGGTAAACATCCCAGATAGATCGAAAGGGAAATATTGAGAGAAATCCGCTGCGGGACTTTAGTTATTCCTTGGTGCGACAAATCTAAAAGGTAGTTGTGGTTGAGGGGCAATAGTATTGCAGTATCGTGCATTCATAACTCATTAAAATGACCAAAAAATGGGCATAGAATGGTATTAAAAACACCCTTTTTCCTTATGTTGTTTAATACATAGCACTATCTTCTATAATTTAGTTATACAAAACATTGAAGTATACGCTCATACTATAATATGGTTGCTGTGATTGATATGGTTAATATTAAAAAGAAGCTCGTAGTGTTGATTGTCCCAATGGTTTTGGTTGCAACTTCGCTTGCATTTGCTTTCTCAGGTCAACTGCAACCTCGGTTTCACGGAGTTGGAGTGCTTAAGAGCGCTGACACTTATGCTTACGTTGGCGACTTGGTAACATATCAAATTAAAGTATACAACCCCTCAGACCACGACTTATACAACATTAATGTGACTGATCCCATGCTTGGGCTTAATCGACTGGCGTTCGCTCTTCAGCATCTACACAAGCCATAACAACCACAGCTAAGCGCATAATCTCAATAAGCAAGATTGGACCAGAAACAGCCTACGAAAGTGAAAGAATAACCTACACCATAACGGTGAACAATACAGCCAACTTCACAATTACCAACGTGGTTGTTGAAGATGAAATGTTAGGTTTCAGCTGGAAAGGAGATTTAGACAGTGGAGAAGTAAACATCTTCAACCTAACCTATACTATTCCATGTTGCTACTGCAAAGAGAATTTGACAAACACTGTGAGCGTGAAGGCAGAAGTAAACGAGACATTCATTTATGCGGAAGCTTCGTGGACTACAAAGATCCTTTGTCGATGGTTAACGCATAGTATTGGATACTGGAAAAACCACCCGGAAAAATGGCCCACGGACGAAATAGAGATTGGCAATATCACTTACACGAAGGAAGAAGCCCTTCAAATATTGTGGGGGGCAAATGCCAGAGACGCAACAAGAATGCTTGCAGCCCAGCTGATAGCTGCAAAACTGAATAGGTTAAGTGGAGCCTCACCATGCTTCTACTATTGTGGAAAACAAGTAAATATCGACGACGTAATATTCGATGCTGATGCCTTCTTAACTGAAAATCCAATAGGATCTAATCCTCAAGGCGAAGACAGACAGACTGCCTTAATACTCAAGGACATTTTAGACGCATATAACGACATAAAATGCGAATAGCCACAAACTTCGCCTTACAAAGAAAACGCACAGCCCAAAAACATCAAAAACACCATGCGATACATTCACCTTGCACAAGTGCTTTTCAAAAACGAGCAAGAATACATAACAAAAGTAGCCCCCACAACGTTAAAGAAGGCATACGTCCTCATAAAGCTGGTTTCGAATATGGTAACGGGTGAATATGAGGATGATGGCAAAATCTTTCGCAAGCCCAAAGAACCCACTGGCTTATGGAGAATAAGCCTTCGGGAATGAACCCCCTCAAATTTCAACATAGTAGTGCGGGGGGTGGGATTTGAACCCACGAACCCCTACGGGACAAGGTCCTAAGCCTTGCGCCTTTGACCAGGCTTGGCGACCCCCGCACACATCAAATACTTCCATTCATTTCTGCATAGAAATGTTCAAAATAATAAATCATTTGTTGCAAAATCCTTTAAAAACACACTTCGCATATATGTCTTGTCGGCGTATCCGCCGTGCCTCGGTAGCTCAGCCTGGTGGAGCACCGCCTTGGTAAGGCGATGGTCGCGGGTTCAAATCCCGCCCGAGGCTTTACGCATATTTTCCATTGCTGCTACGGTTTTTGGTGCTAGATAATTAAATATATAAAAGGTGAGAGTTGTTTATGAAGAAGTAGAGGGAAACTTTTGCCCTTGAACGACCCGTTTACCATCGCGCTTATAATAGTAACCTTAGGGACAGTAGTCGCTTGCTTCATTATCGTGTATTCTATGAGGAGAAAACTGGAAGGGGGAAGACATGTAAAAGCAGGGGAGGGGGGAGAAGCAAAAGCCTCCATACCCTTCAAGATAGTTAGGACTGTTTCTTCGGAGGAGGCGGCGAGAGCTAAGGAGGAACTTAGAATACTGGATTTGGAGAGGGAGATTCTAAGCGACGCTATTAGGAAGCTTTATGAAGCCCATGCCGGGGGCAAAATAACCGAAGAGGAAAGGGACAGGCTTGCCCAAACTTACAAGGATAGGATGATGATCATTAAGGAGGCTATTGCAAAGGATGAATCCATTGTGGCCTTGCATGAGCTTGAAGCCATGCAGGAAGATCTCGTAAAGCTTTTCAGCGAGCGCTTCGACGAAATAAGCGCAAAAATAGAGGAACTCCGAGCAAAGGTTGAAGCCAAACCCATAAAGGAGGTAGCCATACCAACTGCAAAGCCCGCCAAAACGGTGGAAGCTGAAGTTGAAAAACCAGAAGAGGTTGAGGAAAAGGCGAAAAAGAAGCGTAAACCGCCGGCGGCTAGGCCTCCCCCAAGGTCTGAAGCTGAAAGACGTATAGAGGAAATTCGGGCTGAAGTGGAAAAAGTGCTGGAAAGACTGGGGCAGATGGAAATTGAAACCTAGAAACGAAGGGTTGGAGAAAGCCAAAAGAAACGCGGCGCTGGAGGCCGTTAAACACGTTGAAGACGGCTTTGTAATAGGGCTTGGAAGCGGAAGCACTGTTGTCTATGCTGCAATGGAGATTGGCAGAATGGTGAAGGCTAAAAACCTAAACGTGAAAGTTGTCCCAACATCCTATCAAGCCCTTATGCTCGCCGTTAAAAACGGCATCCCCACAACAACGCTGGAAGAAAACCCAACGCTTGACTTGACAATTGACGGCGCAGACCAAATAGACGAAAACCTAAACCTTATAAAGGGTATGGGAGCCGCCTTGACCCGCGAAAAAGTGGTGGCATCCGCCTCAAAAACCCTTATAATAGTTGCAGACTGGAGGAAAAAAGTGAAAACCCTAGGCGAAAACAGCCAGCCAGTCCCAATAGAGGTTTTACCCTTCGCCGCCCCCCTTGTAATCCGCAAAATAAGCATGCTCGGAGGCAAACCAAAAATAAGAGAGGGTTCTGGAAAAGTCGGCCCAGTCATAACAGACAACGGCAACCTCATAATTGACGCCGACTTCGGACTCATAGAAAAACCAGCCGAACTAGAGAAAGCCCTAAAAACAATTCCGGGAGTGGTTGAAACCGGACTATTTGTAGACGCCGCCGACACAGTCTATCTAGGAAAAACCGACGGTGTCGAAGCCTTAAAGCGAAAGAAATAACAATTCTCATTCAAAACTGAAGATAGCAATGGGTAAGTATTTCTAAAACCCTCCCATTGAAAACTAGAGGGAAGGGAGACAAAACAACTAATTTCAGCTGCAAAATCTAGAGAGGGTATCAAATTTAACAGTCAAAAACGGGCACAAAATTGACTCCCGCTAATTCTTCAAGAAACTTAAATAAGCAGGTGGGAATCATACCAAAATTGAAGGGCCGGGGTAGCCTAGCCTGGAATGGGCGCCAGACTCATAATCAAGCATTAGATTGGGGCCAGCTCTGGATAAGAAATCTGGAAGTCGCGGGTTCAAATCCCGCCCCCGGCACTTTTACATAGTTGCTTTCGTCTTTCTTGATGCTTCCCTAACCTCGTAAGGGATGTTGACGTTGTATTTGATTTTTGTGAGTTCAATCTCGTTGACTATGCGGCTGGCCATTCTTCCCACGGCAAGCACGAAAACCCTTAAGCCTCTTAGGGCGGCCAGTGCGGAGGCTGTGCTGATTCCGAATTCTATGTGAGCCTTCAGTCCAAGCTTGTTGAGAACGGCTCTACCCACCGTTCCCATAACGCCTATCCTGTGGGGTTTAACCTCCTCATAAAGCGCCTTAACCTTCTCCATGTCGACAGCCCTTGAACCCCCCTCTTTTATGCATGGAAGCTTCACGATGAGAACCTTTCCGGTCTCCATCCTAACCATGCCTTTAACGTCTGTGAGGCCCACATCTTCACCGGGTTCAGCATCTAAAATCGCCACGCCAGAGGCTGTTCTGGCTCCTTCCTTGAAGGGCACAGCGTAAAGCACTCCATCCCGCATCTCAACATTAACTTTTTCGCCAGCCCTAACCTTAAAGGAGGCTATGGCGGGGCAAACCCTTTCAAACTTAAGCTCCCGCCTTAATCTCATAACATAGCTTTCAAGTTCTGAAATGTACTCCTCAAGTTTTTCATGAGCTTTCGGCGTAAGCCTATATTGGGCTCTGCCCGCATAGGATTCAAGCAGCCCCTCCCTTATAAGTTTCTTAAAATATTTTGACACAGCTTGCACCGTTATGCCAAGCGTTTCCCCCACATCCCTCTGTTTTACATGCGGCTGGCTTCTGAAAACTTCCGCGAGTATCATGAACTTGGTGAGTTCACCCTTGCTTCCCAAAAGACCTGGAACAAAACCCTTTTTACTTTTCCCCATACTAAACCACAATTAAACTTTAGTTAAACAAGTCTTATATATTTTGGACGGATTATCCGACGTTGACCATTATGCACATAATGGATGGAATACTCACACCATTTTGGAGCGCCTTATGGTTCATAGCCGCAGCACCATTTCTGATAGTTGGAGCTTTTATGATTACCGCGAAGCGTCGTGAAAATCCAGCCTACCTATCGCTTCTCGCATTTATGGGCGCAACAATATTCATTGTTTCGGTTTGGCATATACCCGTTCCGGTGACTGGTTCATGTTCTCACCCCTGCGGTGTAGCCCTTTCAGCCATAATCGTGGGTCCCTTTGAAAGCAGCATACTGGCTTTCATTGCGCTTTTCATTCAACTTTTCCTAGCTCATGGGGGCATAACAGCACTAGGCGCAAACACGGTTTCAATGGGCATTGTGGGAGGCTTCTTAGGGTACGGCATCTACTTGCTGTTAAAAAGGCTTGGAACACCCATTTGGGCAGCAGCTGGCACCGCTGGATTTCTAGGAGACCTCGCAACCTACGTGGTCACCGCTGGCCAAATTGCGCTTTCACTACATCCCGAGGCCCCCGTTTCGTATTGGTTGCTATTTTCAGCGGGTTTCCTGCCAACCCAGCTGCCGCTTGCGGTATTAGAGTTTCTGCTTACAGCAGCGCTTGTAAGGTATTTGGCCGTAACAAGACCTGAAATCCTAAAGGGGAGGCTGGCATTTGGACAGGTTCACTAAATATGTACTTTTGATTATGGCTGTCGCTGTTTTCGGAATGATTGCCGCAACCTACGTTGGAATATTCGTCTTTGGAGGCAGCATGGAAACGAAATACATTACTATTATTGAAGAGCACGCTGAGGAGGTAGGCGTGAGTTTTTGGCATCCAATTGAACTCGGTGAGGAGGGTGAATATGTGGCCTTCACTTTAGCGGGAGCTGCGGCTGGATTTGTAATTGGATACTTAACGCCGTCCATATTCAAGAAGACTAAAACCTCAGCAGGTGGGTCAAATGTTTGAGTGGCTTGCGGGCGACCCGCTTGTTGGTATACTAACAACCATAAGCTTCTTTGTATTTCTATTAATTGGGCGAAGCGTTAGGCTAAGACGCATGAAACGTGGTAAGTAAATGCACAGCCTACCACTGAACTTCGAACTTCCTCCAACCCAAAACTTGTCCAGAAGAATGGATGCAAGGGTGAAGATTGTATGCGCCGTAGCCGCCATCTTGGCTGTCATGATTTTCGCACGCTGGCAAACAGCCCTAGCCATCACAGCCGCCTGCGCGCTTATTGCCGCGGCAAGCCGTGTTAAGCTACGGCTTTACTTGAAGCGATTGCTTAACCCTTTATACATCATAATAGTAATTTCGGTTATCCAACCGTTCACTTATGGGTCAACAGTCATCGCCAAAACTCCCATCTTTTCGCTTCCAATTTTTGCTGAGGGAGTTTGGTTTGGAATAATCATTGCCAGCCGTTGCATTGCAGCCATTAGCGTTTTAGCCCTTCTAACACAGACCACATCCATCATAGAAATAGTTGGGGCGCTTGCCTGGTTCCATGTGCCCTCGGTGCTTCTGGATATTACCCTCCTAATGCTCCGGTGTGTTTTCGTGCTTTCTGAGGAGGCTGAGACAATTTATAGGGCGCAGCAGTCGCGTTGTGGTTATTCAAAGAGCGTTGGCTACCTTGGGAGGTTGAGGAATTACGCTACACTTTTAGGAATGCTTCTCATAAGAAGCTATGACCGCGCCGTGGTGATGGGTAACGCCATGTCCTCAAGATGCTACAAGGGCGATAGGGGATTATTCACCTTCAAAAGCAAGCCTATATCAACTCGCGAAGCATTATATGGGTTAACATGCCTTATAGGTCTCGCTGTGCTAATAACCGTTGACAAGCTGTTATTGTATTAACCTTTCAGGTGGCGGCGATGACAGCATACGTCATTGAAACGGTTAACCTGTGTTATACATACCCGGATGGTACAGTGGCCCTTAAAGATGTCAACTTCACAGCTAAAAGTGGCGAGAAAATAGCCATACTCGGCCCAAACGGAGCTGGAAAGTCAACCCTTCTACACCACTTCAACGGCCTGCTTAAACCCACAAGCGGCAAAGTGAAGGTTCTAGGAAAGGAAATCTCCGAATCCAACTTAGACTTTGTGAGGCAAAAGATTGGCCTCGTATTCCAGAATCCGGATGACCAAATTTTCGCGCCGACGGTTATAGATGATATTGCCTTCGGCCCTCGAAACCTCGGATTGTCAGTTGAAGAGGTTGAGGAACGCGTCAGATGGGCCATTGAAGTTGTGGAGCTTCAAGGCCTTGAACACAAGCCACCCCACAAGCTCAGCGAGGGACAGAAAAAGCGCGTGGCCATAGCGGGTGTTTTAGCCATGAAGCCTGAAGTAATAGTGCTTGACGAGCCAACAGCAAACCTTGACTCAAGAACCGTTAACAGAATCCTTGACTTACTACTTAAACTCAACCGGGAGCTTGGATTAACCATAATAATAGCAACCCATGACGTGGACTTTGTGCCCCTCTGCACGGACAAGATCTACATACTTAATCTTGGAAGAGTTGTTGCTGAGGGCCCGCTGAAGGACGTGTTTTCTAACACCGCGACTTTGAGAAGTGTAAATCTCCGCTTGCCGAGGATAACCCACCTCTTTGAAATACTTAAGGTTGAGGATAAGCTTCCAGTGGGCAATAGTCTCCCATTAACCATAGGCGAGGCTAGAAAGGAAATTCATAGGCTGCTAAGCCGTCGATAGGCCTCTGTACGCCCCTTTGATGGATGAAAACGTTTAGCCTTTATTATTCGCTTCCTTCCGTCCCAAGTTGTAACCTCTTGAAGTGACCATCCTGCCATTCACAACCTTGGTCTTTGAGCTGCCAACAATTATGGTTGTATTCATATCTATGTTTTGACCCATCATTTCCCCAAGGGTTGTTATGACTACTTTTTCGCCCTTCCTACCCACGTTCTGAACAAGGCCCACAGGTGTGTTAAGGCTTCTGTACTCGGTTAGTATGGCGTAAGCCTTAGCCAGAGGTTCCTTTCGGGTTTCACTTTGCGGGTTATAAAGCACAATCACGAAGTCTGCTTCAGCAGCAGCCTTGAGACGCCTTTCAATTTCACTCCAAGGGGTTAATATGTCGCTTAGGCTTATCACTGCAAAGTCTCCCATTATGGGTGCACCAAGCTTCGCAGCAACAGCTGTGGCCGCAGTCACCCCGGGAACAATTTCCACAGGAATTTCTGCACCCTCACTTTGGGCAGCCTCCAGCACGGGCCCAGCCATACCATAAACTCCCGCATCTCCACTGCTTATCACAACAACCCTTTTATTTTCAAGCGCCTTTTTAACGGCTATCCTTGCTCTTTCAACCTCCCCTCCCATACCTCCAGCAACAACCTCAGCCGTAGCTTTTATCAGAGGCTTAACGAGATCGACGTACGTTTTATATCCCACAACAACGTCTGCATTTTCAATTTCCATCCTAGCCTTAAACGTCATGTGTTCAAAAGAGCCTGGACCAATGCCGACTACTGCTATCCGGCCTCCGCCACGGCGACCGTAACCCTTCCAAGCTTCATTTTCTTCAGTATTAATCGTGCATCCCTCCCAGCTGCTATTAATGCCGCCCTCTCACAAACCCCGCCAACCCCAATATGCTTCTTTACAACTTCTGATTCGAATGTAAGATCTCCACGGTTAAACTTGCGTATCTCATTCACGCTTATGAAATGGACGGGGATCCCCAGCATCTCTCCGGCGGCAATAATACCTTCAGACTCCTTTTTAATTTCTATGGTGGCGAGAGCTTGAACAAAAGCGAGAGGAACATTAACAGCGTCCAAACCCCTTTTAATGGCTTCTAAAACCTCCATGGAGCTTGCATCCTTTCTGGCTCCAACGCCGACTACAATCTTTTTAGGCTTAATTAAAATCACCGGTTTCCCGAAATCCATTGGAACGTCAAGCGCATTCCTCACCACAAGGATTCCGCCGTCAAATTTATCCAAAACAGCATGGGCTTCCTCGAGAGTCTTAACAGCGAAGGCTTCATAACCATAAATGCTGCTTGGAACTTTTGAGGGTTCAAAGCCTACAAACAATAACACGATTCTTCGTTCATCAACGATTAAAGCGTTAACATTTACCAGCCTTTCCGGATTTAAAATGTCACAATGTAAGCTTCTCGCAATTTCCTCTATGCTCTTTCTTCCAACAGCATCTGAGCCTGTTGTTATGACGGGGACAGCTCCAATCCCGGCTGCTACAAGCCTAGCCAGATGATTTGCCCTGCCATGGTGACCGGAGAGGAGGCTAATTGCAAAACGGCCTGCAACGTCAACGCATACTACCGCTGGATCCATGAGCTTGCCGCGCAGTAGGGGTGTTATGACTCTAATCAGTATGCCAGTTGCCATAATCCCAACAATAGCGTCAAACAAGCCAAAAATGTCCTTCATCCCATCGCTGAGAGAACCCTTTAAAGGCTGTTCGCCCTCGCGTGCATGTTTTTCGGGAGCGAATACCGTGCACTTTATCCCTGAACCCCTTAGCACATCTGCTATTTTATGTGCCACTTCCGAGCCTTTTGAAGTGACGTAAACTATTGCCACACCCTTTTCAAACATTCTTCTCGTCCCTTCTGAAGGAGTGGGTGAAACCCGCATCATACAATTTGGATCGTTTATAGGCCCTTGGCTCTATGGCTTCCCCGACAAGGATCAACGCGGTGCTTTTTAATCCTTCAACCTTAACTTTTTCAGCTATGTCTGAAAGAGTTCCCTTAACGATTTTCTGTTGGGGCCAGGAAGCCTTATACACAACTGCCACTGGTGTGTCCTCCCGGTAGCCTCCAGCTCTAAGCCTCTTTACTATGGTTTCTATCCGCTGGACCCCTAAGAATATAGCCATCGTAGCACCGTGCGCGGCCAATTTTTCAAGGGTGTCTGCCTCCGTGACAGGAGTCCTCCCGCCGGGTCTAGTAATTATAACCGTTTGGCTCACTCCGGGTAGGGTTAACTCCCTTTTCAGACATGCGGCGGCGGCCTGTAAGCTGCTTACCCCGGGAACCACCTCATACTCTATACCATGCCCTTCAAGGGCGTCCATTAACTCCTTGACAGCCCCGTAAATGCTTGGGTCTCCATCGTGAAGTCGTACAACAGATTTTCCCTTGCGCGCGGCATCAACAATCTTTTGAACGATTTCCTCCATACACATTTTTGCACTGTCATAAAGCTCTGCATCCTTCTTAACATATTTCAAGATTTCCGGATTCAGAAGGGAGCCCGTATAAATTACCACATCAGCCCTCTCGAGGACCTCTTTACCCTTAAGCGTTATCAGTTTGGGGTCTCCGGGTCCAGCGCCGACTATGTATACTTTACCGGGCATGCTTGCACCCTCTTAACTATCAACATTGAGAAGTATGAGTCTCCGACGTCCCGCATGCATAGTTCACCAAGCCGGCCAGACATAACTTCCTCTCTTGAAAACTCTGAAGCCTTAATTAGAACAATGGGTGACGCTTCGCTGAAACCGGCTTCAATGAGAACTGCGGCTAAATCCTTTAAACCCTTTAACCCCTTTACAACGATAAGAGTATCCGCATGTCCGGCCAGCTCCTTAATTTTTTTCAATGGGACTGTTGATGGAACTATTACCACAGCTTCATCCCTTTCCGCTATTGGTGTAATGGAAAGAGCGGCGCACATGGTTATGGCTGTAACTCCGGGGACCACTTCTACGCGGGCTTCTGGAACCTTTGCCGCAACCTTCTTGTAGGTGTATATGAATGTGCTGTATAACATTGGATCTCCAAGCGTCACGAAGGCCGCATCCCTTCCGAGCTTCAGCTCAGATGCAATGATCTCAGCGTTACGCTCCCAAAAAGCTTCCAAAACCGCTGGATCCATAACCATTGGATAAACAAGCTCAACAGTTTTCTGGCGCTCCTTTAGTATAGGCTTGATAACTTTGAGGGCCAGGCTAGGCTTGTCCGCCCGAGCCTTCGGAGCAAACACCACATCCACGCTTTTCAAAACTTTTACAGCCTTCAAAGTTAAGAGTTCAGGGTCTCCGGGGCCCACACCTACACCAAAAAGTTTGCCAGGCAACAGTTTCCCTCCCCTAAACTTTTGTGGCGGACACGACGAATATTGGGTTCCTCGAAAGCATCATCGCTCCAGCCTCCGCAAACCTACCCTTAGCAACGAATACCAGTGTCAGGTCAAGCTCTCCTAGGCCGAGCTCCCTAATCTTTTTTACAGCTTCATAGGCTGTCTCTAGAGTGACAGCGTTAACCACTAACCTTCCTCCAGCTTTAAGTTTTTCACAAGCAGCTTCAAGGGTTTCAGCCAAAGACCTGCTTCCACCCACTATCACACTGTCCACTTGTGGGAGTGGTTTCAGCGCCTCTGGAGCTTTTCCATGAATTACGTGAACGTGATCTTGAACCCCGAACCTGGCAACGTTAAGCCTTGTAGCCTCAACAGCCTCCACATCTTCGTCGAGTGCAAAAACTTTCCCTGCCGGTCCCACTATAAGCGCCGCTTCAACCGTGAGGCTTCCAACCCCGCATCCAACATCAACAACATATCCCCCTTCCCTGAGCCTCGCCTTACATATCGTTATAACTCTAATCTCCTCCTTTGTTGGGCCTGGAACACCGCCGCTAGTCACAAAAAATTCGTCTGGCACGCCTGGAGTTCTATATCTCCACATGGGCTCTCCCTTTTGGAACTATAACCATGACACATAGGCTTCCAGTCTCCAGCGAGGCAGCATCCTTTAATGTGCATCGAATCACTTTTTCTTCTTTAAGCGTCATGTTTTCACATATGAATGTTTGCATTTCACCGTCTACACCTTTGCTTATGAGGAAGCGCGCTATGTCTTTGGGTGTAAAGTTTTTTGGATCTGGCAGTATTATAGCTGTTTTGCCGCTTTTCAAAACCTCAAGAAGCACTGTTTTATTTTCTTCGTTTCCTTCGTGAAAGCTAAGTAAAGCAGCATTGTCCCAGCATATCCTTAAACGTGCGGCGCAAGCTTGCACGGAGCTTATTCCCGGTATAACTTCGAGGTCTAAATCCTCGCCGAACTCCTTTAAGACCGTTCTGAGAAGGCCTGCGAAGCACGGGTCACCGGTGGATATCAACGCTGCGTTTTTCCCCTTTTTGGCACATTCCAACGCGTAACCAACAGCCTGTTTAAAATTTTTAGCCGTAAGCACCACAACCTCGCCTTTAATGTCGGATTTGAAAAGTTCAAGAACCCTCTCCGAGCCAACAACAACACATGCGTTCTGAACAATTCTTCTGGCTATAGGAGTTACATACTCCGGGGAACCTGGGCCAGCGCCAACTATGTAGATTTTAACCATCTTCCAACACACTCTGCCCGCTCACCCCTAAAATCTCCCCGTCAAGAGAAACTATCACAACGCTTATTCTGGCTTTGCCCCCTAGAGCGCCGATGCACTTGAGCCTTGCCTTTTCAGCAATCATGTCAAATGTCTGCCTTACAAGGTTAACATCCTTAAGCAGCCTGATAGCCTCTTCCGTGGTGTTGGAGTCCAATATTCTCTTGACCAGCTTGCCGTCAGCCCCTACAGCTCCGGCGTATGCAGCTATAACTTCTAGCCTTGCATCCGCAACCTTGTGATGTGTGTTAAAAACGCCGGCTGCCAGCTTCACAAGTTTTCCCGCATGCCCCAAGAGGACAATGTCTTCAGCCCCTTTCTCCACGGCTTTTCGAAGCATGTAGCCAATAAAATCGCCTGTCTGCACAATGGCGTCGCTGCACAATGGCGTCCTCTGGAGCATTAAATAGAAGCCTAGCCGCTTTTGCGCCTATATTTCCCGGAACAAGGAACAAACGCTTATGTCCGCTGGAAAGCGCGACGTCTATTTGGGGTACAAGCGACCGTCTATAAGCTGCAAGCGAGCATGGTTTAACGATACCGCCTGTTCCAAGAATTGATATGCCTCCAACTATGCCCAGCTTCGAGTTAAGCGTCTTCTCCGCAACCTCAACTCCTCCAGGGACCTCAATCAGGACCTCGGCTCCCTTTCCTTGAGGAAGAACCTCCTTCAAAGCCTCTTTAATCATCATTCTTGGAACGGGGTTTATGGCGGATTCTCCAATGGGAATTGGAAGCCCAGGCTTAGTGACCTTGCCAACCCCCTCCCCGCCCAAAATAGTTATTTCACCGTTGTCTGTTAGCTTAACGGTTGTGTAAATCCTAAGTCCATCCGTGACGTCTACGTCATCACCCGCATCCTTAACAACCCAAGCCACGGCTTTTTCAGAGTCAAGTTTCCGCCAGCCTTCAATGGGAACCTCAAGGCGAAGGCCTATAGGTGTTGGAACGCCAACATGATCAACAGGGTTTCCCATCAGGACAAGAGCCGCAGCTTTAGCGGCAGCAGCGGCACACGCACCGGTTGAAATGCCATATTTTAAAAACCTCAAACCTGACCCCCTTCAAATGTGGATTCGGCAAGCTCCAACAACGCGTTAAATACCGCAACTGCGGCTGAACTGCCGCCTCTAGGCCCCCTGATCGTTATATGGGGCACCGACAGCTTCATAACGGCTTCTTTGGCCTCCGCAGCCCCTATGAGGCCAACAGGTGTAGCTATTATAAGGGCGGGTTCAGCTTCGCCTTTATCAACGGCCGAAGCCAATTCAAAAGCCGCCGTTGGAGAGTTTCCAATGACCACTATAGCTCCATCCAATCCCCTTTCTACAGCCAAACGCATGGCCGCGGCCGCCCGGGTTACACCGTCTTCTTTGGCAATCCTTAAGGCCTCCGCCTCATTCACGTAGCATTCAACCTTTCCGCCGAACTTTTTCAGTTTAGAGACATTTATACCAGCCATAACCATTTTTACGTCAGTTATCACTTTGGCTCCAGCCCTTATAGCATTAACACCGGCGTCAACGGCTCCACCACTTATAAAGGTGAGCATGCCAAGCTCAGGATCCGCTGTTGCGTGCACAATTCTCTCAATGATTTTAGCATGATTCCTAGGCACGTTTTCCAAGAAACCTCCAAGAACTTGTCTGACTTTCTCTATGCTTCTGTTGAAGAGGGCGGTTGATGTTAGAGGCTGGCCTGCGTCAACGTTTTCACCAACACTGAGGGCTAAGGCTTGAAAAGCCCTCTCTTCAATAATCTCGGCAATTCTCCAGTCTGGACCCATGGGGTCACCATATATTATCTCCAAGCCATCTCTTTTCGCCACCCGCTCCCCTTCATCTAGCCCTAGAACTTTTGGGATGTCTCTCGTTGTGTGGGTTCCAGCAACCATAAAAACCGGGATGAGTACAATCTTTTTGGCTCCATTTCTGGAGGCAGCCTCGATGGCTTCCTCTATTCTGGGCGTGTTAATGACCATGTAAGCCGTTTCCACAATTTTAAACCTTGCCCTAGAGCGTATAATATTAGCCAGCCTCTCGACGCTCTCTTTATGCTGCGGGTTTCTGCTTCCATGCCCCACTAATATTAAGCCCACATTATCCATCGTCGTCACTCCATTGGAGTAAGCTAAATTCTTCAATACCAAGCAGCTTTGCCGCATCCTCAACGAGTTGGTTGTCGCCGTTTAAAGCTGCTGACTTAAGCTTTTCAACAATTGGAAGCAAAGCTTTTTTGAGAATGGACCTCGTTAAGTCTTCGATTATCCTACGCTCCTTGTCGCCAACCCCACCTAACATGTTGAGGGCTTTTGCGAGCTCCCTCTTCCGCATTTCCTCAGACTTCGATACAACTCGAGATATTAAGTCTCTAATACATTGCTCCCTTATTTCCTTACAAAGCTGGTGCAGCTCCTCCTCTATTATCATGGCGGCGGCCTCTGCACCTTTTCGTCTCTCAGCCAAGTTCCTTTCAATAATAGCTTGAAAATCGTCAATATCATACAGTTTAATCCCCGCCAGCTCCTCAACAGACTCCTCAACGTTCCTTGGGTTTGAAATGTCAATTATCAGTAGCGATCTGCCATTGCGTTTATTCAAAGCTTTACTCACCACATCTTTAGTCAGCACATAGTGGGGGGCTGCGGTTGCGCAGATTACAATGTCAGCTGTTATTAGGGCTTCCCCAAGTTTGTCAAACATCAGAGCCTTCCCTGAAACTTCCTCAGCCAACCTCACAGCTCTCTGGTACGTTCTGTTCGCGATGAATATGGCGTTTGGCCTGTGGCGATGGAGAGCTTTAGCCACACACGTCCCCATTTCACCTGCGCCTATAACTAGAACGTTTTTGCCGTTAAGTCCTCCCAAAAGCTCCTCGGCAAGCTTAACCGATACAGAACCGAATGAAACCGATCCCTTTCCGATGTCGGTTTCGCTGCGCACCCTCCTCCCAACACTCACAGCCTTCCTAAAGACCGTTTTAAGTATGGGTCCAGCAGCCCCGCGGGATTCCGCAGTCAAGTAGGCGTCCCAAACTTGGCCTAGGATTTCGTTCTCGCCCAGAATCATTGAGTCAAGGCCCGATGCCACGTAGAACAGGTGTTTTAATGCTTCATGGTTATATGAAGTCTCCACAGCTCTTGAAGCTTCCTCCTTCATAACCTCTGCTCTATTGATAAGGTAGCTTGTGAGCTGCTCAGCCGTGGTTTTTCCATGGGCACATACAGCGTAGAGCTCAACACGGTTACATGTCTGTAAAATAACACATTCTGAGACGTTGTCGAAAGCCAATATTTCATCATAGGCTTTGTCCAAGTTCTTAAAGAAGACGGTCTCTAACAATGGAACGCGGGCTTTCCGGTAAGTTATCCGGACGTTCAGTATATCAAAAACGTAGGTTGCTGCCCTCATGGATGGATGGACCGTCCAATCAACTTAAATATGCGCAAATAATATAAGCCTTATTGCACCTCAGCGAGGTGGCAATCATCCAACTAAAGCACAAAATTGGCCTGGTTTATGTACCCGGAGCCTTGCCGTGTTTTGAAAAGTTCGGCAACCTGCCCACCCATTTAGTGAGGGAAGACGGTGTTGTTGAGGGTAAACCCGCCTCTGAAGTTCTCGACATGCTTATAATACCGGGTGGAAGCCTTGTGGAGTCAGGGTTCGGCGGAAACCTTCCAAAAGAGGTTTTGCGCATAGCCGAGTCGGGGGGATTCCTACTTGGAGTATGCGCAGGTTTTCAAATACTGGCTAAAGCCACCGACGTTGGCAGACTTTCACCAACCCCAATAGTCAAAAAGGGTCTTGGCCTTCTCGATGTAGAGTTTTCGCCCTTAATATGCACAGACAGAGTTACAGCCTCCGTTGTGGGGCGAAGCTTCCTCACAGAAGAGGTTGGAGTGGACGTAACGGGTTTCCACTGTCACACGTATGGAAGTGTGACGATTAAGGGGGATGCCAAACCCATCTTGGTTTCAAGGGTTAAGCGCATGAACTATCGAGACAGTCCCCAAGAGATTGTTTCAGGAGTTTCAAATAAAGAGGGAAATGTTGTAGGCGTCCTGGTTCACGCCCTATTAGATGAAAACCCAGCGATCTTGGAAGGTATAAAAAGGTCGCTCGGAATATCTCCCGAAGAGTTTGAAGCCATAAAAGAGGCAAACGTAAAACTTCAAGCCGAAATGAAGGAGGAACTTGGAGTTGCCACAGGACTATATATTGACCAGAACCGCACTTATAACCCGTCACCATCATGCCTACTTTTCACGGCCACAGAAAGCAGCGCTGGCAAAACGTTCATTCTAACTGGTGTGGCAGGAGCCCTAAGAAGGAGAGGCATCAATGTAGGCGTGTTGAAGGTGGGAGGCGATATAAGGGATATTGTTCCAGCCTTATACCTTACAAAGGAGACTATGATGCCTTACTCCTCCATAAGGATAGGGAGCAGCGGTTGGACCCTCCTAGAGGAGGCCGTATTAAAGGCGACATGCAACCATAGCCTATTGCTGATTGAGGGGGCAATGGGCGACTTAACTGGTTTATTGAATGAAAATGTTGAACACCCCTCATCTACTCTTGAAGTGGCGGTGGCTGCGGGTATACCCCTCATACTGATTGTTGGATGCGACAAGAGTGGGCTTGAGGGGGCTTTAGTGGACGCTCTTAGTCACATCGCCCTATTAAGAAACTTGGGTGCAGAGGTGGCAGGCGTAATACTGAACAAATTGAGACTTAGTTATATGTCCGAAGAGGTTGAACGCGTAACGGATCAAGCCTTCAAAAAGTACGGTGTAAGTCTGCTAGGCCTCGTTCCTAGGATGGAGTTAGAGGAACGCGGAATGATTCCTGAAGTTGAGATAAGATATGAGACTTTTTGCAAAAAAGCCTTGGAAACTGTTGAGCGATACATTAAAATTGACGAGTTGCTGAAACTGGCTAAAGCCCCTCACATTTCTAAAGGAAACTTGAACATTTGCGGGAAGTTTAAGAGACTTTTAACATCAAGTTTTTGGGATGAGCCATTCACGATTGAAAGGGGGTCATAATCCTGCTTTTAGACCTTAAGCTTTCAGGAAGAAGTGTTGTGGTTGTTGGAGGCGGTATGGAAAGCTATAAAAAAGTGCTGAATCTTCTTGAGGAGAACCCTAAAGTCAAGGTTTACAGTAAAACCTTCCGAGAAGGTTTTAGGAAACTCGAGACTGAGGGAAAGGTTGTGCTCGTTGAAACTGAGGTTAGGGATGTTGACGTTTTTCTTAAGGAACTCGTTCCAAAACCCTTGTTGCTGATAGCTGCCACTGACAACCCATCCATAAACGCTGAACTGGCTTTAAAGGCTAAGGCTGAAGGCTGCCTTGTATACGCTATAGACAATCCATCCATAAGCGACCTCGCGTTTCCAGCGCGTGCCAGCATAGGTGACGTGAAGGTTGCAGTGTCCACCGGTGGAAAAAGCCCTGCGATGGCTAGATTTATAATGATGAAGTTTAAAGAGGCCGTAAAGCCGGAACACCTTTTGCAAATCGAGCTCAGTCAGCTTATACGTAAGATTCTCAGGGAGAAAGTTAAAGACTACAGATTGCGACGCGAAATAATAAGTAAGGTGTTATTTGACAGGCGGGTAAATGAGCTTATTAAGGCAGGAAATTTTGATGCAGCTTACACTGAAGCATTAAAAATTATTGAAGGCTACCCGCGATACTTGGAAATGAAAGGTGATTTTAATGTTTAAATGGTTATGTTTAAAAGTAGGCTGCTTGTGGGGTCGAGATGTTTCCGTATGTTAGAATGAGGAGACTCAGGCGAACTTCCCAAATGCGAAGTCTAACTTTTAAGGCAAAGGTGCACCCAAGCGACCTCATTTATCCAATCTTCGTTGACGAGGCTGCGGATTCACCGGTACCAATAAAGTCTATGCCCGGCTGCTTTAGGCAAACGTTGAAAAGCCTTATCGACGAAGTCAGGGAAACCATTGCCCTAGGGATAAAAGCCGTATTGCTTTTTGGCATTCCCTCACACAAGGATGAAGTTGGCTCATCGGCCTACGCGGAAGACGGAGTCGTCCAAAAGGCTGTTGGGATGTTGAAGAACGAGTTCGGCGATGAAGCCGTTGTCATAACCGATGTCTGTCTATGTGGTTACACATCTCATGGACATTGCGGCATAATAAAGGGCGGCCGCGTCGACAACGACGCAACATTAGAAGCCCTTGGCAAAATCGCTGTGAGCCACGCACAGGCCGGGACAGACATTGTGGCGCCGTCAAGCATGATGGATGGTCAAGTGAAGTGTATTAGGGAGGCTCTTGACGATGCAGGTTTCAAAGATGTTGGTGTAATGGCTTATTCCGCTAAATTCGCGTCGTGCTTTTATGGTCCCTTCAGGGAAGCGGCGGAGTCCACGCCGAGGTTCGGTGACAGGCAAGACTACCAAATGGCTTTTGGAAACTCGAGGGAAGCGCTTAGAGAAATCGAACTTGACATAATGGAGGGAGCTGACATAGTTATGGTTAAGCCGGCACTGGCATACTTGGATGTGATATGCCTAGCGAGGGAGCATTTCAACGTGCCAATAGCCGCCTACAATGTAAGCGGTGAATACGCCATGATTAAGGCCGCGGCTCAAATGGGTTGGATTAACGAAAAAGCCGCGGTATTAGAGGTTCTTACGGCAATAAAGCGTGCAGGAGCCGACATGATAATAACATATTTCGCAAAGGAGGCTGCTTCATGGCTGAACCGGTAAAGAGGAATATTTCTCTGGAACTTTATGAAAGGGCTAAAACTCTAATGCCAGGCGGAGTTAACAGCCCAGTTAGGGCCTTTCAGCCCCACCCCTTCTTTGTGGAGAGAGCCGAAGGTTCAAGACTCTATAGCGTTGACGGGGAATGTTACATAGACTATTGCATGGCCTATGGAGCCCTCATCCTCGGGCACGCCAACAAGCATATAGCCGAAGCCCTTAACCCGCAGCTTCGTAAGGGGACAGTATATGGGGCTCCAACACCTTTGGAGGTTGAGTTTGCCGAGCTTTTGTGCGAGATCTACCCATGCATGGAAATGTTAAGACTTGTAAACTCCGGAACTGAGGCAACCATGCACGCCATAAGGGCTGCAAGGGGCTTTACTGGAAGGAAGAAAATAGTGAAGTTTGAGGGGTGTTTTCACGGCTCCCATGACAGCGTGCTGGTGAAAGCAGGTTCCGGAGCTGCATGGTTTGGGATGCCAAGCTCTTTAGGGGTGCCCGAGGAGGCAGCTAAAAACACAATAGTTCTTCCATATAACAACTTCGAAGCCCTTGAAGAAACGTTTAAGCGGGAAGGAAATGAAATAGCAGCCGTCATAATAGAGCCTGTGATAGCCAACTCAGGCCTCATACTCCCAGCTAAAGGATATCTTGAACGCCTGAGGAAGTTCACTTGGGAATATGGCTCCATACTGATATTCGACGAGATCGTAACAGGTTTTAGGGTTTCCCTCGGCGGGTGTCAAGAGTATTATGGTGTTAAGGCAGACATGGCTACGCTTGGTAAGGTCATGGGTGGAGGCCTCCCCATGGCGGCATATGGTGGGAAGAAGGAGATAATGCAGAAAGTCTCCCCGGTTGGGGGTGTTTATCAAGCTGGAACGTTCAGTGGTAACCCATTATCGGTGGCCGCTGGATATGCCACCGTAAAGTTTCTCGCAGAAAACAGAGGTCAAGTGTATCCAGAACTTGAAAGGAACTGCACAACTCTTAGGAAGGCTTTAGAGGATTTGAGTCAAAGCCATGGCCTAGAGGTAAAAGTAAACAGTTTAGCGTCGATGTTTCAGATATTTTTTACGCGGCAAGATGTTGTTGATTATTCCACAGCCAAGCTTTCCGACACGCGGAAATTCTACAGATACTTCACGGAGCTTTTGAAGAATGGAATATTTGTGCCTCCATCCCAGTTTGAGACTTGTTTCCTCTCAACTGCACACTCAGGAGAAGACCTTGAATTGACAATAGAGGCTTTTGACAAAGCCTTAGCCGCTGCCGCCAAGGGATAGCGACATGATGTTAACTGTTGGAACAAGGGGAAGCAAACTCTCGCTTATACAAACAGAAGCCGTTCTTAAAAGCTTGAGGGCTCTCCGCCCAGATGTAGAGTTTAGGGTTAGGGTGATAAAGACTATTGGCGACTTGAATAGGAAACCCCTTTACTCCATAGGCAGAAAGGGAATCTTCGAGAAGGAGATAGACCAAGCGCTGATCCGAGGAGAGGTGGATTTTGCGGTTCACAGTTTAAAGGATGTGCCAACCATTGGGAGCCAAGACGAAATAGTGTTAGCAGCCATCCCAAAGAGGGACTCGCCCCTAGAGGCTCTAGTGTCTAAAGATTATGCCACTTTAGATAAGCTGCCAAAAGGGGCCATTGTTGGAACAAGCAGCCTTCGCAGAATGGCTCAAGTTAAGCATCTCCGCCCGGATATTGAGGTTAAACCCATAAGGGGAAACGTGGATACACGAGTGCGGAAGGTGATGCAGGGCGAAGTAGACGCCATAATAATCGCTTTAGCCGGGCTTGAGAGGCTAGGCCTAAAAAACCTTGCAGCTGAAGTATTCTCGCCCGAAATTATAACACCTACAGCGGGTCAGGGGGCCCTTGCCGTGGTTACTAGGAGGGACAGGGGTGACGTAATAGAAATCCTTAAGGCTATTGACGATTCCACCACTAGGGCTGAAGTTACGGCTGAGAGGAGCCTTATTTCCTCAATCGGGGGAGGCTGCCATTTTCCAATAGGCTCCTATGCCCATGCCAAGGGGAGAAAACTTTCGCTTTACGGATGCATACTATCGTTTGATGGCAAATTGAAAATTGAAGCTTCGGCTGAGGCTGACGTGGAAGAAGCTGAAAGTTTAGGCCGAAGGGTTG
>JAWBRY010000007.1:0-6795 GCA_038843545.1 Bathyarchaeia archaeon | reverse complement strand
TCGATAAAGGAGCTGAGGAGCTAAAGTTGCAGTGGAAGGAGAAGTATGGGATCTGGTAAAGTTTACATCGTCGGAGCTGGTCCGGGAAACCCGAAGCTGTTAACCTTAAGAGCCCTTGAAGCCCTAAGAGAGGCTGACTTAGTTATATATGACAGACTTGTTGGGGAGGAAATATTGAAACTTGCACCTGAAAACGCTGAGAAAGTATACGCGGGAAAGGCTTCTGGAGAACATGCAATGACACAGGAGGAAATTAACAAGCTTATGGTTAAGGCAGCCATGGAAGGCAAAACCGTTGTCAGACTTAAGGGTGGAGACCCCTTCCTCTTTGGTAGGGGCGGAGAAGAAGCTGAGGCTCTTGTAGACAACAACATACCCTTTGAGGTTATTCCCGGAGTGACTTCAGCTTTAGCTGTACCAGCTTACGCGGGTATTCCCGTAACTCACCGGAATTACGCTTCATCCGTCGCCATCGTCACCGGAAGCCAAGCAGCAGACGCAGCTAAGAGGGTTGACTGGAGAAAACTTTCCGGAGCTGTGGACACCATCGTGGTGCTCATGGGTTTAGAGCCCCTAGCTGATATTGTAAGGTCGCTGCTGGAAGCAGGCTTAAAACCGGAAACACCAACCGCCATAATCGAGTGGGGAACAACGGATAAACAGAGAACACTCATTAGCCAGCTATCCGACATAGCTGAGAAAGCCAGAAAACACGGCTTCAAATCCCCATCTGTCATTGTGATAGGCGAAGTTGTCAAATTAGGCTGGAAACTTGCATGGTTCAAGAAGCCCTTAGCTTAATGGGCAAAACAATAGCTGTGACAAGGTCCAAGGAACAAGCCCAGGAAACCCTCATGCTAATACGAAAAATGGGCGGCAAACCATACAACATGCCAACGTTAGAGCCGAAACCGCTGGACGTAACGGCTGAGCTTAAGAACTTTTTTAAGGCCTTGGAGAATGGCCGTGTGGATTACACGGTCTTCATGAGCGTAAACGGTGTGAAATTTTTTCTAAACCAAGCTGAAAAACTGGTCAGCCTTGAGGCGTTGAAGAAGATTCTTATGAACACCGTTGTGGTGGCAGTTGGCCCTAAGACGGCTCAAGCTCTTATGAAGGCGGGTATACACGTGGGGATAATCCCAAGCGAATTCAGCTCTAAGGGAGTAACTGAAACCCTTAAAACACTTGGAGCCCGAGGGAAAAAAGTGTATGCTTTCAGAGCCAAGGGAGCCGGCACGCAGTTGAGGAACGAATTAGCTAGCTGCGGCGCTGAAGTCAATGAGGTTTACCTATACGAGAATAAAGGGTGCAAAGGGGCGAATGCGGCCAGAAAGTTTTTTAGGGATCTGACTTCCGGACGTATACACGCCATAGTTTTTGGAAGCCCAAAGAGCGTTAAAAACTTCTTTGACATGTTCAGCCAAATGTCGCTTGATGAGTTGAAGAAGCTTATGAGGGAGAAATTAACAATAGTGGCAATAGGGCCCGTCACAGCGAGGTCGCTTGAGGAAGAGGGCACACCTGCTGACGTAATACCCGATAAGTATACTTTTCAAGCAGCTCTTGAAGCGTTGGCGCGTTACTGGCAGCGGTAACATGCTTCAAGAAGGTTTATATTGTACGGTTTATCCATCCAATTACGTGGACAATGAAAATTCTTATAATTATAGGCGACGGCATGGCTGACCGCCCCATTAAGGAGCTTGGCGGCTTAACACCGTTAGAGGCGGCCAGAGCTGGTAACATGAACAAGCTGGCTTCACTTGGGGTTTCAGGGCTTCTAACAGTGCTTGGGACTGGTTTGGCTCCGGGAAGCGACGTGGCTTGCTTGGCTCTTTTGGGCTACGATTACTCTCATGTCTATAAGGGGAGGGGAGGACTTGAAGCGGCGGGCGCAGGAATACCGATAGAAGAGTCTGACTTGGCTTTCAGATGTGATTTTGCAACGGTAGACGGCGATTTCAGAATTGTGGATGAGAGGGCTGGGAGGATTAACGGTTTAGAGGCTGAAGAGCTTGCCAGATCCCTGGAAGACATGAAACTGAAAAACCATGGTGTGGAGGTTGTTTTCAAGCATATTGGTGGGCATAAAGGTGTGCTCATACTGAAAGGCGAGAACCTATCGCCAAACATTAAAGCTGAGCAGCCAAAGATCTCCCGCCCAGCTATAGAATCCATAAGACCTGAAGATAATTCGCCTAAAGCTCAAAGGACAGCACAAATGCTCCGTGAATTGGTGGTGAAATCAAATAAGCTTTTGGAGGATCATCCAGTTAACAAAAGGAGACTTTTGGAAGGTCGTCCCCCCGCAAACATTGTCATCCCATGGGGGGTTGGGCTTAAACCCAAGCTAAACTCAATTCACGACAAGTACGGGTTAAAGGGGGCATGCGTGGCCGCTGCAAACGTCATCAAGGGAGTATGCAAGCTATGCGGAATGAATATTCTCCATGTTGAGGGGGCGACAGGTGATCTGAGGACAAATGTTATTGCAAAGGCGGAGGCTGCGCTAAGAGCACTTGAAAATCACAACCTTGTTTTCGTTCATGTTGAAGCCTCAGATGAAGCAAGCCACGATGGAGATGTTTACGGGAAAATTGAGGCTATTAGGAAGATAGACCGCATGGTAGGCGTGATCCTCGAGGCCGTCAACCTCGATGAAGTTTGTATTGCCTTAACAGCCGACCACGCAACCCCCACAAAGCTTAGAATCCACACAGCAGACCCCACCCCAATATCCATAGCATGCAATGATGTGGTTCCGGACGGTGTTCAAGTTTACAGTGAAAGAGCTGCCTACGACGGGGGGCTAGGTCACATCAGAGGATGCGATGTAATGCCCACGCTCCTAAACATCGCTGGAAACCCTGTGAAAGTGGGGATATAGAATAGTGGAGAGTGACAAACTCGATTGAGAGAATACTTACGTCAATGCTTATCCTTGCCTTAGCCTTATTCATAGACTTGGCTTTTGGCGAACCACCGGATCCTATTCATCCAACTGTTTGGATGGGCAGATTAATTTCTTTCCTTAAATCATGGGCCAAGGGTGGAAGCCCAAAGGCCGAAAAGGCCAAGGGTGTTTTGCTGGGCCTGGCTACCATAACAGCCTTCACAATCCCCACACACATTATATTGAATGTAGCTTGGAAAGTTTTTGGTTTCTGGGGATACATTGTCCTGGCAGCCCTCACACTTAAAATCACTTTCTCCTTGAGGGGTATGAGCTTCTACACGATGCCCATAGCGTTGGCCTTAAAGGAGGGCAAAGTTGAAGAAGCAAAGAAATGGCTACCGTTCATTGTCAGACGTAACCCTAAAGACCTAAATCCTAGCCAAATAATCTCCGCAGCCGTTGAGTCGATCGGGGAAAGCACCGTTGACGGGGTTGCTTCACCACTCTTCTACTTTGCAGTTTTCGGAGTCCCCGGAGCCGTAGCTTTTAGAACCATAAGCACTTTAGATTCAATGGTAGGCTATAGGGATAGGGAACACATAAACATAGGCTGGTTTTCAGCATCACTTGACACTCTGGCAAACTATATACCCGCGCGCCTAACAGCTTTGCTTATGATATTATCGGCAGCGATTCTGGGAATGGACTGGAGGAATTCATGGAGAATTCTAAAGAGGGATAGAGATAAAACTCAAAGCGTAAATGCAGGCTGGCCAATGGCGGCGATGGCTGGAGCTTTAAGGGTACAACTTGAGAAACCGGGATTCTACAAGCTGGGTGATGACTACAACGCTAAACTCACACCCATCCACATTCGACAAGCGCTCAAGATTATGAATATCACAACCCTGCTATTTGCGGGGTTAATTGTAACACCGCTCAACATAGTTTTAGCATATCTCTTCAGTTGACCAGACCAAGCTCTTGTGCAAAGAATTAATAATTCTAATTAAACCCTTCAATACATCATTAACCAAGACCGAGGCTGGCTCACCATGAATAGAAAAAGCATTATGGAGTTGGCCAGAAAAGAAATAAGGGATATAACACCATGCGTTCATGGCGGAAATATTTGGAAAATTGCGGAAAAACATAACGTGGAAGCAAGAGAGATTCTGGACTTCAGCGCCAACTTAAACCCTTTGGGCCCCTCTAAAAAAGTCATGGAGGCGATTTATGAAAGCCTTTGGAAAATTCCTTACTACCCGGACCCCGAGTGCACACAGTTGAGAAAGTCGATATCCCACTACATAGGTGAAGTGGAGCCAGACAACGTTATTGTGGGAAACGGTTCTACGGAGCTCATCTATTTATTTTGTGAGGCGTTCATCGAGAAAGGTGATTTGGCATTAATTCCAACGCCGACTTTTGGAGAGTACGAAAATGCCGTGAAAAAGGTTGGTGGCAAACTAGCATATTTAAAGTTCAACGGGGACTTCAAAATAGACGTGGACCTTTTACTGGAAAAATTGACTCCTAAAGTTAAAGCAATCTTCCTCTGTAACCCAAACAACCCCACAGGCGTCCTAATGCCAAAAAATGATGCCCTTAAAATATTGGAGAGGGCGATGGAGGAAAACGTGCTGGTATTTGTTGATGAAGCATTCATAGAGTTTGTAGATGAGGAAAAACGTTATTCACTGGCTGGAGAAGTCAAAAATCATCAGAACTTGTTTATCCTTAGATCGCTTACAAAAGCTTTTGGACTAGCCGGGCTTAGGGTTGGTTACGGTATTGCTTGTAAGGACTTAATAGATGTTTTATCCAAAATTAAGATGTCTTGGAACGTTAACTGCCTTGCACAAGCCGCGGCAATAAGTGCCCTTGAAGATCAAGAACATCTCAAGACAACCCAGAGGCTAATTAGCGAAGAACGAAAATTTCTTTTGAACGAGCTGGGAAAAATTAAAGGTTTAAAAGTTTTTCCAACAGATGCAAATTTCATATTGATGGACATTAGACGGTTTGGATTAACCGCTGTGCAACTTAAAGAAAAAATGCTGTTACGCGGCATATTAGTGCGAGATTGTAGCACATTTAGAGGCCTTGACGAATACTACGTCAGGGTGTCCATAAGGACGCGAAGGGAAAATGAAAAGCTCTTAGCGAGCTTAAAAGAAACTTTGGGCCCATATATCAAACAACACGATTAATTTTTAGATGAACGATGCTGCTTGCCTAACGTTTTCTCAAAAATTAGACAACATAGTCTACTCTACGTTTTTTGTCGAGTTTAATGGCTTCCATTATCATTTTAAGGTCAAATTCGTCTAATAGATCCGAAGCTTTTCGACGTTTCCTCTTCATTTTCAACCGTTTCCGTAAGCCTTTTTTATTAACGAATAATCTTCGGAATAAACATTGTGATCTGCAGGGCGTTCACTTCATGTTTGTTTCGCTTTACCGAGGGATTTCTCTATTAGGTTAAATCGCCGCAGACGCATTTAACTTCGTGAAGCATGTCGAACATTTCGTTCAGCCCTTTTCCTGTTTTCGCTGAAACTACGGGTATACGCTGAGCTGGAATAACCTTTTGAAGAATATCAGACAGCGAGATGTAAAGGTCGCGAAGAACCCCATCGGGTCTTAGTTTCTCCTTATGCCCTGCTGGGTTGAGAAGATAACTCTTAATTTTCTTTACTTGTGCTTCGTCCAGCATGTCCGCCTTGTTTACTATGGTTATCATTGTCTATTCCGAGCCTGTACCTAACTGCTAAAGCGTATAGATAGACTGCGGGAAAATCTTCGACGCCAATTGTTTCATCGATTATAAATATTCCAACCGGGTTCTTAAGGCTGTTAACAATTTTCGGTGCAGACTTGTGAAAGGCGAATATCTCCAGTTGCCCAGGCGTGTCTATTATGGTGAAGTCCGCCCAAAGCTTGGGATCTCTACGTTGCAGAGTTTTTCATAGCCCTTAACATGGCTCCGTTGAGTCCAAGCCTCTCGCTTCGCATGATCTCCTCGACTGTAAACATGCTTCGTACATCGTAATCGCACTTGTAAGGGAGCAACGTGCATCCTGGATCCAAATTTACAAACTTTACGGTATAGCCTTCCTTTTGCAAGTGTTTGCCGAAGCTGGCTGTCAGCAGGCTTTTACCAGAACCTGCCGGTCCCAAAATTACAACATCCATCTATTTCACCTTTAAGCTAACATGCCCATTTTGGAACTTGGGCATCTGGAACCGAATCTAGTTTTGGGATGTATGGTTTAATGTCGATTATGGGGGAGTTCTCTAAAGCATCAAGTCCCTTAACGGTTAATGTACAGTTTTCCCTTCTAACAAGCTTCACGACACATAATCCTATAGGGTTTGGGCGAGATGGACTCCTACATGCAAAAACACCAGTCAAAATGTTTACGGCATGCCTCTTTGGATAAACAAGTAATGTTTGCCTATCTTTTTCTGTGTCACGCAGATGAATCCAGTACAGGACTATGAGGTGGGAGTAGTTTTCCACGCCCTTAAGTCCCTCACAAAATTTCTGGAAAATTTTTATTTTTGCTGTATCGTCCTCTACGTTTTCAACGAAACCTACGAACTCGACGATGCCTTTTTTCTTCATTTTGCATCCGATTTTTGACATAAGTCCTTCCACAGCGTTTTGTTGTCAACATGGATTTGTAATATGGTTTCTATATTCATAAGTGTTTTAATGTTTTGTAATAAGCTATTAACTGCAGGGTGGAGCGCTGTTGAACAGCCAAATCCTTCAAGCTTGTAAAGAATTGATTGACGATGCAAGGATGAGCTGCACAGACATTGTTTTTAAGGAGATCTGCCTGGAAATTTTGGCTAAAGCACGTCTCGTTCTTACAGAGAAACAGTTT
>JAWBRY010000006.1:17202-30636 GCA_038843545.1 Bathyarchaeia archaeon | reverse complement strand
CACGTAGGCTATGGCGTCGCAGAGAGTAAACGCTAACTCTTGGACTGCGGTGGCTCCTGCCTCGCGGATGTGGTAGCCGCTTATGCTTATTGGGTTCCATTTGGGCAGGTGTTTAGCGCAATACTCAATGATGTCCACCGAAAGCTTTAAGGAGGGTTTTGGCGGGAAAATGCATAGCTTCTGGGCGAAAAACTCCTTCAAGTTGTCGTTTTGGGTTGTGCCTCCAAGCTTTTCGCGGGGAACACCTTGCTTATCGCCCACGGTAATATACATAGCCAATAAAACGGTTGCCGGACCATTAATTGTCATGGACGTTGTAACCTTGTCGAGTGGTATGCCGTCGAAGATGATTTCCATGTCCTGCAATGATGATACGGCTACTCCGCAGACACCCACCTCACCCCTTGCCATGGGATGGTCAGAGTCATAACCCATAATTGTTGGATAATCGAAGGCCGTGCTGAGTCCGGTTTCACCCTCACTCAGCAAGTATTTGAACCGCTTGTTTGTGTCTTCAGCAGTGCCATATCCAGCAAACATGCGCATAGTCCACAATCGTCCACGGTACATGGTGGCGTGCAAACCCCGCGTAAACGGATATTCGCCTGGAAACCCCAAATCCCGCATGTAATCTATGTCCTTAATATCTTCAGGCGTGTATAGGCACTTAATCGCCATGCCCGAATGATTATTGAACTCTTTTTGGCGTTCAGGGCACTGTTTAATCCAGTTTGGCAGCGTGAATTTTTCCCAACGTTCTCTTTCCTTGGCTATCTCCCCAATTTTCTTTTCATCAAACATTCTGCATTGTCCCCATGTATAGGCTTTGACTGAAACTATTAGTGTTAAGCCTAAAAAGTTATTTCCTAAACAAGTCCTCGGCAAAATTCTAGAGAGGGTATCCAATTTAGCAAAATAACAAATCCTAAATTGCGTCGAAACTAGAGGGGAGGGGTAGGGAAAATGGGCGAAAACACAAACCAAATTCGTTGGAACATGCTTCCATCTATTAACGTTTCCGTGTGTTTCCGCTGAAAATTCCGCGCTTCTATTGAGGTGAGAAGCAATTTTTTAGGAATTTTCGCTGTTTTGCCTCTTTTCATGTTTTTGTTTCCATGGAAAGCCGATTTTTACGTTTTTTCTTTTAATGAGCGCTGCTGAATTCTGTAGATTTCTTGTGGACAACTGGGGTTTTGTTTAAATTTTCGGTGCATAAAGGGTTAAAAGTAACACTATATTTAGCGCATCAAAATGGTTATAAAACACTAACCATTTACTTAGCACGCGACGGGTGGCTTCCATGAGATGCCCATACTGCGGCTCGGAGAACATTAAAACCCTTGAAACCCGCGACTCGGCAGACAACACCATAAGGAGGCGCAAGGAATGCGGCGACTGCGGAAGACGCTTCACCACATACGAGTACATAGAAACCATCGAGCTAATGGTGCGGAAACGAGACGGCAGACTTGAACGATTCGACCTAAACAAAATCATTAGAGGCTTACAGAAAGCATGCGAAAAAAGACCGGTCACCATGGAGCAAATCCGCTCCCTAGCGGAAAAAGTTAGGCAAGAGTTGATGCAGCTTGGTAAGGAAGAGGTATCCTCCCAGGAAATCGGCGACATAGTAATGAAGCACCTTAAAACGCTCGACCGCGTAGCCTACGTGCGTTTCGCCTCCGTATACCGCAGATTTGAAGAACCGGAAGACTTCCGTCGCGTGCTCCAAGAGGTGAATATAACTTGAAGTTTGTTAGGAAGCGTGATGGAAGACTTGAACCTTTTGATCAAGAGCGTATAACAAACGCTATCTGGAAAGCCGCTAAGGCTGTTGGTGGAAAAGACCGTGAACTGGCCAAACGACTAAGCGATCAAGTGGTCGCCGAACTCAAGAAGCGGTTCGGCGAGGACGGCGTCCCCACAGTTGAGGAGATCCAAGACGTTGTGGAAAAAGTTTTGATAGAAAATGGTCACGCAAGAACAGCCAAAGCCTATATTCTCTACCGCAAACAGCACCAAGACATAAGGGAGTTGGCAGCCCTCCTAAGCCAAGCAGACCTAGTAGACCAATATTTAGAGATGGAAGACTGGCGGGTTAAAGAAAACTCTAACATGAGTTATTCGCTGCAGGGTTTAAACAACTATTTGTCGTCAACGGTTATCGCCAAATACTGGATAAGCCGCATATACCCACCCAACATAGCTGAAGCCCACTTTTCAGGCGACTTCCACATCCACGATCTAGGCGTGCTTGGACCCTACTGCGTAGGCTGGGACATAAAGGACTTGCTACTAACAGGCTTTGGAGGAGTGCCGGGCAAGATTGAAAGCACACCAGCCAAACACTTCAGAACAGCCCTAGGCCAAGTGGTAAACTTCTTCTACACTTTGCAGGGCGAAGCCGCTGGCGCCCAAGCCTTCTCAAACTTTGACACTTACTTGGTACCTTTCATACGCTATGATGGTTTAAGCCAAAAAGAGGTGGAGCAAGCCCTCCAAGAATTCTTCTTCAACATGAACGTGCCAACTCGCGTGGGTTTCCAGACACCGTTTACAAACGTCACGTTAGGCTTGAGGGTGCCAGACTTCATGAAGGATGAACCTGTTATAATTGGCGGAAAAGTTATGGATGCCACCTATGGCGAAATGGAAAAAGAGATGGAAATGTTTAATATTGCTTTTGCAGAGGTCCTCAGCAAGGGCGACGCTAAGGGAAGGGTTTTCACTTTCCCGATCCCAACATACTGCATAACAAAAGACTTCGATTGGGATTCACCTGTTTCCCAGAAAATCTTCGAAGTGGCCGCCAAATATGGAGCGCCCTACTTCTCAAACTTTGTGAACAGCGACATGAAACCCGAAGATGTCCGAAGCATGTGCTGCCGCCTAAGAATAGACAACCGGGAACTCCGCAAACGCGGCGGAGGCTTTTTCGGCGCTAACCCGCTGACGGGCAGCATAGGCGTTGTGACCATAAACCTCCCAAGAATTGGCTATCTAGCCAAAGATGAAGACGAATTCTTCGAACGTTTAGAGGCACTTATGGAACTAGCCAAAGACAGCTTGGAAATAAAACGCAAAGTCCTAGAACAGTTCACGGAGAAAGGCCTATACCCATACTCGAGGCGGTACCTTCGCGGCGTGAAAGAAGCCTTTGGAAAGTACTGGAAAAACCACTTCTCAACCATAGGCCTGGTAGGCATGAACGAAGCCATCCAAAACCTTTTCGGATACAGCATAGCCACGCCAGAAGGCCTCGAATTCGCGGTGAAAGTGCTAAACTTCATGAGGGAAAAACTCGCCGACTTCCAGGAGGAGACGGGCAACATTTACAATTTGGAGGCAACACCCGCCGAAGGCGCCAGCTACCGCCTAGCCCGCATAGATAAACGCAAATACCCGGACATCATAGTGGCCAACGAAAAATATCTGTCTAAGGGCGCTGAACCATTCTACACAAACTCATCGCAGCTACCCGTAGACTATGACGCGGACCTCTTCGAGGCTTTGGAGCACCAGGACAAGCTTCAACCCCTCTACACGGGTGGAACAGTCTTCCACATATATCTTGGTGAAAGACTCTACTCGTGGAGATCTGCAGCCGAGCTGGTTTGCAAGGTTACTTGGAACTTCCACATACCATACTTCACCCTGACACCGACCTTCAGCATCTGTCCAACCCACGGCTACATGAGCGGCGAACATAAACAGTGTCCCAAATGCGGAGCCAGATGCGAAGTATACTCGCGGGTGGTGGGCTACCTCCGCCCAGTAGACCAGTGGAACGACGGAAAACAAGCCGAATTCGCCATACGCAGAACCTTTGAAAAAGCCGTCATCACCCCCCAAGCCGTGGCAGCCCGGTGATTGTCAAATGAAGTTCAGCGGCCTGCAAAAAACAAGCCTAATAGATTATCCAGACCGTGTGGCAGCTGTCTTATTCACGCCAGGCTGCAACATGCGCTGTCCATACTGTTACAACTGGCGCATCGTCGTAAATCCAAAACCGCCATTTCTCAACGAAGAGACAGCCATCCAAATCCTAGAGGAACGCAAAAAATACGTGGATGCTGTTGTCGTAACAGGCGGCGAGCCAACAATACACAAGGAGTTACCCCGTTTCTTAAAGAAGCTTAAGGAGCGCGGCTTCGCCGTCAAGCTGGACACAAATGGCTTAAACCCAACAGTTTTGGAGGAGTGCCTCCCCTACGTGGATTACGTAGCTTTAGACTTTAAAACCTCGCCGGAAAAATACCACCTGCTAGGAGCGAAGGAAATAGAAGCACTTCTTAAAACCGTTGAGTTGCTGAAATGCGGAAAAGTGGAATACGAGTTCAGAACAACCATAGTGCCAAAAATCGTCGAGGAAACGGACATAACTCGCATGGGCGAAATAGCGAAAGGAGCCAAAAACTACGCCCTCCAACAGTTTATACCCGGCGACACCCTAAGCGAAGAATACAAAAACCTACAACCATATCCGCCGGATGTGCTCGCCGGGTTCGCTGAAACCTTGAAGAAATATGTTGAGAAGGTGATTCTCCGCGTCTAGAAAGGTTCCGCCCCTTGCCAGTCCATCAATCCACACCCACATGAACGTTCAATGTTCAGGCGTAAAGTTTAAGGCTTACACTATGTTTAAAAGTTCGATCACCCTTTCATAAACGAGGTTTAATGGTTGAGTATTGAAGAGGAAACCGTTGAAGAGCGCAAGGCAAAAATCCTAATCAAGCTTAGAGGCTACAAACTCGTTAAAAAGGAGAAAAACAAAAACTTGGCAAGCTATATTGTCGAGGATTTAAAAGATAAGGAGAAAAAGCAAATTTTAATCTGGTGTGTTCCGGACGAAACCATCGGCATACAAACAATAAACCGCATGGCAAAAGCCATGAAAGAAGCCCAAATAGAACATGGAATACTTATTGCAGGTGGACGCTACACTAACGCTGCAAAACAGATAGCAAAGAAGAAACGCATAGAACTTCTGCCGAAAACCTTCCCGGTTTTCGACATATTTGAACATGTCCTTGTGCCGAAACATGAAATCCTAACTCCAGAAGAACGTGAAAGAGTCTTAGCCCAATACAGGGTAAAACCATATCAACTTCCCCAAATAAAAGCCTCAGACCCAGCAGCCAAAGCCATAGGCGCAAAGCCCGGCGATATAATACGCATAATCCGAAAAAGCCCCACAGCCGGCGAACACATAGCCTATAGATATGTCGTGGAATAACAAAATGGAACAAGAGTTAAACTTCAATTCGCCACTTAAACTTTTAGGAGTTTGCTCAGAAGATTTTCTGCACGTCTATATTCCTCAAGAAGCTCTTTTCCAAGCTCTGTGAGCTTCGCTCCGCCCCCGCCCATTTTGCCTCCCTTGTGGGTCTCTATTATCGGCTGTTTTAGTGTTTTTTCAATTCTTTTTATGTAGTTCCAGACGTAGCGGTAGGACATGCCCAGCTTTCTGGCAGCTTTTGAGATTGATTGTTCGTTTTCTATTTGTTCTAGGATTTGGGCGCCGCCCTTGCCTATTAAAGGTTTTCCATCATATTCAAGCCATATTTTGCATGAAAGTTTTGGCTTCTTCTTCATTGACATTTCTCTGTAATATTTTGCTGCGTTATCCTTATAAGGCTGTCCGATATGATTTTGGAAGCACAACGAGGAGGCAAACATCATAAGAGAAGAGCAGCCCATAACCGCCGGGAAACTTTCAATTGCTTTCCTTTTCGGCTTGCTCGTTGGAGTTGCCGCCGGACTGATTGGGGTTGGTGGAGGCGAATTTAGAATACCCATACTACTTCATGTTATAGGGCTTCCCGTTGTGACGGCTGTTGCAGTGAACCTGTTTGTCGGCTTTTTAACGGTTTGCGTCTCTTTTTTGAGGCGTCTCCAAATGGGGTTGCTGGACAGCCATAGCGTCAACATAGCCATAATCATGTCTGCAACATCGATCATCGGCGCCTACTTGGGAGCGCTTTTCACCGACAGGATTCCAGAAAAACCTTTAAAGAAGGTTTTAGCAGCTTTCCTCATAATTATTGGTTTAAAGATTGGGCTTGAACCTTTCATTGAAATTCCAGCAGTGTTCACTCTTTCATTCGAGTTTGTTTTGGAGGTTTTGCTGGCTGCCCTAATTGGTTTGGCGATAGGAATAATTTCTGGAGTGCTTGGTGTTGCAGGCGGCGAATTCCGTATTCCAGCGTTGATATATGTTTTCAGCTTGGACATTGTGGCGGCTGGAACGGCAAGTCTTTTAGTCTCCATTCCCACGGTGGCCTCGGGTTTCCTTAAGCATCATAATTTGGGGCACATGGATAGGGTTGCATGTTTTATTGCCGTTGCCATGGGTTTGGGTTCGGTTATGGGCGCTTTCATTGGGGCTACTTATGCGGGGGTTGTGGATAAAGACCTTCTCAAGGTGTTGCTTGGTGTAATCCTTGTTTTGGCCACCGTGCGAATGGCTACTAAACCTTAGTCTTCCCTCGTTTTTAAGCTCATACAGGATTACTAGAGCCTCGCCTAAAGGTATGCCAAGTCTAGAGGCTAGTTCCTGCGGTGTTATGTCTGGTTTTTCGTGGAGTATTACGTCTCTTGTGTAGGCTTTATGGTGGGGGTACATGACCATAGCGTGAACTGTTTCAACAAGGATGGGCCAAAGCTTTTCTTTCACATAATCTTCGAGGCTCATGGCCACTAATTAGTTATGGCGTGGAGGCTTTTCAGTTTAACTCAAACGTTTCAGCTTTTTGCAGTGGGCGTCCAAACTCCTCAAAGCTGACAATCTCCTCCAGCTTTTTCCGCCGCCTGATTAGGTGGAGAATTTTGCCTTGGATGTCAATTTTCCCCCGTGGGTAGCCTAAAGCCAGAAGGGCTACAACACGGTAATTTTCCGGAATTTTCAACATTTCCCTCACTTGGTTTTCGTCGAAGCTTCCAACCCAGCATGTACCCAATCCCTCACTTGTGGCTGTTAAAACCATGTTCTGCATGGCTATCGCCACATCCACCATAAACCATTTTGGGGAAGCTCTCTGGTCGCCGCAGCCAACTATGACTATGGGGGCTTGTTTAAGGAATTTTGCGAAGGGAGCCTTTGCAAGTTTTGCCCGTTTTTCAGCGTCTGAAACAACTATAAAATGCCATGGTTGAATGTTGCCTGCGGAGGGTGCTAACCTAGCCGCCTCCAAGACCTTTTCAAGTTTATCCTTGGGTATGGGTGTAGGGTCATAAGCGCGAATTGAACGCCTTCTCTGGACAGCTTCAAACACGTCCATCTCAACCGCCACGTATTAAATGCTATGCTATATGTAAGTTTCGGTAAAGTTTATTTTTAACGAAACGTTAGGCTACAGATTCAAGGATGATGAAGGCTGCCAGATGATTAGGGCCGTAATCTTTGACCTGGATGGAACCCTCGTAAGGTTTAACATAGACTTTAGGGCTGTCAGGGCAGAGGTCAGAAGCTTTCTAATCAGTCAAGGGTTGCCAGCCTCGGTTCTATCTTTAAACGAGAGCGTTTTTGAAATGTTAAAAAAGACAGAGGTTTTCATGAGAAACAACGGCAAATCGGAAGAGGCTGTGAGGAAAGTCCGGAAGCAAGCTTTGGCACTGGTTGAAAAATACGAGTTGGAGGCCGCCAAAACCACAAGTCTTACGTCAGGCGCTGTTGAGGTGTTGAGGACGTTGAAGGAAATGGGATTAAAAATCGGAGTATGCACAGTCAACAGCGAGAAATCGGTGGAACATATCCTTAAAAAGTTTAAGCTTGTCGAATTCTTTGATGCTGTGACTCCGCGAGATCGGGTTAAAAACGTTAAGCCCGACACGGAGCACCTTGAAAGGACGCTGGAAACGTTGGAGGTTTCCCCAGAAGAGGCTTTGGTTGTGGGGGATAGCACTGTGGACATGAGATGCGCGAAGGGGTTAGGCGCCGTGGCTGTTGGACTTTTAACAGGCGTGTCCACGGCGAGGGAACTCATAGACGCCGGAGCAGACTACTTGGTAACCTCTATAACGGACCTGCCAACGTTAGTAAAACAAATTAACAAGGGTTCAATGATCAAGCTGGCTTAAAATAGTATCTCGGCCATTGGGGCCACTGCTGGTTTTGCTGCACTTCCTCGAATTCTATTTTCAATGGCATTCCAATTTCTATCTTGTCTAAGGGTGTGTCTCTTATGATTCCCGGAAGGTTTACGCCGTTTTCCAGCTGGATTATGCCCACAGCATAGGGTGCTATGCTCTGAAATTGGGGCGGTGCAACGTGAATTATTGTATATGTTATAAGTTTTCCTTTTTGTGGTAGTTCAACCCATTCAAAATCCGCTGATAGACAATTGTCGCATAGGGGGCGCGGCGGCAAATGAATTTTTCCGCATTTCCGGCATTTCCCGCCAACCAGCTTCCCATGGCCTATGTTTCTGTAAAACTGTTCTATGGTGAATGAGTTAGACTCCATCATTTTCATCCCTTAATGTATATGTGGACAGTGGCTGTTGCACCTGAACCGCCCACGTTGTGGGTTAAGCCTATTTCAGCATCATCCACCTGCCGCCTGCCAGCTTGTCCTGTTAGTTGCAAGTATATTTCGTAGGCTTGGGCTGTTCCCGTGGCGCCCACCGGGTGGCCTTTCGCCTTTAGGCCTCCGCTTGTGTTGACGGGTATCCTGCCCTTAAGCGCTGTTTCACCGTTTTCCGCTAGACGCCCACCCTCCCCGGGCTTGCAGAATCCAAGGTCTTCGTAGGCTATTATTTCGGCTATGGTGAAGCAGTCATGCACTTCAGCCACGTCTATATCTTCGGGCTTTACACCAGCCATTTCGTAGGCTTGTTTTGCGGCTAGTTTAGCGGCTTTAAGGGATGTGAAGTCACCCCTTTCATAAATGCCTATTGTGTCGCTTGCTTGGCCTGTTCCAATTATGTGGACTGGGGTGTCCGTGTATTTTTTGGCTATTTCCGGCTTTGTGAGTATGAGGCAGCTTGCCCCATCCGTTATGGGTGAACAGTCGAGAAGTTTTAAGGGCCAAGCGATAACCCGCGAAGACAAAACTTGTTCAATGGTTATTTCCTTTTGCATGTGCGCGATCGGGTTTAGGCTTCCATTATAATGGTTTTTTACGGCCACGTGGGCCAGCTGCACCTCCGTTGTGCCATACTTATGCATGTGAGCCGTAGCCATTAAGGCGAACAACCCTGGAAAAGTCAAGCCGTGCCACTGTTCGAAGGGGAAATCTGAAGCCATGGCCAAAAACTCCGTAACTTCGGAGGTGCTTCTATGAGTCATTTTCTCAACACCGCCAACCATTACAACGTCGCATAGGCCTGAAGCTATCGTGTATACGGCTGCTCTGAGGGCTACTCCGGAAGAGCTGCAAGCAGCCTCAACTCTTGTTGCTGGAATATGCAATAATCCAGCCCAGTCCGCCGCCGTGGCACCCGTGTGCCCTTGATGTTCGAAGGATTCACCCATATGCCCAATGAAAAGGGCTTTTATGTCCTCCTTGGGGTTTAAACGTGGGCAACGTTCATAGGCCTCCTTAACGGCTTGAGCGAAGATTTCTCGGGCATATAAGCCCTCAAGCCTTCCAAATTTCGACGAGCCCGCAGAAATTATTGAGGCGACGGGTTTACCCTTCAAACTGAACTCTCCTGGTTCTACATTGAAAATCCATGGTTTAAGATAAGTATTTTGGGGCTTTCTAGAAAGTTTTATGTAAACTTTGAATTAAACCTATAGGCTCTGGGATATGGAAGGGAGAAAAGTTGAATGATGTTGCCATTGTTGGTGTTGGATGCGTTGGCTTTAAACCGTTGACGCCGGAGTTTTCCTTTAAAGAGTTGATGTTTGAGGCGGCGGTTAAAGCCTATGAGGACGCTGGCGGAATAAACCCAAGGAAGGACGTTGATGTTTTTGTCACGTGCGCCGAAGACTACTTAGAGGGTTTCAGTATATTCGACGAGTTTGTCCCAGACCAGCTTGGCGCAGCCCTACGTCCCCTTTTCACGGTTTCAGGGGACGGCATGCTTGGACTGGCATCCGCCTACATGCTTATAAAGACTGGCCAATTTGACACAGTTGTCGTCGAAGCCCACAGCAAGGCCTCAGATATTCTCACATACATGGATATAATACAGTTCGGGCTTGACCCAATCTTTAACAGACCCTTGTGCATCCACCCCTACAATGTTGCTGGTTTGGAGATGAACCGCTACTTGTATGAGACTGGTGCAACAGAAGAGCAGTGCGCCCAAGTGGTTGTTAAAAACAGGAGGAATGCCATCCTCAACCCTTACGCAGCTTACGGTGCAGATATAACCTTGGACCAAGTAATGCATTCTGAGAAGCTTTTCCATCCATTGAAAAAGTTGGAGATTAGCACACCGGCTGATGGTTGCATAGTCATGGTTTTAGCTTCTGAAAAGGTTGCGGAAAAGCTAAAAGCTTACAGACAAGCTTGTTTGGGTTAAGGGCGTCGGCTGGTGTATTGAAACCCCAAGCCTTGAAACCCGCGACTGGACAGGGGCTGTTTACACGCGTTTGGCGGCTGAAATGGCCTATAAAGAGGCGGGAGTCACTAATCCATGGCGGGACATAGACTTCGCTGAAATCCACGACCTGTTCGCCTACAAGGAGCTGCAGCACATGGAAGCCTTAAGGCTGTGCGATTGCGGCGAGGCTGGAAAACTGGTCGAGGATGGCTTAACAACCTTGGACGGAGAGTTGCCCGTAAACCCGTCCGGCGGACTGCTTGGAATGGGCTACGGCCTAGAGGCTTCCGGACTACAGAAAGTCTTGGAGGTTGTCCTACAGCTACGAGGCGAGGCAGGGGCAAGACAGATTAAAGATGCTGAGGTGGGTTTAGCCCACACGTGGCGTGGAATCCCAACAGCAACGGGTGTTGTGGCCGTTTTAAGCAACGCTTAGTAGGGGAGGTTATATGCATGTTTGGAAAAAAGCGTGTAGCCATAGTTGGCGCGGGCGTAACCCTGTTTAGGCGGAACTTGAAGGAAACGGGTAAAGAGTTGGCGTATCATGCGGCGAAGATGGCCCTTGAACAAGCTGGAATGGAACTCCGTGACATCCAAAGTGTGGTTATGGGAACGGCGCCAGACGCTTTTGATGGAGTTCACATGAAAGGCGAGTATTTGGCTGACGGCGCTGGCGCCTACCGTAAACCATACATGAGGGTTTTCGTGGGCGGCGGCACAGGCGTGTTTGCTCCTTTAGCTGGCTGGTGGCACGTGGCTTCCGGAAAATTTGATACATGTCTTGTCGTGTGCGAGGAGAAAATGTCTTCCTGTTATCCGCACCCTCAGTACGCCTTCACAACAATATTTGACCCTATTCTTGAGCGGCCTATAGGCATGAACCTCATTTGGATTTTCGCCTTGGAAATGCACCGTTACATGCACAAACACAACATAAAGAAGGAGGACATAGCCCTAGTCTCTGTTAAAAACAAGCGAAACGCCTTGGACAACCCCATAGCCCAGTTGGGCGCCAACATAACCGTTGAAGACGTTTTAAACTCTGAGATAATGGCTTGGCCTGTCCAACGCCTCGACGTTAGCCCCACAAGCGACGGGGCTGCAGCCGTTGTGCTGGCTTCAGAAGACTTTGCCAAGGAGGTTACGGACAACCCAGTCTGGATTGATGGGGTCGGCTGGTGTATAGACTCAACTTACTGGACGAACCGAGACCTGTATTACCCGGACTATGTGGAATATGCTGCTCGCATGGCGTATAGGATGGCTGGAATCAAGAACCCGCCGAAAGAAATTGACGTGGCTGAACCCTACGACCCCTTCGACTACAAGGAGCTCCACCACATGGAAGGCTTACTGTTGTGCAAGAAGGGTGAGGCGCCAAAACTTACGAGGGAAGGTGTAACCCAAAGAGACGGCGACCTGCCCGTCTGCCCATCCGGCGGGCTTTTGGGATGTGGAAACCCTATAGCAGCGGCAGGCTTAATGAAGGTTTGCGAAATCTTCTGGCAGCTGCGGGGTGAAGCTGGCAAGCGACAGGTGCCCGGAGACCCGCGCACCGGCGTGGCTCAGGCTTGGGGAGACCTAATGCAGTACGGCTCAGTAATAGTGTTGAGACGTTAAAATGGAGGCGGATGAGAAATGAGTGTTAAGATTAAGCATTTTCCGGGCGAGGAGATTGAAACCAAAGACTTCCGTGAAGGCAAAGTCCTTTTTGAAAGTTTCCGTCCAAAGGCGAGGTATGCGTGGAGCGCCGGCATAGCCATAAGCCGCTTCCTAGAAGAGCTGAAAAACGGGCGAATTATCGCCTCGACATGCAGCAAGTGCGGGCGCATAATGGTTCCGCCGCGAGTCTACTGCGAAAAATGCTTTAAGCCAACCGACGGCTGGACCTATGTGAAGGATACAGGCGTCATCAACACGTTTTCAGTTTCATACATTGCCGCTGACGCTTCTAGGCTAAAGGAGCCCATCGTTATGGCTGTCATAGAGTTGGACGGCGCCTCACCCGGCATGGGCATAGTTCATTTGCTGGGCGAGTATGGCGACTGGCGAGAACTAAAAATAGGCATGCGCGTCCAAGCAGTCTGGAAACCGCCCGAAGAGCGTGTTGGCGCCATCACAGACATAAAATACTTCAAACCCATAAAGGAGTGAAAAACCCATGAGCCTTGAAAAGATAACCAACCCGCTTAGTGCGAGGCACTGGCTTGGCCACATGGAAGCTGACTACCGCTACACGTTGGGTGTGGCTGGCGAACGTTTCTTGAAGGAGATTAAGGAGAACGCCCGCATAATGGGCGCCAAATGCCCCAAGTGCGGTGTGGTTTTTGTCCCGCCGAGGCTTTACTGCGAAAAATGCTTTGCCAAACTTGAAGAGTGGATGGATGTCGGCAAGCGCGGCGAAGTCTACACATACACGATTGCCACCATAGACGTGGACGGCAAAAGGCTGGAGAAACCGCAGATATATGCGCTAATAAAATTTGAAGGCGTCCACGGCGGACTAATCCACCGCATAGGCGAAACAGACAAAGTTTACATTGGCATGAAGGTGGAGGCAGTCTTTAAACCGCCAGCTGAGCGGAAAGCCTCCATAAACGACATAGCCTACTTCAAGCCAGTAGAACATTAAACCATCAACCTCTCATTTTTTAAAGTCAATTTTGTTGCTGTCGACGAATTACAAAATTGATAGCCCTCTCTCTAGAATTTTGGGTTGTTGGTCGTAAGCCACATGTTAGTAAAATGCCTTAATTGGCTTTTAGATAGTTTGGGTGGATGCTTTCAGCCGTGTTAAGGCTTTCTTTAGCGCTTGGTGGTATATGTAAGTGCCAAGGATTGAGTAGGCTACTGTAAAGCCCAAAGTGTACTCTTTCGATATGAAGGCAGGGAAAAAGGCGCTTGCCGTAAATAGTATTGTGCCTCCAATAACTATGGATAG
>JAWBRY010000006.1:0-17192 GCA_038843545.1 Bathyarchaeia archaeon | reverse complement strand
CATTGTTGTTTTCCGTAAACCATATTTGGATGCGAGTTTAAGCCAACCCTTGTTTGTTAAGAGTTCTCTTGCCCTTAATGGTTTTGAAATTTCCATTTCCCTCTAGTTGGCGGATCATTTCCCGTTCAGACGCCCTTAAAACTTTGGGTAATAAAGCAAAGCTCAGCATGCCTACGACAATTATGAGGACAAGTGCGAGGATGAGTTGATTAAGAAAGCCAAAACAAACACGAGAAGCACCAAGGCACTCGCCATGGCGGATAAATAGTACGCTTTTTCTCCCTTTTGACGAGCACGCACGGCACCAAGTATTGCCATAAGCCCAAAGAAGATGATACCGAAGAGAAAAAGTTCAAAAGGCATGTTATCCATCATTTTTCTCCTAATATGGTGTGTTGGAGGAAAGTTTATCTTTTTCCTCTCCCAGTAAACTGAGAGGTTTCAGGGCGATTGAACCTATTAACGTGGTTTGATCCTTGGCGTTCGCCGCTTTGCACTTGTCCGCCAAAGTTGACATTTAACCCCTACACTGGATGTGACCACCGTTGCGTTTATTGCTACGCCACTAGCTACATTCGGCGTTTTTATGAGTGCCGCCCCAAAAAAGACTCGATTTCAAGGCTGAAGCGGGAGGCTGCCAAACTGAAAGGCGAACTTGTTTCCATATCGAATTCCTCAGACCCTTATCCAACAATTGAGGCGGAAGCTGGCTTAACAAGGCGGTGCCTCCAAGTTTTAGCAGAGTGCAACTGCCGCATCCAGATAATAACCAAGTCAAACATTGTGGTCAGAGACGTGGACCTTTTGAAGCGGATGCCTTCCATGGTGGCTTTAACAATAACAACGGATGATGCGGAAACAGCCAGAATCCTTGAGCCTTATGCGCCGCCGCCCGCTGAACGCCTAAAAACCGCCGAAAGGCTTTTGGCTGAGGGCATACCGGTTGCGGTGCGCATAGACCCCGTAATCCCCTACGTGAACGAAAATCCAGAGTCGTTAGTTAAAGCCTTAGCCGAAATAGGTGTTTCGCAAATTACGGCTTCCACCTATAAGGTTAGGATGGACAATTGGCAGCGACTAAGCCTAGCCATGCCGAAAATCGCAGAGAAACTCAAACCCTTATACTTTGAGAAAGGCGAAAAAATGGCGCGGTACCTTTATCTGCCGAAAGACTTGAGGCTTAGGCTTCTGGAGAACTTGGCAAAACTAGTCAAAAAGTATGGTTTAAAGTTTGCTGTCTGCCGCGAAGGCTTAAAAGGCTTAAATACAGCAGCCACATGCGACGGTTCATGGCTTATTAAAGAAAGGGTTTAGGCGTTACCAGAAACCGCCCTTAGACACTATTCGGACTTCCGCCTCTAAAGAGCCTAAACCCGCAGTTGCAAAAGTGAAATTATAACGTCCACTCGCCAATTTTATCCAATCACCCATGTAAGTTGTTTGTCCACTCTGCGAGGCAGTGTGACTCCAAACAGCGTCTTCGCCGTCGAGAATCCTAGCCGTCCACAGGGCGTTGCCGCTGCGGACATGAACCTCCACCCGTACATATTCTTGGAGTAATGGGACCTCAAACTCCACGCGTTTAACGTCTGCGCCGATGGTGAAGGAAACGGTGAAGTTAACTAAAACCCTTGGATAGGTCAAAGCCAAATAAGCCGCAAAAATCATAACAGCCACAAGCGCAGCCGCTATGCCGGCAACCTTCTTAGAGGATATTGCCAACACCAAACCTCCTATTTTAAACTCGACTTCAGAACATGTTTGATTTCGAAAGATCGTTATCTACATTGTGAAGGCGAAATCAAGATTGACCTTAACAGGAGCAAAGCCAGCCACCACAAACAAACACCAACAGCAAAACCTCATGAACCACCAAACAACTCAACAAACATTGCTGCACTTTATGCGCTGTTAAAATTTTCGAAACTCTTGCCCATGACAAATGTTAAATCTATGGTTTGCAGATTAAAAGGCGGTGAATGCATGTCAAAACCCAAAGCTAAAGATGAGGAAATACTAGAGGTTTTGAAGGAGATTAAGGCTTTGTTGGAGCCTAAACCGCCGCCTCCACCACCGCCACCGCCAAAGGGCCTGTGGAAAGAGTTTATGGACTTTATTTCCAAATACAAGGTTATGGGCATGGCCGTGGCCTTCATCCTCGGCTTGTATTTGGGCGCGTTGGTTCAAGCGCTTGTGAACGACATAATAATGCCAATAATAACGCTTGTGTTGCCCGGCGTAGAGTGGGAAGCCTTTGTGCTGGGACCCTTCCGCATAGGCCACTTCATAGGCGCTTTAATAACGTTTCTCCTAGTGGCCTTCGTGGTCTTCCTGATAGTGAAGGTAACCAAAAAGTGGGGAATTGAATAGAGCGTATTCAACTCTCTGTGCCTAAATAGTACAAGCTGGAAGACTAGCGGAGCTATGGGGCTGCGAAACTTCATGTTTGTCAGAGAAGTTTACGCTAGAAGCATTCTGTCCAAATCAAAGGTTCTCGACTACGTTGTGAATCCATACATTGGCTGCGAGCATGGCTGCACTTACTGTTACGCCCGCTACGTTAAAAGGTTCACGGGACACGCGGAGCCTTGGGGCGAGTTTGTGGACGTAAAAATAAACGCGCCCACACTGCTTCAACGCGAAACCCGCCACAAAAAGGTTGGAAGAGTTTGGGTTAGCGGCTTATGCGACCCCTACCAGCCCCTTGAAAGGCTGTACAATTTAACGCGGAGATGCCTTGAAATATTGTTGAAGAGGGGCTGGCCGGTCACTATACAGACGAAGTCCACCCTTGTGCTGCGCGACATAGACCTCTTAAAAGACTATAGCGACGTTGAAATCGTTTTAACCATAACAACTGCCGATGAAAGGATTAAACAAATTTTCGAGCCGAAAGCTCCATCCATAAAAGAGCGCCTAGAAGTTTTAGAGAAGCTGCACTCCGCCAGCATAAAAACATGCGTTATGATTGCGCCTTTACTGCCGAAGGCTGAAGAATTGGTTGAGGCGATTGTCGGCAAGGCTGACTACGTGCTGGTGGATAGAATGAACTACCACTACGCGGATTGGGTTTATAGGCGATATGGCCTTGAATACGCCATGACCGACGAGTTCTTCCAAAAGAAGAAGGTGGAGATAGCCAAACTTCTCGAACAGAGGGGGATTCCCTACGAATTCGAATTCTAGCTTCGACATTTTTGAGCAAAGTTATTATTTTTGCTTGAGTTTTGTTGATTGTCCAAACATGGGCCACCACTACGTTAGGCTTAGGCTTGGAGAGAAGGCCCGCTTCAAATGTTTGAGATGTGGGCAGTGTTGCAGTAATGGGCCTAACGTGGGACTTACAGCCTTCGACATAAGCCGAATAGCCCAGTTCCTAAACATGGAATGGCGGGAGCTTAAAGGAAAATACATTGTGGCCGTTATAGCCGACATGACGGCTATCCCAACGCTTCGAGGAAAAGCAGATGGCACATGCATATTCCTCGAGTATAGGGATGAAAAACCTTTCTGCAGCATTTACCCAGCCCGCCCCATGAGGTGCAGGCTATACCCCTTCATACCATACAGCCCAAGCAACAATGAAACAGTTTATTTAGACGTTTGCTGTCCGGGGTTAAACGCCGAAACAGAAACAGAACCTCCATGGGACTGCCTCAAAGAATACAATGTTGAGGTTAAGCTTCACTATGCAAGGCTTTACAGCCTCATATTCCAAGAGGGATACGAGCCTCTAGAGGCGTTAGAGAAAACCATTGAAGAACACGTTGCGGGATGGAAGCATCCGCGGCTCGCTGTGAAAACGTTTTAAATGCTTGAACCCAAAGTTTCTGGGGGTTCGTTCATTTGTTGTTGGTTAGGGATATCATGGTAACCGACGTCGTAACAGTGGAGCCCAACGTCAACATTAGAAGCGCTGTGGGGGTTATGAACGACTTTGAAATCGGCTGCCTAGTCGTGGTTGAAAACGGCCATGTAGTCGGCATCGTCACCGAAAGAGATGTGCTCAAACGAGTAATAGTCGATGGCAGAAACCCCGAAGAAACCACCGTTAGAGAAGTGATGTCCAAACCACCCATAACCATAAGCCCGGAAGCAGACCTTGAAACCGCCATAGCGATCATGTTCAAACACAAAATCAAAAAGCTTCCAGTGGTTGAAAACGGCAAACTGGTAGGCTTAATAACATTCACAGACCTCGTCCGCGCCCAACCAGCACTAATACAAACCATAAGAAGACTTATGGAGACTCACGAGATACCCAAAAGCCTAAGCAAAGTCGTAAAATATTACATTGTCTAGTGGAATCTCGGTTGTCCTTCATACATCTTGTAAACCGTTCAAAATCATGCTTGGGGTGGAAGTAAAGCTTACATTAAACTTTGATTCGGTCTAAAAGGCGTTCTACAATATTACATTAGGAGCTGCCCTTACCTATGATTTTGTACAAAATAGCCAACACAAGCCATGTTCAAGGCAAGCTTTTCAGAGGCTTCCTTCAATTTGAAATTTTCGGCGAAGGCAAAGCCAAGCTCTTTGGGATTTTCCTTTCCATATAGCATAGGCTACTCCAATTCCAATGATGGCCAATCCAGAATAGAGGTATAGGTTGCTATTGACTTCTTTTGGAATATATTCAGTGCGATAACGTGTTTCATTCCTAAATTTTGTCACCGTTTCTTGCCATGTTATTTTAGCTTCACTACCGACCAGTGTCAGTGGAGTGGGGGAAAAATTGGCAAGGACAGAATAGTATACGTTGTTTATTTTTATGGCAGCGGATATAGAACCAGCCCTTCCACTTCCTATAGCTTCCAACTCTGGTGGCGGATAAAGGGGAATTGCTTCAAAGTGCTTGAACATTCCTATTTCAAGAATTAATGCGGTTATGTTGTCGCTAGCCCACCATGAAAGTGTTAAATTCTTGCCAGCGTTTATGTAGGTTCCGTTGGGTGGAAGGGCTACGTAATACTGACCAGGAATTACCACATAACTTTCAGTGTGCAATATCTGCTCCCTAGTTACTGTTTCTTGATATGGCACTTGCTCGGTGTACGGCACTTGCCTAACTTCTTGTACAGTAATGGTGTGGGGACAAATGAAATGCACTAGGCACAAACCCAAGCCGAGGACAATCAACAGAATACAAATTACCCGCATCCGCTTCAAAGCACACCTCAAATAGAAAAATTAGAGCGTTTATTTTTAAAATGTTCCGTTAGTAAACATCTAAAAAGAATTTTTGATTTTGTGTCGTTTCTCAAGATTGTCAAATAAAAAGAGAGAGAAGGTGCAAAGCGCGGAATTCTGGATTTACATTTTTCTGAAGATTTTCATTCGTAGCTAAGATTTTTCTAAGCTCCACATACTGGAGGGAAAGCCGCCTAGTCTCAGGCAGCTTAAAACGTAGCCGCCAGCCACCCAACGCCATCAACATAACAGCCTAAAGCCTCTCGTAAGCCGTTAACCAGCTTCGCCAAAATCCCAAGCCCATTAAGGCCATCCAAACCTGAAACCAGCGAACATAAGCCCTATACCACGCGCCTCTCCAGTTCGCGTAAACGCATTTCCGGCGTCAAATGGTCCAGAGGACGGCCCCGGGCCGTCCCGCAGAGAGGCCCACTTTGGGCTTCTTTCGGCGAAAGGAGTAGCCCGGGGGAGATTCGAACTCCCGTCAGGGGCTCCAGAGGCCCCCATGCTTGACCGCTACACCACCGGGCTTCGCTTTTCAAGCATTTAAGCCTAGGTTCTCCATAATAACTTTAACGTTTACACCTCAGCACGAATATGCCTGTTGTGGCTTGGCATCCTGAACAAATGAAGAATAGTGTTTCAAAACCTATTTTTGTGGCTATTACGGTGGACAGTAGGGCCGCAGCTGCCTCCGTGATGTCATATATCGATTCAAACATTCCGAGCATGGTGCCCATCTTCTTTTTCTCGCCTAAATTCGCCACCAAGGCCAGTATGGATGGCCGTTGCATGGCGTAGGATACGCCGAACATAAATTCAATTATATATAGGCTTGTTATGTTTGGCACGTAAACATAGCCCAACGAGCAGAGCGCACCCATCATGACTCCGGCGCAGAAGACGCGTTCCATGCCATAGGTGTCCGCCAACTTCCCGGCAACAACCTTGAAAAGGGCTGCCGCGCCACAGAAGAGTGCGTATAAGAGGCCAACATCCATTACAGATGCGGAAAACCGGTTAATAACGAATATGGGATATATGGGACCTAGCAAGCCGACTCCTAGAGAGTATAAGGTACTCAAAGCTAGGGCGAGCATGAGTGTGCGGGATGACTTCAGCATGTATCATTCCTCCTGCTGAAGCCACCGCGAAGCCTTGAACCATTCTATCCCTATACATTTCCGAGTCGGCTTGCCTCCGGTAGGGGAGAAAATTCGGTTTGGACATAAAAATAAACCTTTTGGTGAGGCGGGTAAGGCTGTGCCATGCTACAAGCTGAACCTTGAGGCGAGTCTATTTTGTCACATGGACTGGGCATGGGGCATTTCGAATAACGCCGTCACTTACGCTTCCCAAGATAATCTCCTTTATTCGACTTAAACCCCTCGCTTCCATAACGACTAGGTTGAATTCGCCCTCCTTAGCTGCCTTAACTATCTCTTGAACCGTGTGGCCCTCCCTTAACACGGTTTCAACCTCAGCGCCTTCAGCCAGAATTCTCGCACCCGCCTATCTCACAGCCTCAGCAACTCTCGAATATTCGGCGGGAGCAACCATTGGGATGGCGGGGGCGAAGGTTGCCGGTTCCGGCACTACTATAGGCCTCACGCCAACCGAGTAGACGTGAATCAATGTTATCTTACTCTCAAATTTTTTGGCTAACTGTATGGCTATATCCAAAGCCCTCATGGAATGGTCGGAACCGTCTAAAGGAACTAGAATCTTTTTGAACAAGCGAAGGTTTTCCTCCGAAATCCCTTAGCCCTCATAGCCTTAAATAAGTTTTGAAAACGCCTTAGGCCCTAAAAGGGCGGAGAGATAGGAAAGCTACGGAAGCCAAAAGTCTGTGGACTTTATTTTACCCTTAGCGTCTATAACCAGTTCGAAGCGTTCAGCCCATGGATGGCCCTCAAGGTCTATCGGGCATGTCCCCCTAACAACCCAGTGCCCGTCCCTCTGCTCAACAGAGGCTATATCTATTTTTTCGGTTTTCTTCACCCTCTTTAGGAACTCGACGGCTATTTCTTGGGCGTCCTTTTCCATCAAAACCTTCATTGAATGCGCCCCTAACGTGTTTTCAATTGTTTCCTAAAAGTTGGCATTAAAGGTTATGAACATGGAATCCTTATCGGAGCTAAATTTATGCTGTAAACCGCAAATATTATGAAAGGCGGTGGTTCAAATCGAGATAGCAATTGTTGAGTGGAAAGTTTGTGGAGCAGCCATGAACAGTAAAAGGCGCATAATCCTTCACGTGGACATGGACCACTTTTTCACGGCCATAGAGGAGAGGGAGCATCCGGAGTATCGGGACAAGCCAGTCATCGTCGGCGCAGACCCGAAAATGGGCAAGGGCAGAGGTGTGGTGAGCACATGCAATTATGAAGCCCGTAAATACGGCGTGAAATCGGGCATGCCTATTTCGAAGGCTTGGAAACTCTGTCCCCACGCCATTTACTTACCAGTCAACTATGAGCTTTACGAACAAGTTTCGGAAAGGGTCATGGCGGTTCTGCGGAAATACGCCGACAAATTCGAAAGCTGGGGCGTGGATGAAGCCTTCCTAGACGTGTCTTCAAAAGTTAAGGATTGTGCAGAAGCTGAGGCTCTAGCCCGTCAGATAAAAAGGGAAATTTTCGAAAAAGAGGGTTTAACCTGTTCTATAGGCATAGGGCCCAACAAGCTTGTAGCCAAAATAGCCAGCGACCATCAGAAACCCGACGGCTTAACGGTGGTCCCTCCGGAAGACGTGGAACGTTTTCTCGCCCCACTGCCGGTTCGCAAGCTTCTCTGGGTTGGACGCAAAACGGAACAGAAGCTTAAAGCTATGGGAATAAAGACCATTGGAGACCTAGCCCGCTGCGACCCAACGGTTCTTGTCGAAAACTTCGGCGCTATGGGCGTTCAACTCTATTTGATGGCGCATGGCATAGACAAAAGCGAGGTGGAAGAGCAACGACGAATAAAATCCATAAGCCGAGACATCACTTTCCCGGAAGACACATCCGACTTCAGCCAAGTACTGAACACGCTGGACGCGCTTGCAGAACAAGTCCACAAAGACCTTTTGGAGCAAAAGTTATATTTCAAGACGGTTACTGTGCGGGTTCGCTACGAAAACTTCGAAACTCACACCCACAGCAAAACGCTGCCCTTCATAACAAACCGGCTGCAAGACATACAGAAAACAGCCAAAGAACTCATACAAGACTACCTAAAGCATGAAAGAAAAATAAGGCTTGTAGGCGTAAGAGTCTCTAACCTCATATCAGCTGAAAAACAGAAGACCCTCATCACAGCATGTTAAGATGATCATTTTATCCATGAAACCTTTATAAGCAGCTTTAAACCATGCATAAGCGTGCAAAGCTGCTTTTGTGGCGGTTTTGCAAAGATAAACAGTAAAAGGAGTGAATATGCGAAATGTCTGGTAAAGAGATGCATAAGGCGGTCTGTTCTGATTGCGGTCAAGAATGTGAGGTTCCCTTCATTCCGGACCCAAACAGGCCAGTTTACTGCCGAGAATGTTGGATGAAAAGGCGAAACCAGAGAAGAAGATACTAATCTCGTGTGCTTTTTTAAACCGCCTTCCACGTTTATCTTTCTTTTAAGAGTTGCTGATGATGGGTATGTTTTAAATAGGCTGAAACGCCTATTTCCATGGTGTGGTTGTTGGGACGAGAACAAAACCTTGATTGCTTATGCCACTAGGGGAGGGGCTTCCGCAGAAGTTGCCCTAAAAATTGCAGAGGTTTTGCGGCGAAAATATGGGTTCGACGTTGACGTTGTTAACTTGAGGGAGAAGCCTTCCCCAGACATTTCACCATACCGCCATATTATCGTTGGAAGCGGTGTCAGAGCGCAGCGGGTTTACAAAGAATCTGTGAACTTTTTGGAAAGTAATGACTTTGAGGGGAAGAATGTCGCCATCTTCATTTTATCTTTGGAGGCTGGAAATCCAAAAACTTACCCTAAGGCTGTGGCAAAATATGTAAAGGGGCTGTTGGAAAAGTGTCCCCATGTGAAGCCTGTTGCTGCCGAAGCCTTTGGTGGAAGAATGAAAATTTTGGGTTTCAAGGTGGCCGATGCGCTTGATTTCGGCAAGGTTGAGGCTTGGACGGAAAGCCTTGGGGAAAAACTGCGCGGCAAAACTTCTTAACGGCGGATCCTAAACTCCCACTTGCACCACAAGTTTTTGGGATGGGGGTCTGGCGGGCAGGCTAGGCAGTTAACTTCCAACTTTGGGTTTAGGGTTTTTGCAAAGGTTTTCAGGTAGCCGAACCTTACGGGTTTGCACGGAAACTCGCCGAGTCCCTTTCTAAGCCTAGCCTCTTGTGTTCGGCAGCGGTTCACGCTCAAAACAGCCATATCCGCAGATACTTCCACAGTTTTGAAGGGCTGATCTAAAGCCCAGCTTGTCAAAAGGAGAAGCTTCATAACGGTGGGGGTGTCCGGGTTTTCACCAACCCTAAACATTTTCTGTAGGCTTTTCGCCTCTAAAACCGCCATACTCTCCCAAACATTGGCGTCTATTTGGGCGGCTTCCTCCATTCCAAACTTTTTCTCTATTTCAAGAAAGTATAAGCCGTCAACTCGCCACAAATTCCTAATTTGGAGGAAAATGTGGTCGAAAAGTTTCTTCAAAGGTATTTTAGACAGTCTTTCGCGGTCTTCGAGGCTTCCAAGCGGATATTCGCCCACCTTTCCACCCTTCTTGTTTTGCGTAGTTTAGGCATGACAACCTTTTAAGCTTAGCCCGGGAATAAAGGCAAGGCGTTGGTGTGAAGCGTGTTTGAGCAACTGCTTAAGGCCATGGCATTGGGCGTGGTTCAAGGCTTCACGGAGTGGCTTCCCATATCAAGCACCGGACACCTAAAAGTTTGTGAACTCCTTCTAGGCTTGGGTGTCCCCTTACTTTTCGATGCAGTCCTGCATGTTAGCACTTTACTTGTTGTTTTAACTTTTTTCAGAAGAGACGTTAAAGCCGTCATGAAGGCGCTTACCAGCTTAGACTTTAAAACCGAGCATGGGAGGCTCATCCCCTTAATAATTGTTGGAACCGTGCCAACAGCGATCATAGGATGGATTTTCTCCGAATTTCTGGGAAACATTCTCCAAAACCCTTCATTCATAGCCCTGGCGTATATTGTATGCGGCGTTTTTCTCTATTTGGCGAAAAATGGAATGGAGAAAACCGGTGACATCCGCTTTAGAGAAGCCTTCCTGGTGGGTGTTGCACAAGGCTTTGCTGTTGTTCCAGGGCTTTCCAGAAGCGGATTAACAATTTCTGTTGCACTTTTGCTCGGTGTTAAACGTGAAAAAGCTTTTAAGTTTTCCTTTCTTCTGTCGATTCCAGCGGTTATCGGTGCTTTTGCCCTAACCCTTTACAGGGAGTTTGGCGTTCTGGCTGCTTCAAGTCTTAGTTTTGTTGAGGTTATTGCTGGAGCGGCTTTGGCTTTGGTTGTTGGCTATTCAGCCCTAAAACTGTTATGGAATGTATTGGCTGGGGGGAAATTCCATTTCTTCGCCTTTTACTGCTGGTTTTTCGCCGCCTTTCTGTTTTTAGCCATTTTCTGTGGTGTTTTCTAGCCATTTAGGTTTGCCCCGGAGAAACTCCGTCAAGAATTTTGCAAATTCGCTGTTTCTGGAATAGATTTCGGCTATTTCCGCGTTTTTGTAGATTTTGAAGCCTTTGCTGCTTATAACATGGGCTATTTCCTTGGCTACTCCGGCATTTCTTCCACCATCCTTAAGTTTCTCGTTCAAAAGCGCGGCAGCGTCGGTGTGTTTTCGCTTAACCTCCACAACCCACCTTCCACATTCAATGTATGGTCCCGAAACGGTTTCAGGGCTGGCCGAGTGTTTAGCCAAAAACCTTTTGCAGTCCTCGATTTTTTCCAGAGGCGGTCCAAGATGCTTCTTAACCGGTGGGAGGGTGTGGCTTTCAAACTCGAATATAAAGGCGTTTAGGTTGTCTTCGTCGCTCCAGGCGGTGTGCCGCAGTATGGCGAAGTCGTTTGTTTCCAAAAGTTTTGCCAGCGAGCGCTGGGACTTGTAGAGTTGTCCCCACAAAACATCTGGAACAGCGTCCACCTTGCCGAAAACCACGAAGAGCAGTGCGGAACCTCGTTTTTGCAACGTCTCCTTCAACTTTTCAACGGTTAGCGGTTTTGTTTCAGGCGGGTAGAAGAACTTTAGGCTTGGGTTTTCTAGGAATGCACGGGCTGCCGCCACAAAGGTGTAAAGTTTTTGGGGTTGCACGGCTGAGGCAACGTTTCGCCCCATGTCCACAGGGTCAATTATCACTAGGGGCTCGTTGAATAGGAGTGACAGCTCGTTCTCCCTGTCCCTATAGTAGTTTTCTATGTCCACTACTATCCGCTGCTTGTGGTGGGCGAAAGCCCTCAAAACCTCTAGGAAGGAGCCGTAGTGGATTACGAGGAGTTCGCATAGGTATCCGCTGAACCCGCCCACCTTTATTTCTGCGCCATAAACGCCTATGCCCTTCATGAACTTTTTTAAGAGGCGGACTTCGCCGCGCATTTGAGGCTTTAAACATTTCTTCACGTAACCCGTGTGGTAAGGTGTACGGTCTGTGGCGCTCAACCATTCCCCGGGTTTGGCTTCATAACACGGCACTATGTTGACGCGGACGCTTTCCACAAAGGCTTCTAGGTACGGGTGTTCCGCAAACCTCTCCACTTGCTGTGCGCCCTCTGTAGCTTTTCTGGCTATTTTTAGGGCAATTTCGCCGAGGGCGGAGCGTGGTATGGTTGGAGGCAAGCGCATGAAAATGTCTATGTCTGGTTCTCCGCTTAGCCATGTGTCCTTAGCCACAGAACCCTCAAGACGCACCGTCGCCTTAACGCCGAAATATTCTGCTGCTTCTGCGACTTTTTTCTCCAATGTTTGCGCTAAGCGCTCTATTTTCTTGCGCTCCTCCAGTTTGGGAGTTATTTTCTCTAGAACTGTTTTGCAGATGGATTCTAGAGCGTCTTGGGTGGGCATATGCTCATCCTTGCGGACAGTATTCCCTAAGCGTTGTGTAAATGGGCCCTTTTGGCGTTAGGTTGCTTCTCTTAAGCCTCAAACAGTTGGCTTTGACAACGCCGAACTCGAAGTTTGCGTTTTCCATCAAACATTTGGCAAGCTGCGCCTTGTTGCGTCCAGACCTTACACGGGCAATCGTCAAGTGGGGACTAAACCCCTTCAGGTCTGGGGCGAAACCCAAACTTCGAAGGAAAGGCTCCAACTGTTCGAAGATTCCTCGAAGCTGGACGGCACCCTCCCTAATCCCAGCCCAAACAACCCGGGGGTTCCGCTGGTTTGGAAAAGCGCCCAAACCCTGAATCTTAACCGTGAAAGGTGTGAACTGGACTTTGCACATTCCCTCGTAAATCCTGTCCACCATTGTTGGCGTGATGTTGCCTAGAAAACGCAGGGTTATGTGAATGTTCTGAGGCTCAACAAACTTCAAGTTTGCGCCTGTTCCAGCCAAAATCCTCTGCATTTTTGTGATGTTTTCTAAAACATTGGAGTCTTCAATGTCGAAGGCTATGAAACTTCTTATGGCTTCATGCATCAACCATTCCCTTCGCGTATCCTTTTAGCCAAAAACTACCATAAATGCTTTAGCAACGTTATTTGGATTGCCGAACTCTCTTTTTGACAGTTTTATAGGCTGCAACGCCCACTAGTCCAAGGTAGTAAATCATGCCAAATGCTCCTAAACAGACACATAGACTGTAGATTGTCGGCGTTAGCTCCGGATTGTAAAACGGATTCGCCGTTATTGGATATAACGGTTTTATGTCACCGTAAAGCGGAGCATCCAAAATCACGTGAAGCCAGCATCCTAAAACACCCACAACAACAAAGGACTTTAAGCTACGGCTACTGGATGTTTCAAGCAGGAAAATTTTGTAGATGGGATGCAGAAATCTTTCAAGAAAGTACATGACATAGCTGAAAGAAAGCCCAATAAATGAGGCAAGCAAAAAAGTATGCAAATGTCCATGCAAGGGATAATTCAATCCAAAGAGGAGCGCTAGGAAGGGCTCTATATCAACGATGACGTTTGCCAAAATAAATGTCGGAGCGTGAAGATATTTCCTTAAAGCCAAACCAAGCCCTAAACCAGGACCAAGATGGAAAGGAGTGAATGGCATCCTTTCAACCCACAACAACTTTACATGTCGGAGCTGAAAATGTTTACTTAAAAACTTTAAAGGTTACATATGCTGCCGCGAATATTAGACCGCTTGTTAAGAACACGAGCTGAAAACCAAAATTTTCGGCTAATGTTGGACCTATAAGAGACCCAAAAGCCCTCCCTAAACCTTCCATCGCGTTATATAAGCCAACTTTTTCTCTGGGAAGCAGTTCCATAGACAATGCAACTGTATAAACTGCGAACAAAGCGTAGAGAAAACCCATTAAAAATAATACAGTAGCCACGGTGAACGTTCTATAAAGGAAAATCTGTATGGGTATAGTCAACATCAGAGAGAGTAGGCTGCGGAGCAAAGTAGCTCGGCGCAACACTGATTTTTCAGAGTCTATGCTTGGATGACTTCGCATGGTTATGAAGTATCCAATGATGCCTCCTAAGGAGTTTACTGCGAAGAGGGCGAAAACCATGCTTTCAGCGTAGCCTAGCCCGTTAGACAAGAATATCGCCATGGGCGTGAACAGGACATTTGTAGCTAACGAGAAAAGCGTTAATCCGACACAAAAGGCTTTGATGTTTTCAAATTTAAGCTTCATCCAAGCCCCGCCGGGGAGCCTTGAAAGAGCCGTTGCACCCTTCAATATGAGGTCTGCTGAACGCTCTATGGTCACCAGTCCCCTCTCAATTACTAGCGGCGGGTCCCACACGAAGACAAGCGACAGTGCAAAGGCGAGCACATGCAAGCCGCTGCACACAAGCAATGTTAAAAATGCGCTAACATTGAACATAGCCATGAAAAATCCCAGAAGTAGCCCTGCAAGCATCCCAATTTCTGTAAATCCTCTATACCATGCGAAGGCTTTCTCCCACTCCTCGCGGGTGTAAAATTCAGCTATCAAAACGTTTCTGGGCGGCTCGTGAGCCACGTGGAAAAACCAAAGCAGTATATACAGTAGAGTTAAGAGTTTAACATCTATGGTGAGGGTGAAAAAATAGAAAATGAGGGCTAGAGACAAAAAAGAGACGAGGATGTACTGCCTGTAGCGGCCTTCCTTTTCGCACGCATAACCCCAAAGAAACGAGGAGGGAATTGTGGCAAGGACAGCGAGTGCAGACATGAAGCCAAAGTCAATAAGCGATCCGCCTATTGAAATTACGTAAAGTGGAAGAAAAACCGACAACAAACCGAATGCCATCTCGTGGAAAACGAAGCCAAGCCACCACATAAGTGAAGCAAGGTGAAAACAATGGGATAAAAAGTTTGCCGCTGATGCTTGTCCCAAACACGGATAATGTTTGTCAAGGCGTGACAAATTTCGCAAACGCTTTTAACTTTTAGAGGCACTGCTATTAGAAAAGCGGAGAAGGGCTTTAAGTGGACAGCGGTAAGCTTGTTGTTGGTTTGGCTGGAATGCCGGGTGCTGGAAAATCTGTTGTGGTTAATGTGGCGAAGGCTAATGGCTACGGCATTGTTGTGATGGGCGACGAGGTGCGGGAGGAAGCCAAAAAACGCGGCTTAGAGCCTTCTCCAGAAAACCTCGGCCGCCTAATGCTGGAGCTGAGGCGTTTGGAGGGCGAAGCCGTCATAGCCAAGCGGTGTATTTTAAAGATTGCCGGTATGGCGGAAAACAAGGTCATTGTAGACGGCATAAGAAGCCTAGCTGAGGTTGAAGAGTTTAAGCGGAATTTTCCAAATTTTGTTCTTGTGGCTGTGCATGCCTCGCCGGAAACAAGGTTTAAACGGCTTTTCCATAGGCGGAGAAGCGACGACCCAAAAAGCTGGGAGGTTTTCCATGAAAGGGACATGCGGGAGCTAAGCGTGGGATTGGGAAACGCTATAGCCTTGGCCGAATACATGGTAATCAACGAGGGAAGCCTAAACAAGGTTAAGAAGCAAGCTGCCCAAACCTTGAAGAGGATTGAAGCTAAATGGATGAGGTAGAGGTTTACGTTGAAGTGGAAATAAACCCCACGGAATCCGAGGAAAAAGTGAAGAGGGCTGTGGAGAACGTTTTCGGCAACATTCCAGTCCAAATAAGGCCGCTGGCGAAGGGAAGCTTGCTAACCGCTGAGGCAAAAGGCCTCGAAGCCCTAACAAAGCTTTACAACTTGCTGCGGAGGGAGCGCATCCGCGACGCCGCCCGGGGCGCCCTGTTTGAGGGTTTAAGCGAAAACACCATAACCTTCTATTTGAACAAGCAAGTGGCCTACGCTGGACACGTATCCTTCTCCAAGGCTGTGGCTGAATCGCCCCTAGGCCCAATAAAAGTGCAGATTAAATGTGACGACCCGAGGCAGCTGATTGACTGGCTGGCGCCAAAAACAACCCAGTAGAGGGCGCACCGCTGGCTGGTGATTTCGGCTTGTCCGCTAAAGCAACAATAACCGAAAAGGGCGCCGTGATCCTCGGCAAGAGTGTGGCATGCGACGCCTTCGACGAGTTTAAGCCCTTGCGGGTTGTCACCCATGCCCATGCAGATCACATGATTGGCTTACAGCAAAGCCTCCGAACATGCGAAAAGGTCTTGATGACCAGAGCTACGAAAGATTTGATTGATGTTATGCGAAGCCCCCTATTCCTCATGGGCGGATATGTGGAAGCATTGGATTATGGCAAAACCATGCATTACGGCGAGGAAAGCATAACCCTTTTCCCGGCAGACCACATTTTAGGTGCGGCTCAAGTGCTTGTTGAGGATGCTGAGGGCACGAGGATAGTTTATACGGGCGATTTTAGGCTTGAAGGGACACCCGTACTGGAAGCGGACATCCTCGTGATGGAAGCCACTTATGGCAGCCCTTCATGTAGACGCCCATTCAACCGAGACGTTAAAGAGATGCTGGTTTCCATAGTGGAGGAGGGCCTAAAACAAGGCGCGGTTTATGTTTTCGGCTATCACGGCAAACTCCAAGAGGTCATGCAAATCCTCCACATAGCAGGCTTGAATGTTCCGTTCCTCGCCCCTGAAAAAGTCTTCCAAGTTTCAAAGATCTGCGAGCGACACGGCATGCGTGTTGGACGTGTGTATAGGCTTGAGGAGAAAGAGTTCCGTGGTATGCTTGAAAAGAACCAGCCTTGCGTGGCTTTTTACCACATGGGTTCGCGGGGCAAGGTTGGGCGGGGATGCTTCTGCATTTACGTGAGCGGTTGGGAGTTTGACGTGCCATGCCGGACTTTGACGGTTTGATGGAGTATGTGAGGCGTTCCAAGCCCAAGTTTGTTATAACGGACAATTTCCGTATTGGCTATGCTGAAACTTTGGCTAGGCATATTCAAAGGCGCTTTAATGTTTCGGCGGTGGCTCTTCCTAAGCGTTGATTGTTTGTATTAAGTATTACTACACAAGATTTATCTTCTATCTTGCAAATTTATACTATTGAGTTCGGATACAGATTCCGAACTCGCATAACTTAAATAAGAAGAAACCAGACCAAGCGGATGCGGAAAAAGCATGCCCTCCCCACTACAACCAGAGTTCTTCGCATTAGTAGGCATAGACCTATTCCTAGCCATGAGCCTTTTGACATGCCTCTTGGACCGGCATTTTCCATGGCAGCTCCCCTACGTCTACCAGCTGGCAGCCCTGGCTGGTTTTGGCCACCTCATAGTGAGCCGAGAATTCATGATGGCTTTTGGCGAGTACATGCGCTTCTGGTACAGCCTCATATATTTGGCGGTAGCCCTAACCAACATCGTAGCCGTAAACATCTATTTAGGCATAGTTAAGAGGCTCATGAACTACGCCAGAATCTTCATGGCCGCTGTCACAATCCCCTCGTTGACATTGGCTGTTTTCTTCCTATCCAACTATGCGGAGGTGGCGGTTCA
>JAWBRY010000005.1:0-33591 GCA_038843545.1 Bathyarchaeia archaeon | reverse complement strand
GCCTATCCATGGAAAGCTGGTTTCAGGTTTCGAGCCAGCGGAACACACGTCAAACGGTGTTATTACGCCCTCCACTTTATGGATGACTTCAAGCGCTCTTGCTCCGGCCTCTTTAACGGCTTCTTTTGTTCTGCACATTATCCAGAAGTTTGCGCCCATAACGCCTCTGGCGTATCCCAGAAACCGCTCTATCACGAAATCTGGAACCATTATTGGCACGACAATTACTTCGCGGCCAAAACGGTTTTCCGCCCACTCATAGCCGTCTCCGCAATGGCCAACCCGCTCCATCATGTCCAACCTGCCCAGCTGATTCAACGAAGCGTCAAAAACCGCCGTGAAGGGCTTAACGAGGATGTCCTGCCTTATCCGGTAGGAAAGTTCAATTTCAAACTTTTTGAGGGAGTCTGAAAACGGCTTTTTGGGGTCTATTCCTCCCCAGAACTGGAGCACAACACCCTTGCGCTTGTCCGGTGTTTCCCCTTCGCTTAACCACTTTTCTATTCCGCCTTCAATTCTCCCAATAACTATGGATGGTGTGGCTGTGGCATGTAAAGCTGCCTTCCGCAGTGTTTCTTCATCGTCTGCCGTCACCATAACGCGGCAGTAGATGCCCTCAAAAGCTTCAGCGTAAGTGTCTTCTACAAGGTTTTCTTCAATCAAACCGCGTTTTCCCAACCCTTTGTTTACGGAGTTACCTATTTTTGTTGGCTCCAGTTATTAAACCTTCAATTGATGTTTCATCCAAGCCTTCCTATTGCTTCGCCCCTCACGCTTTTTCGGAAGATTGTGCTTTCTTTTATCAGCCTTTCCATGTTCTCCTTTTTGACAATTTCAACTGTTGGCAGTTTGTCGCCGTGCACTTCCAAAAACATGTTTCTCAGTTTTGGGTTAACTTTAAACTTTTCTAGTGTGTCGCGGTTCCAAGCTTCAATAAGCTTTAGTACGCCTTCTCTGCCGTACATGCAGAAGGCTTCTGCCAGCACTGCGGCGACAAGTGCATTTTCAGCCATAACGGCTATTTCTGCCTCTCTAACGGCGTATTCGTTGCCGTTGAAGGATATGGTTAAGCCGCCATCGTGGCGGACTGTTTTGAAGGCTTCCACGTCGGTTATGCTGTCGCCCACATAAACGACATCGGAAAGGTTCACGCCTAACTGTTCGGCTATGCGCTTAACCGCTTCTGCCTTTTCGCGCCCCCCTATGGGGTTTACTTCGCTGAAGATTTTTCCAATCTCCATTTTGGCAATTTCTTCCCAGAAGATTTCATCCAAACGCCGGATGGTCTGCCTATGTTCCTTCGAAAAGTCTTCAAGGGCTTTTGCGCCGGATGGAATCTCAATAATTGGCATTTTGGCTATTTCCGCCGCCAACTCCTTAAGTCTTGTTTTCTCCTCCTCTTTCAGCTCGTACTTGTCTATTTCAACTCTTGTGCAGTACGTGTTTTTGAATGGAAAGTTTATGACGCGGCACAACGCCCTAATATAGGGTTCGTAGCTTGTGCTCACGATGAAGGCTTCCATAAACTCTTGGATAAACCCGAGGGCCTCCCTAACCTTTGGAATCAAAACTAGGGTTTTAGCCGAAAAAACCCGCATTTTCCGGTCGGTAACGCCATAAGCCTTGAGGAAAGGCAATATTAGCTTTAAAGTGTCGCCAGCCTTATATCCGGGTCTTTTGAGCACGTCTGCAAGCACGTCGTCGTAGCGGCTTATAACCGTGAAAACATGCGCGCCACTCGGCACATAGTGGGCTGTCAGCTCGAAGGCGTTGTCGTTTTTCGAGATGGGGCCCTCGCAGTCTGAAATGTAAGCCTTCTTCACCTTCGTTTTCGAAGCTCCTCCATGTGTCGCACGCTTTTTTCTATATGCTGTTTCGAGGCTATGTCCGTCCTATGCCAAAGGGCTCCACCTTTAATGGCGTTTATCCCTTCCAAAGAAATGTTTCTGGCAGCTTCTATGCTGTCGTCTATGCCGACGACGCACACAGCCCTCGACTTTAAAGCGTAAACCTCATTTCCACGAACTTCCATAGAAGCCGGGTAAACACGGATTTTATCGCCATATTTTCTGTTTAGCTCATACGCCCTTGTCAAGTCTACGGGCGAGCCAACCTCAGCCTTGTTCACACGTTCTGGAAAAGCCTCTTCAAACCCACCATAGTTTGGCGGCACCTTATATGTTACAACCGTAGCCTTTTTCTCAACCTCCACACAGGTTAGGTTTCCCTCAAGAATCTTGAAGCAAACGTCCACAAAATCATCCTTCAAGATTGGCAGAATATTTATTATCTCCGGGTCTCCGGGGCGGCTGTTGTTTTCAAGGATTTTTGGCTGTTTGCCCGTGTGCATAAACGCCACATAAAATGGCATGCCCCGCAGTGCTTGGTTGTCGCCAGCCTTCATTTTCTCAAAAATTCTGCTTACAAGGGCGACTTCTTTTTCTCGGTCGGCCGCCGTCATGAACGGCAAGACGTCGCCCGCATCCTTGTAGGAGCCCATCCCACCAGTGTTCGGCCCCTTGTCGCCATCAAAAGCACGTTTGTAGTCGCGGGTTTCCGGCAGCGGCACCAGGTGTTTGCCATCGCAGAAGGCTTGAAAGCTGGATTCCTCGCCTTCAATTTTCTCCTCAACTATAACGGCGCCATGCTTCAGGTTTTCCCAGAAATGCTCGAAAAGCTGCTCGCGGGTTGTGAAGTGGTCTCCCCAAACGCCTACCCCTTTACCGGCCGCAGGCTTGTCCGGTTTGACAGCAACCATGTTGCCAAGCTCGTCAAGCCACTTGTATAAGGCGGTCTTGGCATCATCCCTCGTTTTAAAGTCTTCTGGCTTGAAGATTTTGAACTGAGGGTTCACCTCCGGAACAGCCTCTTGAAAAAGCAGGCGCTGCTGCACTTTGCTGGCTTCTATAGCGTATTCTTTTGTGGGACAAATCATGGGTATGCCAGTGCGCTTCTCCACGACATCGCGAACCCCTTCAATTATGGGTTTTTCCGGTCCAACAATGCCGAAATCTATTTTGTCCTTGTGGGCCTCGGCGAACCTGCATACGTCCTCCACGTCCAAGTCTGGAATAACAACATGCTGAGCCGCCCTTTTCACGTTGAAAGGGTTTCGCTGCTTATCAGCCACATAAACCTCCACCTCATAGTTGAGGCTTCTGGTGAAAGCGTCAACCATGGCAACCTCCCGAGCACCATATGAAACGACAAGCACGCCAACTTTCTCCACCAAAGCTTTTCACCTTCAAAACGCTAAATGCCAAGAAGCCTCTAATCTATTTTACCCAGACTAACTCTCCTCGAAAAGCTCTGGAATCTCGTAAAGTCTTCCCGTCTCCTCTTGGCCTTCTAAAAACCTTTTCTTCATTACGTCAGCGATTTTTTGGGCTAATGGCGTTGGATACTCACCCGTCAAGCATCCAAGACAAAGCTCTTCCTTTTTGAAGCCCGTTGCCCTCACAAACCCGTCGATGGACTGGTAGCGGACGTCGTCAGCTCCTACTATTTTGGCTATTTCTTCAGGCGTGTGTTTTGCGCCTATGAGTTGGCTGTAGGTTGCCATGTCTATTCCATAGAAGCATGGCCCAATTATGCGTGGGAAAGTCACAAAAATGTAAACTTTTTTGGCGCCCATCCTGCGGAGCTTCTCAATAGTAACCCTTGTGGTGTCTCCTCTCACGATGCTATCGTCCACCACGATGACCTTTTTCCCCTTAACTTTGGAGGCCAAAATGTTAATTTTCTTGTCTATAGTTGTGTAACGTTCTTTTTCGAGGAGGATGAAGGCGCGCTCCGTCACGTAGCGATGTCTTCTGGCAGCTCTTTCCCACCTTAAACCAGACTCTTCGTGCACTCCAAAAGCCGCGTCATCTCCGGTTTCAGGCATCGAAATTACCATGTCAGCATCCTTCACGATTTCGGGGTTTTCTCTGACAAGGTTTCTGCCAAACTCTTCACGAATTTCGTAAACATGTTTATTATCGAAAAGAGAGTCAGGTCTAGCGAAATAGGCGAATTCAAAGGCACAGAAAGCCTTGCGAGCCCTTACCAACGTTCTCCTTTCAAAGCAATTTTCCGACACGGTTACAAGCTCACCAGGCTCCAGTTCAAAGTCTCTGATGAAACCGTTTATGTCTAAACCCACGGTTTCAGACGAAAAGGCGTAAATGTCCCCGTCTGGGCTGTGACCAGCGCATAGAGGCCTTATACCATGGGGGTCTTTGAAGGCGAAAAACTTTCCATCCCTAGTTATCCCCGACACCGAGAAGGCGCCTTCAATTTCATCCATACATTTTTTAACGGCTTCCTCTAGACTGTTCTGCTTCGTCAGCTCGATTAACAATTTATGACAGATAAGGTTAGCGTCACATTCATAAGTGAAATCTCGGAAGCTCTTGCAAATTTCCCTTTTAAGCTGAACCGCGTTGACGACATTCCCATTAAAGGAAACAGCAACCTTAAACCCGCCTTTAGACGCCGTGACGGGCTGCGTCCCCGCAATAAGCGACTCTTCATCAGTCTTGCCCGAAGTAGCGTACCTAACGTTCCCTATTCCAATATGTCCTGGCAAACGCCCAAACCATTCGTGAATTGCGCTTGCCCTTATCTTTGGAACAAGGTCCAAGCTTTTGTGAACGTAAAATTCGCCATCTAAATATGTAAGAAAACCATGAGACTGGTGCCCTCTGTGGTTTTGCGCCCTTAAACCCCAGTAGACGTAGGGGAATATGGGCTGTTTCCTAAAGCTTATTGCACCAAATACACCGCACGCTATCTTAAGCTGTTCTCCCATGTCCGTGGATAAAAGAAACCGGTTCTTTATCAACTTTTAGAACAAATTCAAATAAAACGCGACGAGCCTTAGGCTTATGAAAACCTAGAGGGGGAGGGGGATAGCGAAAATAAATTGGATGGCAAACCAAATTCCGGAAGCCATTCAAAAATCTATAGAGGGTATCGTTTTTGTGGTTTATCGGCAAGCACAAATATGACCTCGCTCCGCAAATCTATAGAGGGTAGGGGCTATTGGCTTTTTCACAAGCCAAAATTATGGTGTGAGCCTAAACTTGTCCCGCGGGTATAATGTGACTTCTCTAATGTTCTTTTTGCCGGTCAACATCATTGTAAGCCTCTCCAAACCTATAGCCCAACCAGCATGGGGCGGCATGCCATAATCAAAAGCCTGCAAATGGTACCTGAAGGATTCTGGATTCAATCCCTTTTCCTCCAAACGCTTGATGAGCAGCTCCTTCGACGATATTCTTGTTCCACCAGAAGCCAACTCAATCCAATGCCACATCAAGTCGAAGCCCTCGCAGAGTTCCGGGTTGTTGTCTTGTGGTTTTATATAGAAAGCCTTAGAACGAGTAGGCCAATCCGTAATAAAGTAGAAGTATGGATGAATTCTGCCCAAAATTCTGAAGGCATGTGTCGGTATGTCTTCACCCCATGGAATTTCCACTCCCTCCTTTCTCAGATCTTCGAGCACCTTGTCGTATGTTAAACGCTTGAATGGAATTTCTGGCACTTCAATCTGATAATTTAGTAAAGCCAGCTCCCTATGGCATTCCTCACTAACCACTTTACATGTATGCTGCATAAGCTGCTCCAGCAGCTGCATGACGTCTTCAGCCGATGCAAAAGCTTGCTCAATGTCTATGGATACAAATTCACTTAAATGCCTACGGGTATGGGATTCCTCAGCTCTAAAAAAGGGGCCGATCTCAAAGACCTTCTCTAAACTCATGACAAGCTGCTCCTTATATAATTGGGGGCTTTGGGCAAGGAACGCTTTCCTCTCAAAATAGTCAACGGAAAATAGCGCTGCGCCTCCCTCCGTTGCCGATGCAATTATGCGGGGGGTATGGACTTCTATGAACCCCCTTTCAAACAGAAAGTTTCTTATAGCCTCAACAGCGGTATGCTGAATTTTAAAAATTGCTATGTTCTCTTCGCGGCAAAGATCCAAAGCACGTGCATCTAAACGAGTATCCAGCTTTGCCGACACCTTCCCAGTTACGTCAATAGGCAGCTTGGAGGCAGCTGTACTAAAAATTCTTATTTCCTTCGGTATGACTTCAACACCCCTCGGTGTCATTTCGGTTTTCTTTATAATCCCCTTCACGCCAATGCAATATCTCTTCTGGAGAGCCTCGGCTTTTGCCAAAACTTCATCGCCAACTTCCTTCCGAGGAACAGTAACCTGTACTGTTCCCTCTCTGTCCTGTAGTATTATGAAGATTATTCCGCCCAAATCTCTTACTTCTTGAACCCATCCAAGAAGTGTAGCTTCCCGCCCATCAAGCTCCGGCTTCACTTCAGCCGTGTAATGAGTTCTACGCCAATCTCCCATGGAATCCAATTTCATAGTCATGCAGCCCCCTCTAATCGGTAAACTCTACACGCAGCGTCATGTTGCGAACTTTACGGGCAATCTCCTTTAAAGCCTTCACATCAAAGGGAGGCTGCTTCCCTCCCTTCCTTCTCAAAATTACTCTAGTTTCAGTCGTCCCATCAGGCAGCCAGATCGTGTTTATAGTAACTATGCTTAGCGGTGCAAATAAGTCCTCCAAAAACTTTCTATCGTCAACACCGTACTCCAAAACGCGGATAGCCTTTCCAGTTTTGTCACTCAGCGCCTTTATTATCTTCCCACCGTGACCCAAAAGACGCGGAACATCCCCTTTACCAACAAGTATAGCCAACGTTTTTCCCGCGTCCACCGCCTTGTAAAAGTTAACATTCTGGAGAGAAGGGTATGTCCCCTCTAAAGATAAAAGTAAACGTGCAATTTTCAAATCTAATTCTGTAACTTCGCCAGACTTAACTTTTTCCGAACACTTTTGACATAAGATCCCGCTTTTTAAACAGAAACTACACAGCACTGTTTTCACTAAGATAGTGCCCTCCATAAATAAAGGAGGGGCGGCGGAGCTTTAGATGTTGCTATCTCACAACGGTGTTCTCAGCGTTCCAGTGTTATCTCGATGGTGCTAACGTTTGTGGGCGTGCCACCCTCTTCTCTGGGTGCCACTGTTTCCGTTCCAATGCCCACTTTCTTTATCTTGACGTCTGGCAGGAATCGGCGCCTCACAACTTCAACGACGTCGACAGCACGGCTTATGGCTCTCCCTCTGGCTTTAATGTTTACCTCTTTTGCTCCGCCGTGGAAGAGGGTTATGCAAGCCAGTACATAGTTCATTACTGGCTTCTTCCCGATCAACACTGAATTGCTCTCAGACATTTTGTACCGCCTCACTCCTTGTTCTCACATCTTCTATGGCTTCATAACTTCTTTTACCGGTGAATAAATATGTTACGGTGGAAAGTTCTAGGAGAACCTACGTTAGACGCTAAAATGATAGTCTGGTTGAAAATGCAACCCAAAATAGGTTGACATGGTCACGACATTTTGAAGGATTATTCAAAGATTAAGCCTTACAATAGTCTTAGCATTAACAAAAAGTATATTTACATGGGCATCCGTGTGTTGTGGCTAGAGGGGTAAACTGTAATGCCCATCATGGACCCTTTCAAAAAAACCCTAGCTCAACAGCGAAGACTATACATTAAAATATGTAGAGAATGTGGTGCAAGAAACGCCACAACAGCGGTTAAGTGCAGGAAATGTCATAGCAAAAATCTCCGCTGGAAGAAAAGAGAGATAATAAAGTAAATCCAACATTTTCTTTGAAATTTTACACAAATTTCCACTCATATTTTACAAGAAAGGTTCTAAAAAACATATTAACATACAGTTTTAACTAAAGTCTTGGTTTTTTGGGGTGCAACCGAGTGTCTTGCAAGAAGAAAGCCGCCAAGAAGAAGCCTGAAGAGAAACCCAAAGAGAAAAAGAAGTAAAAATGCCTCTAACTGTTCACTTCAACACCCATGTTTTTCTTATAGAACTTTTAACAGCGTTTCGATGTTAAAGATGGTGTTTGCACAGCCGTTTTTTAAAAGTGGCACAGCCTGTCCAGCAATGTTCATTTGGCTTAAAATTTCTCCGGCAAGCCTTAGCTCTTCACCACAAGCAACCCCAACAACACCCTCATACCTCCTAAGCTTCAAAATCTTTGAAATGCATGAACCCCCCGGCAAAATGTACACATCATATCCCCTTTTTTCAGCAACATAAACAGCTTTATTAATTAAACAATCTGATGAGCAGTGGGCACAAACATATGTAGGTATTTCATGTTTAAAAGTTGCCTTACAGCGATTATCCATAAACTTCCTTGAGCAATGCGGCAGAAAAAGCGCTCTGCTCTTCGCCTTCCTGAATCTTTCTTTTTCCAAAAAATTTCTTGCTTCCATATTCACTAAATCCTCTAAAAGATGAATAGCGTCAGACAGATTTAACCCCGTTAACTCCTCAATTCTGAATTTTTTAATAATATCTTTTAGCGTGTCGCCGACTCTTTCATGCATTCTCTTCTCATAACTAATTCTAGCGACCTCTGTAAAAAAGAACCGCGGGATTTTTGAAAGGTCAAACGTAAACTTGTAGGGCATATATTTTTTAAAATTCAAACAAACCTTTAAAGTTAGCCGTTAACTTTTCATAAAGAAGAACTCATAAACTAAAAAGTTTCCTAAGCTAAATCCAAGGCTATAGGGTGAAGGAATCCTTTGACCGCACTTTTAGCTTCTACTTTTCTTCAGTATACCCTAGTAGCTCCCTTAAGGATTTGACTTCTTCCCGTAGCATGTTCACTTCGCTTTCGAGGGCGCTTACTCTTGATTCCGCTGCTTTCTTCAACTTTTCAATTTCAATCATTAAGTTTGCCCGTTCAGTTTCAAGGGTTTTGATTTTCTCCCGCAAGTTTTTCAAGGTTTGCATAAGCTCTCCCTTTATTTCTTTTACTCTTTCAGCCATGTTTTTAATACTTACTGTCTCCCTTGTTTCATTTACAGTTGTTCTAAATTTTGTTTTGCAGCTTGGGCACTCGAAAAGCCCCATTTTTTTAAGTGCACCGGGAGACCCACGTAGAGAAACATTCCATGTTCTAGTAGCTGTTGGCACGTCACTTCCACATTTTGGACATTTCACCAAGTTATCAACCATATTATTATAAATGTTGGAGGCTAAAATGTTTTGCTATAGGTGCCACTGGAAGAGACACCAAGATCATGGGGTGAACACGTTTAGAAGAAAGAGAGAAATAGAAAAATCGAAGGTTAGAGGCTTATGTTAAACATTAAGCGTTCAACAAGCTCTTTGTAGCGGTTTCTTATGGTAACTTCTGTTACTTGAGCTATTTCCGCTATCTCTCTCTGCGTTTTTCTTTCACCAGTCAACACTGATGCTATGTAGCTTGCAGCAGCAGCTATGCCTGTAGGCCCTCGTCCCGAAGTTAGCTTCAGTTCTTTAGCCGCTGCTAAGATTTTGTGGGCTATCTCCTCCACTTTACCTTGCATTGTCAACTGGTTTGAGAACTTCGTTATGTACTGGCTTGGTTTTAACGGCGGAATGAAAAAGTCTAACTCTTTTATCAAGAAGCGGTAACTGCGGCCCACCTCTTTTTTGCTAACGTTTGAAGCTTGGGCTATCTCCTCTAATGTTCTCGGCAGTCCACATTGTCTGCAAGCCAGGTATATGGCTGCGGACGTTACTCCTTGAATTGACCTTCCACGTATGAGTCTCTCCTTTACAGCCTTTCTATAAATGAGGGAGGCTGTTTCCAAGACGTTTTTTGGCAGATTTAAGTTGTTAGCAATTTTTGTTATTTCCGAAAGTGCAAAGGCTAGGTTGCGTTCAGTTGCGTCTGAAACTCTGATTCGGCGTTGCCACTTTCTGAGCCTGTAGACTTGGGCTTTTTGTCCTGGAGACAAACCTTTTCCATAAACGTCACGGTCGTGCCAGTCAATCATTGTAGATAAGCCTTTATCGTGTATTGTATATGTTAAGGGCGCTCCAACTCGTGTCCTTTTTGCTCGCTGCTCGTCATCGAAGGCTCTCCATTCAGGTCCCCTATCTGCCAGCTTAGCAGCTATAACATATCCACAATTCATGCAAACAAGTTCTGCACACTCGTAATCTCGCATCAGCCTCGTGCTGCCACACTCGGGGCATGCTTGCACTTTGGCTTGTTGGTCATATGACGATGGGTTAGCATCTTCAATCTCTGCGTCGCTCATTTCCCCTTCCTTCCCTTTTTCGAGGGGAGCACATACAGCGCTTTGCCGACCAAAACACCCGGCTTGGCGATTTTTGATTTGACAGCCACGTAAGGTGAGGAGACAGGACCAAAAATGTCGAAAACTTCTCCTACGGGCTTTAAGTTCTCATCAACCACTGTTTCGCCCAATCTAGGTACGTTTTCAACTTTTACGATAATGTTTTTGCTTGAACTAACATGAAGCACACAACCTAATCTAATCAGCAAACTTTTGCTCCCCTCGAAAACAAATGGGTTCAAACGGGACATATTATTTAAACCTTTCTGCGTTGCTTTCTGTAAAGAGCTTTCCGTGGTTTTTGGTCGAAACATTGATAAATATGTGTTGTTGATTAAGACAATGCATTTAGGGTGAGGCTTATGTCTAAGCCATTCTACGTAAAGTTTGAGGTTCCAAGAGAGGTTGCAGATGCGGCCTATGAAGCCCTACAAATAGCTACAAAAACAGGGGCTGTGAAAAAGGGCACAAATGAAACAACTAAAGCTGTTGAGAGGGGGCAAGCAAAGCTTGTTGTAATTGCAGAGGATGTTGACCCCCCGGAGGTTGTGGCCCATCTACCCTTGCTCTGCGAGGAAAGAAAAATCCCTTATGTATATGTTCCAAGCAAGGCGAAGCTTGGCGAAGCTGTTGGTATAGAGGTTTCGGCAGCATCTGCATGTATAATAAACGAGGGAGAAGCTGGAGGCCTTATTAAAGAGATAGTTAAAAGAGTTGAGCAAATAAGGAAAGGAGCTAAGTAATGAGCAAAGAAAAGGAAACCGCAGCAGAGGAAGAATTAACACCAGCAGAGGTAATACAAATTATCGGGAGAACCGGAGTAACAGGAGAGATCACACAGGTTAGGGTTAGGATTCTAGAGGGAAGAGACAAGGGGCGTATAATAACCCGGAACGTTAAAGGGCCTGTTCGTGTTCAAGACATTTTAATGCTTAGGGAAACTGAAAGGGAAGCTAAGAAAATAACAAGGTAGTAGCAAAGCAAAGTCTAAAAGGGGGTCTGTGATGCCGAAGATGAGGAAATGCTCATTTTGCGGTCAAGAATTTCCACCGGGTACCGGCATGATGTATGTTAAGAACGACGGGTCCATCTTTTGGTTTTGCTCAAGCAAATGTAGAAAGAGTTCATTAAAGCTCAGAAGGGATGCACGTAGGCTTAAATGGACATTGTATTTTGGTAGGGAAGAGAAAGGCAAGGCTTAGAATCTTTTGCCAATAATCTCTCTCATCATTTTCTCCCACAAAGGTTTGTTGTGGATGCATCCTATGTCTGGGGCCTTAACGTTTCCGTTAAAATAGCCGTAAGCTCTAGCTCTACATCCTCCACAGATATACTTGTCCGGGCAACTTCCACAACCCACCTCTTTACCGTTTACAATGTAAGTTTCAAGGTTTTCCCTAACACGCAATTGCCACAGTAGCGGGTTTTCGTCCCATATCTCCTCAAACGAGTCTTTCAATATATTTCCCAGAACCGTATCATTGTTTGTTGGAAAGAAAACGCATGGTTTTATGTTGCCGTTTGGCTCTATCGCACAGTACAGCCGCCCAGCCCCACATCCACCTAGGAAATTGGCAACATTTTCCACGCCTTTTTTCGCAGCGTAGTGGGCTTCAACCATAAATTTTTGGCCAACTTGTTGGGACAACTCCTTTGTGACGCTTGCGTATTGGGGACATGTGCTGAAGAACCTATCCACCTTTATGTTTGACTTACCAGTTTTCAATTCCTCTTCCTTAGCTTGTAAGTATAGGCTGATTATCTCTTTGCCTATCGTACGCAAGATGTGAAGTCTTTGGTCTGGTGTCAAGTCAAGCTCTACATACATCTTAGCTCGTCCAGTTGGAATGTAGTTGAAATGCATAAAGCGAACATTCAACTCATTAGCTAGTTGTAGAATTTTTTCCGTCTCTAGAAAGTTGTTCTTATGCAGCACGGTTGCGATACACGTATCTATACCTTCATCCACACAGTTTTTCACACCTTGTAAGGCCTTTTCAAAGGCGCCGGGTACACCCCTGAACTCATCATGCACATTTGGTGATGCGCCGTCAACGCTTATTTCCACGTAGTCAACCCCAGCATCTTTGATTTTTTTGGCTACGTCTTTGGTGATTAATGTTCCATTCGAAGCTATGCTGATGTATGGGATACGTTTTTTAGCGTAGGCTGCCACTTCAAAGAAATCCTTTCTTGCAAGAGGTTCCCCCCCGCTGAAGGAAAGGGCTGGCAGACCGACACCTGCAACTTTTGAAAGGATATCGATTACTTGTTTTGCCTCGTCTGTTGATAGCTCCGGAAGGTTTCCGCTTCCCGCATCCTCATAACAGTGCTTGCATTTTAAGTTGCATTTATAAGTATAATTCCATACAACCTCAAAGGGACCAGCTGGCACAAAAGGTATACGTATACCATATTTTTCTATACCCTTCATCATCAATCCAAAGCCCTTAAACCAAGCTCCACCATACTTATCTTTGATAAACTGTTTTTTCATAAACTCCCTGTCCGCCTTCAGAAGACGGCTTCCTATTTCATAGAATGGTTTGGCGATGTTGCGGCTTATGCTCCTACAGGTTGGACAAAGGTGAACTGATTCGCCCAAAAAGTCTCTCAAGGAGTTTAGAAGCAAACTTCCATCTAGAGGACATTCCATATCAAAACGGCTTATAAGCTCTTTTAACAGCGGATTAACGGTCACAGCAAACAAAACGTTCTCTAAGGTATCGATTTGCATAATCGATCACGCATTTGCGGATATTTGTTATCTAAAACGTTCGCTCATTAATTTTTCTTGTCATGTGTTAAGCTGCGGAATATATCACTAATTGAAACGTTTCCTGTTTTGAAAGAACCGATTTATTAAGATGCGCGATAAAATTGCACAATGGGGACCGATATGGTGGCGAAAAACAAGAAAACGCAAAGAAAAATGGATCTTCTCGAATTGCCTGATGGGGAAAAGATAAAAGTTATCGAGCAGCTTAGACAAAACCTGCAGAGGTCTATAAACGAAGCAAGGTTATGGAAGACTTTGCTTCAATACGAAGTGGTTACAATAAATGGACAAGTGGTGTTTTCAAGCGATAGTCCATTAGAAGGGCTTTCGATGCAGTCTGATGTTGACAAAGTTTAAAGCTTCACCCTCCTTTACTATGTTTTGTATGAAGTTAAAGACTAAAACCCGTTGTAGGTTGGCCCTAATTTTTCTACTAGTTCCCTCTATGTTTGCTCTAGGCTGTGGTCGCGCTTCTGGGCAAGAGATTAAATTTGAAATACTTGAAAAGGGAGACTGCAGCGGATACTGTGAGGAAGCATATATCGTTGTGAAAACTGAGGCTGAATGGGTGAAGATTTGGGAAAGGCATACGTTTATCCGCATGCCTCATGAACCTCCCCCCTGCATAAACTTTTCTAGAAGCCTTGTTGTTTGCGCTTTTATGGGTAAGCGTCCTACAACCGGTTATTCAATAAATATTGAGAGAGTTTGGACTGATGGAGAGCATGTTTATGTCAAAGTGGTAAAACAGAGCCCCTACGAGGGTCTTGTAACTTGTCAGATGGTAACATGCCCATATGTCATGATTTTAATGGAAAAGATGGATATACCATTTGTTTTTTGGATCGTCGACGAGAATGGGGAGACCGGCAAGCATAAATTAACTGAGTATTCTCCCGCAGTTCTTTCAGGCATAATGCTTACGTTACTTTTGATGACCACATTAATCGTGAAAAAGTTACGTAGGTAACCGCACGGCCCGTTAGTTAGCTCAAAAAAGTTCTATATCCTAGTACCATTATGTGATATAAAACGCGTTGGCTGAATTTTTACTATAGGCTTCTGCAAAACTTTCTGACGTCTTTCATGAAACAGTAATATGGTAGCGGGGGGTCGATTTGAACGACCGATCTCTGGGTTATGAGCCCAGCGGGTTAATCCTGGCTACCCCACCCCGCTAAATGTATGCTGAATCAAAACTCTCTTAAATCCTTTTAGGAGAGACTGGAAACTTTTATTATCATAGTTGACATTTTCGATGTGGGTAAGCTTATGGACAAACCATACTTTCGTGAGATCTTAACTCCAATGCTTGAGAACCCAATCTTCGTTCAAGGATTACCCGGGTTCGGCAATGTAGGTAAGATTGCAGCTCATCTTTTGATAAAGTTCTGTGGAGCTAAACTCTTCGCTGAAATGTATGCGCCATATTTTCCAGATTATGTTTCTGTTAATTCTGATGGGATCTGTCGATTACCTAAGTACGAGTTTTACGCTGCATCCATGGAGAAGAACGACTTCATTATTATGACCGGAGATGCGCAACCATCTTTTGAGGACGTTGTTGCCCATTATGAAATCTGCAGTGAAATAGTTAACTTCATCACCAAGAACCATTGCTCCGTCATAATAACGCTAGGTGGCGTTCCCTCTTTAGAGGATACTGGAAGAGTGTATGTTGCAGCCACGTCGCCTAGGCTAGCGGTTGAATTTATGGAAAAGGGTGCAGTTCTCTATTCGAGGGGGAGGATTGTCGGAGCCACAGGGTTAATGCTTGGGATAGCGAAGGAGTATGGTTTAGATGGCGTATGCCTTTTAGGAGCTACTACTGGTTTTAAAGCTGATCGTGGAGCAGGCTTCTCAGTTTTTAAGTTTCTAACGAAAGCGTTAGGAAACGAGGTAAAGGAAGGATTATAAGCCAAGGACGATTATTTGAAGTTCAAGCTAGCCGGAGGGTGGAGATTTGGGCGAAAAAATAGAAAAATCTCGCGGTTCCGACTTATCCTCAAAGTTTTGGAGAACTTTTTTCATATTAATAACTGCTGTATTAATTTTTGCAGGGCCAACTTATTTTGTTCTTGTCTTGTGGAGGGGTTTAGATTTAGATTACATTTTATCAATGGCTTTTGGCTTTTCCATGTTCATAGTGGGCCTTGTGCTTTTGGTGTCTCTAATTAAAAAGAAAAGTATCACCTGAAAACTGTCAGCCTCAGATACCCCAGGGAGCATCATCATTTTTCAGTTAGCGGGCTCTTCATCGGCAATAATTTATAAGCTGTATAGAAAGTTAAAAACCTTCAGGTTTACATTGAAGCTCGTTCATGGGTGGAATAAAGCATAAATAAAGCATATAAGATATGCTATAAAGATATATCAATTATGCCAGAAAGAAATAACAAAAAAACTTTAGATAAGGAGAAAGGTTCAACAAAAAGAACCACAATAATTCTTGAGAAAGAGGAACGGGAGTTTATTGACAAACTTATTCGGGAAGGAAGGGAACAAGGCATAAAATCTTTGATTTCAAAAATGCTCGATATCTACAGGAGCATGATGATATATGATTGGCGTTTTCCGGGTGAATACTATTGTGGGATAAGCCGCATAGCCTTTCTCAATGTAGAGCTTGTAGACATTTTGATTCAGAATATTCCATGTGAAAAATGGCGGGAGGTTGGGCGGAAAATGGGTGAAGCTGCAAAAGTGTCTATGGAAGCGACATTAGGTGTGCAAGCCTCAAATCCGGAGAAGTGGCAAGAGGTTTTCAAACGCCTACGAGTCCAAGGTTTTGGAGATTTCTACCTTAAAGATAAATATTTAATGGTTAAGACGCCATTCATCAATGAACCAGAAATATGGGCTGGTTTTTTGGAAGACCTACTTGATATAGAATTAGACATCAAGACGTTTACAGTACCCTTTGTTTTCGAAATCAAGGGTTACAAGGCAAAGGATTGAAGGTTGAATTTTTGCGCGTGGAAAAACGTTTAAAGGTTTCGTGATATTTTAATATGAAAATGAAAAATGCAGTGAATCGAAATGCGGCAGGGTTTTAACGCATATAAAATATGTGAAGCTTTGAGCGATCCTACGAGAACGAAGATATTACAACATCTATTGAAAAAGTATCCAGAAGCCCAAACTATCGGCGATATAATGAAGATTTTATCAAATTCCGTTTCAGCAACTACCGTTTCTTTTCATTTGAGAAAACTTCGGGAAGCTGGTCTTATAACGACTGATGGACATAAAAGAGGTTTCAGGGCTTCACGGAAAGCGGTGACTGTAAATTTCGATAGCGATGGTTTTCATGTTATGGAGGAGTAGTAATGCGTGAAGCTATGCTTTATGAGCGTTTGGAAAATCAGATGGTCAAGTGCAATTTATGTGGAAGAAGGTGCATAATAAATAGGGGTGGAACGGGTTTCTGCCATGTTAGAAAGAATGAGGAGGGGGTTCTTTATACTCTAGTTTATGGAAAAGCTATATCCGCGTGTGTGGATCCAATAGAGAAAAAGCCGCTTTCACATTTTAACCCCGGCGCGTCTGTTATGTCAATTGCAACTATCGGATGTAACTTCCGTTGCCAATTTTGTGATAACTGGATGATAAGTCAAGAGAAACAGATTGTTGGCAGAGATTTTCCTCCAGAGGATGTTGTAAAAGCTGCTAAGGAAAATGGTTGTCATGGAATAAGCTACACGTATACAGAGCCTACGATATTTTTTGAGTACGCGTATGAAACAGCTAAACTTGCTCATCAAGTTGGTTTTTTCAACACTTTTGTTACGAATGGGTATATGACACCAGAAGCCGTCAGAACCATTGCCCCATACCTCGACGCGGCCACCGTGGATCTTAAAGGTGGCGGCGACCCGGATTTTTACAAAGCTTTCTCTATGGTTCCTTGTGTCGAACCGATTTTTGAATGCTTAAAAGAAATGAAACGTCAAGACATCCACATTGAAATTACAAACCTTGTAATACCGAGAATAGGTGATTCGATAGAACAAATCGTGAAGCTTGCGTCATGGGTTAAAGAGACTTTGGGGGAAGATACACCTTTCCACCTACTTCGTTTTCACCCTGACTATAAGTTAACAGATATACCATCAACACCAATTCAAACGTTAGAAAAGGCTTATGCAGCTGCTAAGAACGCGGGCTTAAACTTTGTTTATATCGGGAATGTTCCCGGGCATCCTGCTGAAAACACTTATTGCCCGGGTTGCAACGAACTTTTGATTAAACGCTTCAGCTTTGCTATTACAAGATGGAACTTGACAAAGGATATGCGTTGTCCAGTGTGTGGGCGTAAAATCCCAATTAAAGGAGAGCTTCACCCAAGTAGCTGCGCCTATCCGTACGCGTTGTTCTAAACGTTTTGGTGAACGTTATGTGGAGAATCTTGCGGCCAGATGCCGCGGCTGTATTAGATGATGAATTGGTGCGGAAAAGTCTGGCTCGATATTTTGCCGTCATGCGAAATGATAAACCAGCCAAGTTTCAAATAGCTAAGAAGCTTCCGGCAGACTTTAAGGAAGACGACTCTACCGAGGAACTTTGGCGGAAACATGAACTATTCACACAAAATTTCTATAGGCTTGAAAGGGATATAGATATGAAAAAGGAAAACCTAAATAATTTACCTAGCCCCAAAAAATCCTACCTAGACCTTAAGATTGAAATTGCGAAACGCATACTTGAAAAATGCCACTTTTGTGTTCGAAGATGCAGTGTTAACAGGCTTAGAGGCGAATTGGGCTTCTGTAAATGTGGGGGTTCAGAAATAAGAGTTTCCAGCATATTCGAGCACATGGGTGAAGAGCCGGAACTTGTTCCATCGGGGACGATATTCACCATGGGATGCACAATGCGCTGTAAGCACTGCCAGAATTGGACAATATCCCAGTGGGTTGAAGAAGGTGAAGTTTACGGACCTAAAGAGCTAGCGAGGGAAGTTGAATTTCTACGTAGTAGTGGGTGCAGAAACGCAAACCTTGTGGGCGGCGACCCGACTCCTTGGCTGAAACATTGGCTTGAAACCTTCAAACATGTGGCCGTCAACATACCGGTTGTTTGGAATTCAAACACCTACTACAGCCCGGAAACAGCTCAGCTTTTGGCAGGCTTTGTGGACGTCTACCTTCTGGACTTCAAGTATGGACCCGGCGACTGTGCTGTTAGAATTTCAGAGGCTCCGAAGTACTGGGAAGTGTGTACGCAGAACCATTTAACTGCGATGAAATATGGAGAACTGATAATCCGAGTCTTGGTGTTGCCCGGCCACCTAGAGTGCTGTACCAGAATCATACTGGAATGGATAGCGGAAAACCTCGGCAAGGAAACAAGAGTTAATGTAATGTTCCAGTACAGGCCGGAGTGGCGTGCGTACGAAATTCCAGAACTGCGGAGAAGGCTGACAAGGGATGAAATGGATAAAGCTGTTAAACTGGCAAGGGAAGCGGGCTTAATAAATTTTATAACATGATTTCAACGGTGACTTTTATTAACAGAAAGCTATTTCTTACAGCCCGCTTCTTTTTAAAGCGGTAGTGAGATGAATGCCCTATTGTCCAGAATGTGGCGGAGAAATGCGTTATATAGCAACCACTAAGCATTATGTCTGTCAGAGCTGCGGTCTATCCGTTACTCAGCAAGAGCTTATAGAATTGAGGGAGAAATTTAGAACTTCGGCGGAGAGCGGTGAGGATGAAAGAGAAAAGCGGAAAAAGGAATATTTGAAATGGTGGCTCAGCAAGAAAAAATAATACCAGATTTGAGAAATCGGCTTCAATCAGTGTAAAGCATAAAAGGTTCTTGGTTTTTATAACGTTGAGGATTCGAAATGGGCGTGCAAGTCGAGATAATTAGCATTGGTAACGAGCTTTTAATTGGCAAAACATTAAACACTAACGCCCAGTGGATTGCTAAACGCGCAACCTCGCTTGGGGCGTCAGTCCGCAGAATAACGGTTGTTGGTGATGATGTTGATGAAATTGTCAGCGCGGTGCGTGAGGCTTTAGGGCGAAAACCTCGTTTGATCATTACCACGGGTGGTTTAGGCCCAACCTTTGATGACAAAACGTTAGAGGGGATAGCTGTAGCCTTAAACCGTAAACTAGTGCTCAACAACAAAGCTTTGCAAATGATTAAAGAGAAGTACGAAGAATACGCTAAGGTCTGTGGGTTAGACTCAGCTGAGTTAACTCCCCATCGGGTTAAAATGGCCATGCTTCCTGAGGGAGCGGAGCCGCTGCCAAACCCCGTGGGCACGGCGCCGGGCGTATGCTTGGATATTAACGGAACACTTATTGTTGCGTTGCCTGGTGTTCCGGCAGAGATGGAGGCCATTTTCGAAGAGTTTATAGCTGCTTTGCTTAAGAAGGAGGCTGGAGGCTTAATGTTTTTTGAAACCAGCATACAGGTGGACAATATTGTGGAGTCGACGTTGGCGCCCCTTATCGACCTTACTATGCGGGACAATCCCTATGTTTACATTAAATCTCATCCTAAGGGGGAGGAAAAGAAACCTCATATTGAAATTCATTTTTCAACAACGGCAAAAGACTCGAAGACTGCAAAAGGCCGTATAGGGAGGGCGATAATACAGCTTTCCGAGCTAATTAAAGAAAAAGGTGGAAAAGTTAAAACTTTTAAGGTTTGACGTTAACATACTTATGGTTGCGATGAAGGAGCAGGCTAGACTCTGATTTTAATGATTGAAAATCCGGGTCCAGAGCAACCGTTCATATGTTTTTACTACTGATTCCCAATTCACAAGTACCATAAATCGGCATGCTAAACTGAAAAGTAATGATGCAGAAAAACGTCGCAACATTCACGATAATTGTAGTTCTAATTATCGCATCATATTTTTTCCCATGTTTCTCGTCAAGTTGTTATATTATGTCTTACAATCTGCTAAAGGACTTTAATAGTTCAAAGCAATATCGGTTAAATGTTGCTGTTCCAGAATCGCTTTACGACCATTACCGCGGCTTAGACCACAAACAAGTTTCCACTCGAGATTTCGCTAAATTCGTTACTCCCTATCCTCTGAAACCCATCGCGGAAAGACTCTGGGATATATACAGCAACGCTGAGGACTTTGCGAACGGGGTTTTGATGATAGTGCACCAAATACCGTACAGCGCAACACCGCTTGCCAAGTACCCAATTGAAACAATCGTAGAAAACATTGGGGACTGTGACTTGTTCAGCTATGTTGCAGCTTCAATTATGAAAGCTGGTGAACTAGATGTTGTGCTTCTATATTACGATGATGAAGACCACATGAACATCGGTGTGCACCTCCCGAACCCACCCCAACACGCAAGAACATCCATTTATTATGTAACTTATAATGGGGTTCGTTATTACATAGCCGAGTGCACCGGCGGTAATTAGATGACGGGGTGGAGGGTTGGCGAATGCCCCGAAGATTTGAGGCAGGCGAAGTGTCAAATGATTCCGCTTGAAAATTGTGAGGAACAAGCTCCGGGGCAAGTGTCCGCTAGCTACAAAATCCTACAATCTTCAGCAATATCACTGGCAGCTTCATCAAATTTCGGCATAGAGGGAAGCGTCATCACTTTATGTGGGCAGCTTTCGCCAAAACTATCCGGCAAGTCAATAACGATATACTTTAATGCTGGGGGCTCCCTATGGAGCTCACTTGCCATTGTTAAAACAGATTCTGATGGAAAGTTTTCATTAACATGGACTGCGAAGAACACGGGTGTATATCAGTTTCGAGCAAGCTGGTCTGGAGAAGATGAATATGCAGGGGCGGATAGCCCAACGGTAACAATAACTGTGATATCAATGTCTCTCCTCATTCTCTTTTTGGTGGCGATGGCTTCGGTTTGCGTAGGCGTGTTCTTTCTTGTATTATCTCGTAAAGTTGAGGAGCCGGAACTTCCAGAAGCTGGGTAGTAAAAGAAAAGTTTTTACCTTTAACTATTTTGCAATCTATACGTCAGCGTTTGTTGTGTCAAGGTGACGATCATGTTTATTGTGTTTATTATTGGAACTGCTGGCTCTGGAAAATCCACCCTTACAGCGGCTTTCAGCGAGTGGTTGAAGATGTCAAAACAGGACGTTGCAATAGTGAATCTTGATCCGGGTGCTTTAACACTGCCTTACACACCAGACATCGACGCCCGTGACTATGTTAACGTGGAAAGCCTTATGGAAGAATATGGATTAGGACCAAACGGAGCTTTAATAATGGCTGCTGACTTATTAGCGGAAGAAGTTGAAAACCTTTCAAGGGAGATTGAGAATTTGAAATCAGACATTGTTTTGGTTGACACTCCAGGGCAGATGGAACTGTTCGCTTTTAGAGCTAGCGGGACTTATATAGCAAACGAGCTTACAAAAGAACCGAAAGCCATAGTTTATTTATTTGATGCTGTTTTTTCGCTAAACCCCCTAAATTATGTCTCAAACCTCTTCCTTTCGGCGGCTGTTTACAGTCGCTTTTTCCTACCACAATTACACGTGCTCTCTAAATGCGATTTGCTTTCTGAAAAGGATGTTAACAAAATTATAGACTGGTCTGCAGATCCAAAGACTTTAGAACACGCAATTGAGCAAAAACTTGAAGGAACAAAACGTTTATTAAGCAGAAACATGATGAAGGCGATCTACCAGCTTGGCTTACGTTTTCTGCTCATACCTGTTTCAGCAAAGACGAATGAAGGAATGGTCAACTTCAATATGGCTTTAGAAAGAATACTTACTAGAGGAGACAAATACACATACTAACGCTTTAACAATCATCTAAAAGCGTCCAAGCCGCGGCTGCAGCCCCATATTCAGCTAAATCCATAGTGTCCGCGCCGCCAATAACTATCACATCGTTTTCCTCCGGCTGGAAAACTTTGACAATATGCTCTGCAGTTTTTGGAAAATCGCTTGCAAGATCCATGCTCACAGAAGGCACCCTAAGCTGTCCGTTCTTGAAAACTATTGTTACCGCCCCCTTGGCTCCAGCCTTAACAGCTGCATCACGCTGCTCTATTCCTGATCCAATTCTATGCCCGCAATTTTTCACTAAAACGGCAAAGTTGCACTTTGCATTCACAAACTTATAATTTTCGATTTCCGCCTTTTTTGAGAACGTTTTCTTATATTCTTGCCAAAGTTTTCGCCCCTTTTCTGTAAGGACGCACCCCGTCTTTGATGTTGAAATCAAGCCCGCTGCCTTTAAGCGGTTGATTATAGTTCGAACAGCACCCTGTCCGACTTTAAGTTCTTCGGCAAGCTTTGTGCGACCTATAGACTTTTCAGCAACAAGTTCAAGTGCCTTTAACACATGTAAAACAGAAAATGTTGGGGCTGGGCCTGGAGCTTTTTCTTTTGCCAGTCTTTCTAAAAGTGTTTTGATTTTGTGTGGCATCAAATTCACAATTAAGTAATGATACGGTAATCGATTATAAAAATTACCCGGTCAACACTCTAAGGAGTAAACTAAATTTTGTTTACTTCCTAGTATAGTATTCCCTTACAACTCCTGCTGTCAATGCGATGAGTCCTACCGTCAGCAAGTATAATAACGGGTAGATGAACACTGAAAGCATTGATTCATACGTTATTGTTGGAGGTAGCATGGGAGAGAAGAACACTGTGATCCAAATGATGACGAAAGTTGCGATGCAACCTATACCTAAACCAACAGACAAGCCGTGTATAAAACTACTTCTGTCTTCTTCTTGAGCTTGTTCAGCCCTTTCTTGCGCCTTTTCCACAGCTTCGGCTTTTTCTTCAACAAATTGATGCTCTGTTTCAGCATCTTGTTCTTCGCCAAATGATCTCTCCCCAAACGTGGCTTGCTTGTTTTCCATTGCTTTAGCGCCCCTTTTGATTTGTTATATGTGAAACCTAATAAAACTATTCAATTTTGGATTATTATTCGAAATTCGAATTAAAAATACATTATCCATGCCATTGTTTCTAGTGCGTAATAAGGCTTGACATACTAACCCTCTTATCTTTAGCATTCCGTAGCTAAATGAGGATGCCGGTGGCCATTATGGAGAAGAAGGTTAATGTGCATGTGAATTCTGAGGCAAAAGAGGATGTTCACGAAGAAATCGTTGATAAGGTCTATTTTTTCCATCCTTTAGAGGTTTCTGAGGGTGGAGAGGTTTCAAGTGTGGAGGAAGTTGAGAAATACAAAGCGGAGTTTGAACAAAAGCTTCAAGAACTTTTAAGAAGCATCAGTGAGGAAACCCTTCAGCTCAGCGAGTTTCTAATGGAAGAGGAGAAGCTAATCAAAGAACTTTGCACTTCCTTGAAGCAGGTTTTGAAGAAGCTTAAGGTTTCCTTTTATATTCCGCCACAGGAAATTCCGATAAAGGGTAAGGTGAAAAGGGTCATTTTAAACGAGGAATGTCACCTCATTCTCGTTTATGAGAAGGGTGATGTACACTCAGCGTTTTTGGCAGAATACTCCCCAGAAATAGTCTTAGCCACTTTAATGGTTATTATGCCCGAACTCGCCGAAGTTTTAATGCTTTATAGGAAAAGGATAAGCACACGTGTCAACTTCTTTGGAAGGATCAAGAAAGAGTTAAAAAACATTGTTAAGGCAATCGTTGGGAGCCAAGAGACCGTGGAGTCTGAAAGAGAGTCTATGAATGCTGTTAAAAGCGCGATAAGCAACGAGAACCATACAACTTAAACCGGGTGCATGGTTTGGACAGTTTTACAACAGAAATTCGGACATTTTATTCGATTAAAGAAATTAAGGAGATGGTTGAGGCAGAAATAAGCCAGCATAAGGCGTTGTTGGATGATTATAGCCAATGGCTTGGAACATTGCTGAGAAGCCCAGAGTTCTCAAGAGACGTGGAGTGGGCCAAGAGAGCTTCAGAATTGCAGAGAGTTTTAAGGTCCGGTGGCCGAAAGGGTGGGAAAAAAGAGGAAAAATCTGCCTATTTTTCAGATTGGATTGAATTTAAAGATTTAATGCTTTGTGCAGACGAGTTCGGCGAGGTGGAGATGATTTTTGAGGCTGTCGAGGCTTTGAAAGACAAGATTGAAAAACTTGAGAAAGTTAAAAACTCCCTAATGGAGCTTGAACGTTATGGCTTCGGGAAAAACGTGGTTTATGTGGCGTATATTCATGAGGGTGTTCCGGTGAAGATTGCTATTAAGCTAAAGAAAACTTTGGAAAGCGAGGAAAATTCAAGTTTTTGGCAGATTTTTCCGTAGCGAGACAGCTTTAAAAGGTTTAGCTGGCACTGAACTCTATAAAGGCTCTTGTGAATTTTTTAATTAGGTCGTAGGGGTTTTCCACTGTACAGTTTGCTCGAATGTAGCGTTTAACAGCGCTGCTGTTTACCCCTATCCCTATGAGGCCTATTCCCATTCGCTCAACCTTTTTAACAGCTTCTTTCAGCTTCTCTTCCGCGTTGTCGTATCCTGTTGGGAAGAAGTCTGAAACCACCACGAGGACTTTTGCCTCTTCCAGTTTACCTTTCAAAGCGTGGGCTGCAAGTAGTATAGCGTCTGGCAAATATGTAAATCCTCCATAATTTAGTCCTCCTATTCTGGCTCTCACCCTGGCGTTATACCTTTCCGTGAAGTCCTTTACTATGTAAAATTTGTTGTTGAAGGCGTACATTCCCCATGAATTCTGATTCAATATAAGCAGCCGGGCAACCTCTGCCAAGCATAGAGCTATGCCTCTGACTTCGCCTTTAAACATGTTTAGACTGTGGCTGGCATCTATGAGGATAGACCAAGCGTCTTCCCTTGTCTGCAGTTCCTCGCGTACAAAAATATCTGTTCTTCTGCTTTTGCTTGCAATGACTTGTATGGCTTCTTGCAAGTCGATGAAACCGCTTTCTTGTTTGAAGTCTTCACCAGCGATGTTCTTTAAAAGTCTTAGCTGGTGAAGTATCCGCCTAATAGGACTGCCCAAAAGTTCTCTGCTTCTCTGGTACTCGGCATAATCTTCCTTTGGGAACGTGAAACCTTCAAATTGTGTGTTTTTCCCAATATCCTTAAATTCTTTCAAAATTTTAAACTGGACTTTTTCTTGTTCAAGCCAACTTGCTAAGGCTCTGTGAGCCTCCCTTTCCTCAAGGCCTTGCTTTCCATGAGCTTCCAGCCCAGTGGACTGAAATGTTTCCACTAGAAGGGCTTGTATTTCCTTTTCCTCTGGGATCTGCTCGTTGTAAAACATGTCGTTTGTTCCGTGGCTTTCAGTGTACAGGAGGGATGGTGTTTCAAAGGTTTGACCGTAAACTGATAAGGCTTCGTAGATTTTGTTGGCATAGCCTATTTTCTCGTCTGCCGTAGGGTTTTCTCCAATTTTTTGCAGCATAGCCGTTATGGCTTCAATGTCCACCTTCAAGTCGCCTTTAATTTCGCCTTTAACTTTGCCGAGGTTGTAGTTTAGAAGCGTTGAAGTCATAGCTCTTGTGATATCGTTTGAAAGTTCCTCTGCATTTTTCATTCTGAGGTATGAGATTACATTTGCGTAAACTGTTTCAGGGAGCATCCAGCCAAAACGCTTTCTCAAATTCTTATCTATTATGGCGTCTTCCACTAAGCTGACAACGAAAGCGGCTAGGTTAAGCTGTTTACCCCTAGCCCATTTCGAATAAATAGACAAGTCAGAAAGAAGTGCGTGTAGGCATAAATGGTAAACTGAAGCCTTAAACAAGTACCATATAATCTTCTTGTGGACTGAATTTTGAAGGTTAAACTTTAACCCTTGAAAAATGACGTGGCCGTTATCCACTTTTTTGGGCTTAATCAAGTGCAAAACATAGCCTTTTTTATCCTTGCCCAAATATGGGTACCTCAAGTCGTCGTGAAGGAGAACCTTAATCTCGTTATAGTGTTTCTTTGTCACCCGGAGAACTGTTGACCAAGCGAAGTCAAAAAAGTTCAATTTTTCAATCCCGTTAGGGTTTATTAGGAGCTGAAAAATGATTCGACGATACGTTTTACCGCCGCTTGGATTTCCACGTCATCACTTGTCGTTCCAACAATTGTTTCAACAGCCGCCTCTATGGGTGAACAGCCATCAGCTATTAATGTTGCCCAGTTTATCAAGTCGCCTGGAGACGGCCCGTAAGGCAGGTCACCGTTCTTGTATTGTCTTCGGAGTTCTGCACCAACGTGGACTATTTTTTCAGCGGTTTTTATGTCTACACCGCTTCTTTTAGCCACCAGTTCCACTTCTTCTTGGGCTATTCTGTCGCCTACGCTTAAATAATCGAAGTTTATCCAGACCGACATGCGTCTTCTCAGGGCTGCGTTTAGGGGTTTTGTTCCCACGAATTCCGCCGAGAACGGGTTCATCGAAATTATCAAGTAGCCATACGGATGCCTATTCACTATTTCGTTGTCCTTTTCGGTAAGGACTATGTGGCCTCGCGTGTCTAGGACGGGGTTAAGCCTTGCTGCAATATCCTGTTTCATCATGTTTGCCTCGTCCAAGTAGAGGATGCCGCCATGGCGGCACCACATCACTATTTGGCCGTCAACCCAGTTCTCTTTTCCAAGGCCTATGTATCTGCCGAACAAGTCGTAGGAGGATGTTTGCAGTCCACAGTTTATCTCCCATAAGGGCAACCCGCAAAGCTCGCAATCAAATATACTATATGGGTTTTCCCCGTGCCGCTCGGGCCAACTAAGGCGCATTGTTTGAAGTAGTATAGAGCGCGCACTATCCGCTCGACATAGTTGAAGCCTCTATCCACATATTCCGGAGTGTTTCTTGGTATGAGGGAACGCACCGACTCTGGGAAAACATAGCCGGGGTGAAGGTCATACTTGTCTATGCGGTACTTTTTCCTTAGTTCCATGTATCTATCTTCATCTATGGTGGCGGTCTTCGTTATTGAAACTGATATTTTAGTGTCTTTAATGGCTGTTCTTGTCTGTTCTTCCGTGACTATTGCGGTGCTGGTTTGCTTTTTTCTTCCACCTTGGAATCCGAAGCCGACGGCTGCTACTGGTTTTTCTTCCAGTAGTTTCTGTTTGTTGTATGACAGGGGCGTTCCCTCCTTTTCGATAGGTTTATTGTTTGCATATGATTTAAATATTACTTCTTGCGATTCAATACACTTAATTAGCCACAAAACTACAACAAAAGCTCAGCCAAAACCTCTTGCATTTGGCTTTTATCTTTCACTTTTTTGAATATGGCTTTCCCCGTGTTGTAGAGGCGTATGGAGAAATCCTTGTAAACTAGGTCGAAGATTATTCCGGCGACTGTTCTTTCCAATTTTGCTTTTTCGAGCATTTTTGCTATTGCTTTGTCCCTTTTTTCGTATTTAAAGTGGACTATGATGTCTTTTTCTTCGCCGCAGGCTTCTTCAATCCTTGCTATGTATTCTTCTAGGCTTGCGGTCATAGGGCTTCTTCAATCTCCTTTAGGGCTTTAACGAAGCGGTCTATTTCTTCCCAAGTGTTGTAGATGTAGAAGCTGGCTCTTGCAGATGACGAGATTTTGAATTTTTGGTGGAGTGGTTGGGCGCAGTGGAAGCCACTCCTTATCATTATGCCATAGCTGTCAAGAAGTAAAGCCACATCGTGGGAGTTGAATCCTTCAACGTTGAAGGGTATTATTCCACATTTTAAATTTGTGTCTCTTGGCCCATAAACCGTGACTTTTGAGCATTCTTGTAGGCGTTTTAGGGCGTATTCCGTTAAGTTGCATTCGTGGGCTTTCACGTTTTCCATTCCAAGAGCCTTCAAATATTTTATGGCGGCTGTTAAACCAACAGCCCCTCCTATGTCTGGGGTTCCAGCCTCAAATTTCCATGGCAGCTCGTTCCATGAAATTTTGCATCGTTGTGTTTTATGGTTAAATGAAACTTCCTTAATCATTTCGCCTCCGCCCTGGAAGGGCTCCATCTTCTCAAGGATTTCCCGTTTCCCATAAAGGACGCCTATTCCTGTTGGTCCAAGCATTTTGTGTCCGGAAAAAGCCAGAAAGTCGCAGTTCAGTTCTTGGACATTTACGGGTATGTGGGGCACTGATTGGGCTCCGTCCACAAGCACTAGAGCATTGTTTTCGTGGGCGAGTTTCGCGACTGCTTTTACGTCGTTTATGACGCCTGTCACGTTTGAGACATGGGTTATGCAGACAAGCTTCACTTTTGGCGTTAGCATTTCCTTTAAAGCTTCATAGTTTAGTGTGCCGTCTGGGTTGACGTCGGCGTATTTGACTTTGAAACCTTTTATTTTTGAGAGGATTTCCCATGGGACAATGTTGCTGTGGTGCTCCATTAAGGTTACGAGAACTTCGTCTCCCCGTTTGAGGTTGTGGAGCCCCCATGAATATGCGACAAAGTTTATGGCTTCTGTTGCACCTCTAACAAAGACTATTTCTTCCATGCTTTTGGCGCCTATGAACTTGGCGACCTCTTCATGGGCTTTCTCATAGAGTTCTGTTGCCTCTAGGGATAGGGTGTGTACCGCACGGTGGACATTGGCGTTGTTTTTTTCGTAAAACTCTTTTACGGCTTCGATGATTTGTCTTGGCTTTTGGGACGTTGCAGCATTGTCAAAGTATATGAGCGGATGATTGTTTATTTTCCGCTGTAAAATTGGAAAGTCCTCTCTAACCTTGTAGGGGTCAAACATTTTTGGCGCCTTCTTCCGACATCTTCATCTTCTTCACAAGGATTCTCGCCAGCTCCTCCTCTTCCAATGCTTGTTTTTCTTCGAAGGTTAACTCTTTCGGCAGCCATTCTGGAGCTTGCCCCTTCATTTTATAGTGGGTGCGGATGGCACGCCTTAAAGCTCCAACAGCCAATATGCCACAGTGGAATTTGACGGCTGGCAGTCCGCCCACTTCTTCGGCTACACTTTTCCATGCGATTTTCCAAGCGTCTTCGAGTTTCATTCCCTTGACCTTTTCGGTTACTATACTGGATGTGGCGATGTTGGCGGCGCACCCGTAGCTTTCGAAGGTTGCCTTTTCAATCACGTCTTGCTCGTTGATTTTCAAGTAGAAGGTTATCATGTCTCCGCATTGGGGGTTGCCTGCCACCGCCGAAACCGTGGCCTCCTCCATTTTCCCCAAGTTCTTGGGTTTCCTAAACAGTTCGAGGATTTTTTGGCTGTAGGGTAGAGGAGCCCGCGACATCTATTCAACCACCGTTGAGCCTGTAATGCCCCTAAGCCTTTCAACGGCTCGGGGTAAAACCTCCAACACGTAGTTTATGTCTTCTTCCGTGTGGACGCGTGTAACCTTCATTAGGATGCTGCCATGCGCCTCTTCAAATTTTCTGCCGATGGCGATCAACACGTGGCTCGGCTGGAGTAAACGCCTAGTGCAGGCGCTTCCACTTGAAACATAGACGCCGTTTAGGCTCAGCTCGATGGTTAGGGCTTCGCCTTCGCAGCGGAGAAAACTTATGTTAACGTTGTCCGGAGCCCTTTTCTCACCCTTCGGCCCGTTAAGCCTCACGTCCGGTATGGCGCCCATTACGCCCTCAATAAGTTTGTCGCGGAGCCTCCGCATGTGGTTGACGTTTTCCTCAAAGTTTTTGAAAGCCAGCTCAGAGGCTTTTGCGAAGCCAACAATGAGCGGCGTGTTTTCAACTCCGGGCCAGAGTTTCTGGGTGCCTACCTGTCCCTCCAATATTCTTTGGATGTTTACGCCTTCCTTCACATATAGGGCGCCTATCCCACGGGGGCCAAGAATTTTGTAGCTGCTTATCGTGGCCATGTCTACGTTCAGCTCTTGCACTTTGAGGGGTATTTTTCCATAAGCGTCTGAAGCGTCTGTGTGGACGAGGGCGTTCGGGTTCTTGTCTTTAACTATTTCGACCATCTCTTTTAGGGGCTGAATTGTTCCGATTTCATGGTTAACTGCCGAAAAGCTTGCGAGGACTGTTTCGCCGTCGACGGTTTCTTTGAGCTTTTCAAGGTTTACGAAGCCTTCGCTGTTCACTGGCACTTTAACCACCGAAAAGCCTTGTTTGGAGAGCATTTCAGCCACGTGCATCACGCTTAAAGGTTCAATTTCAGAAATCACAATTTTCCTGCCCTTCTCTCGCAGTTGGGGGGCCATCCCCAACAAGGCGAGGTTGTTGGCCTCCGTTTCGCCCGGAGTAAAATTGACTTCTTCAAGGCTTTTGCAATCCAAATAGCCCGCGATTTTTTGGGCTGACTCCATTATGGCTTCGTAGGCTTCCCATCCCGGCTTGTGTGTAAGCGTGGGATTGCCAAACGCGCGTTTGTTAAAGTAGGGGAGCATAGCCTCAACGACTTCTGGAACGACAAAGCTTGAGTTTTCAATGTCCAGGTAAACTTCATGTTTTAGCCCTTCATGGGCTTTGAGAAGCTCGCGGACGTTCTCCACCATAACCATTCAATCCACCACTGCTTGACCATCCATAATAGGTTTAAGCTTATAGAAAAAGCTATTTGAAGGTTGAACATGCCTAAAAGTCATATTTGTGGCTGATTCAAACAACAAATACACTATCCCTCTATACTTTTTGGCTTGGGAACAGCCGATAGCAACCTTCGGCCCATAGATTTTATTCACCGAAATAGCTGACATCAAACTTACCGGCTGGAGAACACCTAAATTGAATATCCCTTTCTAGAAAATTAGCGTCCATTAGGAAGTTTTATTAGGCTAGTTTACAGTTGTTAGGTGAGCTTTGCTGGCTTGTGAAGCGGGCAGTGTGAAAAGGGCTGCTACTTTACTTGTTGGCGGTTCAGTCTGGAAAATAAATGTTGGAGGTGAAAAGTGTATGAAGTATATAGGTTTTTGGAAGGTTGTTTCAGGCGACGTCATGGATGTCATTGAAAAGTTTAGGAAGATGACGGTTGAGCGGGAAAAGGGAAATGAAAAGTATGCTAAACTGATTTTTGGGCCTTTCCAGTTTTCCGGGGAGAGCAAGGGCTTTACATTGTTTGAGACAGACAACCCGGAGACGCTTGTAAACATTGCGAATTTCTATTCGCCAGAAATCAAGTGGAAGTTCTTCTCTATAAACGACCCAACGAGGGCGGCGGATTTTTACATGACATTACGGAGATAACTCCGAACCGTCTCCCCCTTTGTTTTTCAAACATGCTCAATAATGTTTTAAATTGTGTTTGCCTTTGGTGTGCGGTGGGCGCGGGGAAGACGCTCCAAGCGAAGGTTTTGAGGTATATGGTTTTATAGCGGATTTTCTTTCATGGATGTTATGTTTAACGCTGCAAGCGTCAAGGGTTTCGCCGAGTCTTTGCGGCTACTGTTGGCTTCATGCTTTGTGGTTCAGATGCTTGTTGGGTTTGTCGGGTTAGCCGTGCCCATTTACGCTGCGGGTATGGGGGCTTCACCTTTGCTTGTGGGTGTTATTGGTGCCATGGGCGGGTTAACCTACTCTTTCATGCCTCTTGCCGCGGGTTTCCTATCTGTCAAGGTTGGAAGGAAAAGCCTCTTGTTGGCGGCATTGTTTCTTTATGGTTTTGCGTGTGCCATTTACCTTTTAGCTCAAACTCCAAGCATGCTTGTTCCCATAAAGGTTGTGGAGTGGATTGCCGTAGCCATCTTTTGGCCTTCAGCTGAAGTCTTGCTCACGGAGCTAAGCGAACATGGGATTGAAAGGAACCTTAGAAGGTTTAACCTTTCATGGGGATCCGCAGCTATAATCAGCCCTATAACAGGGGGAGCGCTCATCAGCTTTTTAGGCGTTAAAATGCCTTTTGTTCTCTCCTCAGCAGCCACCTTCGCCTTAGCCATCATCGCAGCCGCAAAAATTGAGGAGCCGCTAGACTCGAAACATGAAAACTTCCAACCCGGAGCCAAAGACGGCGGGAGCTGTAAAGAGCCCATTGCCGCCGCAGTGGTCTCCATTACTCTCTTCGCTTTCATAGGCGGAGTAATATACAACCTGTTTCCAGCCCAAGCCACAAGTTTAGGCATACCGGCCTACGAAATCGGCTTGATAATATTCGCTAACGGGTTTTTCAGGCTTATAGCCTTCACAAAAGCCTATAAGATTGAGGCGAGAATTGGGAGAACCTGCGTGTTTTTGACTGGTGCCTTGACGCTTGCAACTGCATCAGCCTTAACAGCTGTCAGTTCTACCACTTTGCTTTTTGCTTTATCCTTCGCGATTTTCGGCTTTGGAATGGGAATCCTTTACGCTTCGTCCATAGCCCACATCCTAGAAGGCGGAAGCCGTGCCAGAGGCTACGCTGCCGGAATGTTTGAGAGCCTCTTGGGTGTGGGAACTTTTCTGGGCTCGTCGACGGGAGGCTTAGCCTCAGACTACTACGCTCCTAACGCACCATACATTCTATGCTTACTGATAAGCCTAGCCGTGGCTTTTTACCAAACCACACGCCTATCCAAGCATAACAGCCACCAACGTTTTACGCAAACACTTTAAACCACGCTGCTTAATTCTGCAGTAAAGAGCAAGATAGGCGTGTACCAAGTGAAGATTACAGAACTGCCAATTCCAGAATCCGTAAAAGAAGTTCTGATTAAGTCTGGGATTGTTGAGCTTTACCCGCCTCAAGAAGAAGCCATAAAAGCTGGAGCCCTAGAGGGGCGAAACCTTGTTTTAGCAAGCCCCACAGCCTCGGGAAAAACGCTGGTTGCTGAACTCTGCGCCTTGAAACATGTTCTGGAAAAGGACGGAAAGGTCCTTTACTTGACGCCTTTAAGGGCTTTGGCCAACGAGAAATATGCGGAGTTTAAGAAGTATTCCGCTATAACGAAGCCCGACGGCAAACGGGTTAGCGTTGGCATTTCCACAGGTGACTATGATAGTTCTGATCCGTGGCTTGAGCATTACGACATCATTGTGGCAACCAACGAGAAGGTGGACTCGCTTTTGAGGCATAAGGCCAAATGGCTTGATGATGTCAGCCTCGTGGTGGCGGATGAAGTGCACTTACTCAACGAAGTAGAGCGAGGCCCAACATTGGAGGTGGTTTTGGCTAGATTGATGCAGACAAACCCGGACATCCAAATTCTGGCTTTGAGCGCCACAATAAACAATGTGGAGGAGATTGCAAGCTGGCTTAGGGCTGGCTACATAACCACCGAGTGGCGCCCCATAGTCCTAAAGGAAGGCGTTTTGCTCCACAACGAAATCCAGTTCAAGGACGGCGACGCCAGAAAAATTGAGCGGGAAATCAGAAACCCAGCCATAAACTTGGCCTTACATACGGTGAAAACCGGCGGGCAAGCCTTAATCTTTGCGGCTACCCGAAAAAGCGCTGTGGCTTTGGCGAAGAAAACAGCCAAAAAAATAGAGGAGGTGCTTTCAAAACCGGCTAAGAGGACTTTAGAACGCGAGGCTGAACGGATTTTAGGCGCCGGCGAAAAAACTAGGATAAGCGAGCTTCTGGCCGAGCTTGTTAAGCGAGGCGTCGCCTTTCACCATGCTGGCTTGGGAGGCGAGCACAGAAAAATAATTGAGGACGCGTTCCGCGAGGGCAAGATTAAGGTTTTAACCGCCACGCCAACATTGGCTTTCGGCGTGAACCTCCCAGCCAGAACAGTAATCATATACGATTATAGGCGGTACGAGCCGGGTTATGGCTATTACCCCATAAGCGTTTTGGAGTACAAGCAGATGTGCGGGCGGGCTGGCAGACCAAAATACGACAAGATAGGCGAAGCCGTTATAGTGGCG
>JAWBRY010000004.1:2563-37437 GCA_038843545.1 Bathyarchaeia archaeon | reverse complement strand
TCCAAAAAGGAAGATGGCGACAGCTATAACTATGGCGGCGAGAACAACGTTTGAAGGCTTTACCACCGACAATTGTCTATAAAATTTCCGCAGCGAATAAGACATGGATGAGGCCATTCTTTTAGCTCTGCGTGACACAGTGTTTCTCCCCGTCCCTTCTTAAGTGTTCCGCCACCTCTTTAGCCCACTCACCTGTGAACGGATTTTTAACAATCTCGCTTAAATACTCTTTCCAAGAAATGTCCAGAGCCTCTCTCCAAACCTCGTATTTTTTCACGACATTTTTGTAGGCTTTCGCGTGCAAATCGCAGTAGCCATTCTCCACAGCTTCTCTACCGCATATTACGCACTTCATTGCGTTTCATCCCCTTTTGATGGACATTTAGGGTTAAAACAAAGGTTCCATGGACGCTTGCCCTTTATCCTAACCTGAACCATGGGCCAACCACAGTGGCGGCAACTCTTTCCAAGGGGTCGGACAACCCCCCTCTGTGGAAGAGGAAAGGCTATGTTGCATTGTTTTCTGAAGTAGTTTGTGCACCCAATGAAACGTTTTCGAGTTTTCCTTGAGTATAGAATTATAAGCATGCCTGTTCCGCAAATGGGGCACGCTCCAACGATACGCTCTTCAACTCTAGCCTTTTTTACGGCCTTGCTCAACTGCTCGCCTATAATTCTCTCTTTGCTTCTAAGCTCCTCGACCACAGGCTTGAGGATTTCTATGGCGTCTAAGAGCACGTTTTCCCTATTTTCCATGCATGCTTGAATCTTGTCCATTCGCTCTTCAAGGTTTCTTGTGAGCTCTATTGAAACAATTGAGGGACAATACCTCTCCAACAATTCGAGAACTTCAAACCCCAGTTCCGTTACAATCATCCTCTCGTCGCGGACATACTTCCTATCATAAAGGGTTTGGATTATGTCAGCCCTTGTGGCTTTCGTTCCTATACCCGCCTCCTCCATCTTTTTGAGGAGGCTTCCAGGGTTATATCTTGGCGGGGGCTTCGTAAACTTGTCTTCGGAGACGATTTTCACAACTCTGATTTTCTGGCCTTCCTCTATTTGGGGCAGGAGAACCTCCTCAGCCCTCACGTATGGTTCATAGAAGTAGAGCCACCCCTTCTTAATCGTTTGCCTCCCCCTTAAAATGAACCGGTGTCCGTTAATGTTGATGCATACCTTCAAGCTTTGCCTTATTGCTGGCTCGCCGAAAACCGCCATAAACCTTCTCACAACCAAATCCCAGACGCGTTTTTCTGACTCCTCCAAAACTCTTTCCGGAAGGTTTCCAGTGGGGTATATGGCTGGATGTGCGGGATCCTTCTTCTCGCCCTCGTTGGGCTTTAACTCCTTTTTAGCCAAGAGTTCTGCGGCGAGTCTCTTGTAGTCTGGGGCGGCGCTTAAGCCTTTCAAAATCTCCTTGTAGTTTATTGCTGGCGGGAGTTTTTGGCTGCTTGTTCTCGGGTAGGAGATTAACGCGTCCAAGTATAGGCGCTGGGCTATGTCCAGGGTTCGCCTCGGCGTATACCCGAAAAGGCTGTAAGCCTCACTTTGTAAGTCGCCGATGTTAAAAGGTGTAGGCGGCATCTGCCGAAACTGTTTAACATCCACCGTTTCAACGTAGCCATCTCTGCCCTTGCAAGCGTCCAGAATTTCCCCAACTTCCTGCTTTGTTTCAATCGCGTCCTTTTCATATTCAGCCTCAAAAATTTCCCCATTTATTTCTACTTGAGCCTTAACCTCCCAGTAGGGCGTCGGCACAAAACTTCTTATCGCCTTTTCCCTGGCCACGAGGAACTTAAGAGTTGGTCCCTGCACTCTTCCAGTGCTTATGGTTGCATATTTCCCGCTCCAATCCCTAGCGGCTATTGTCAAGGCCCTTGTTAGGTTTACGCCATACAGCCAGTCAACCTCATGTCTTGTTCTTCCGGCTTCTATGAGGGCGAAATCAAGAGTTGGCAAAAGCTTTTCATAGGCCTTCTCCAATTCATCCCTTGTTAGGGTGGAGTACTTCATCCTCTTTGCCACGTTTTCCTTGCCGCCGCAAGCATACTTTAAAATGCAGTATCCAATTATGCTTCCCTCAATGTCATAGTCGCATGCATCAATGTATTCGTCTGCTCCCTTTGCAAGCTTTGAAATGGTTTCAAGCCAAACCCGTGTCTGCTTGGCGTCCCTTTCAACCATATACCTGGGAACCCACTTAAAATTGAAAACCGGATAGTAGTTTCTCCCAATTTTCTCTTCAGCCACGGTGTACAAGTGTCCAATGGCTGGAACAACAACTATCGGCTTGTCCCTTTTGGCAATGTAGTAGGGTACACCGTTGTCTTCAACCATTTTAGCTTTTCCATTGAAGTCAAGGGCTGAAGCTATTCTTTGGGCAGCGTCGGGTTTCTCCGTAATTATTAAGGTGTACCTTTCCATGCATGCACAGACCGTTAGTTATGAATGATAAGGTTTTCAAAGATAAGCGTGCAGTTGAAATTAAAAGTTTCTATGCATCAAGGCTTGTAATTTAAGACTGCAAGGTGCAACCAGCAACCGATAAATACATGTTTTTTCCCTCTTATGCTGTTGAGGTCATGCTTATGCCCCAAAAAATTGTCTGCCACCAGTGTGGCCATGTTTTGTATGAGGGGGTTGAACTTAAACCTCCAGACGAAATCCTCCATAAATACAACGGTAAATGCCCCAACTGCGGCAGAAAACTGGCTTTCATCCCAATAAATGTTGAAGTTAAACCTTTCAAATAGCCATAACCCTTTTGGCAGGCAGCCAAAATGCATAGAACACAGCTTTACGAAATTCACGCTAAAAATGCTAAAATGACAATTTTCGCCGGCTTCGAGATGCCGTTATGGTATAGGGGGATAACCGAGGAGCACATGGCTGTCAGAAACCACGTCGGACTTTTCGACGTGTCCCACATGGGTCGGGTTATCATAATGGGTAAAGATGCTGAACGCTTTCTTAACTACGTGGTCACAAACGATGTTTCAACGTTAAAGCCCCACAGCGCCCTCTACACAGTTATGTGCAATGAAAACGGCGGAATAATCGATGACTATGTTGTGAGCCGAATATCTGATGACAAGTTTCTGCTGGTTCCAAACGCTTCAAACAGGGAGAAAGACCACAACTGGCTTGTTCAACACGCGAGGGACTACGACGTTAAAGTTGAAGACATATCGGATAAATCCGCCATGCTTGCGGTTCAAGGACCAAAGGCTGAAAAAACGCTGCAAGAGGTTTGCGAAGAAGACTTAAGCAAAATTGAACGGTTTAAATGCGCCTCCACAAAACTGGCGGGCGTGGAGGTTTTCATTTCCAGGACAGGCTACACGGGCGAGGATGGGTTCGAAGTCTATGTGTGGAACACAACCGCTGAAAAGCCAGAAAACGCCATAAAAGTTTGGAACGCGATCATGGAGGCTGGCCGGAAATTCGGGATAGAGCCATGCGGTTTAGGCGCAAGAGACACGCTAAGACTGGAGGCTGGCTTATGCCTCTATGGAAGCGACATAGACGAAAACACAACACCCCTCGAAGCCAGACTCGGCTTTGTAGTGAAGTTTCAAAAGGACAGCTTCATAGGAAAAAACGTTCTGCTAAAACAGAAGGAAGAAGGGGTGAAACGGAGACGGGCAGGCTTACTTATGATAGAGCAGGGAGTACCCCGTCAAGGCTTCAAAGTATACAACGAAAAAGGCGAAAATATAGGGCAGATCACGAGTGGAACGTTCTCACCACTACTTAAATGCGGCATAGCCATGGCATACATCCAAACCCAGCAAGCCCAAGAAGGAAGCATAGTCAACGTGGAAATCCGCGGCAAAAAAGCCAAAGCCAAAATAGTTCCCTTTCCATTTTACGACCAAGAAAAGTACGGGTACAAACGGAAAACAGCTATTTGAGTTCGGAATAAACCGTAAGGAAAATAAATATCCCAGACAATCTATCCAAAAGAGCTGAGGTTCAAATGAAAATTAAAAAGGCCATCACAAAAGAGAGCTTTCTCAACGCCGTCAAAAGCCTTGGAAAAATACGCCCAAAAATAAGCCACGCATCAACTTTAACGCTTACGACGCTAACGCTAATTCTATTAATCGCTTTTGTTGTACGGCTTTTCCCAATGCGGTGGGAAATAGACCCAGAAACGGGGAAAACAACCCTTCTTCTCTCAGAGTTCGACCCATACTTCCAATATCGCTTTACAGAATACATTTTCAAGAACGGCTTCATAGCGTGGGCGTGGCCAAACCAGTGGATAGACTATCAACGATGGTACCCCCAGGGATTTAACGTTGCAAAAGGAGCGTATCCAGGTTTACCCATCACTGCAGCTTTCCTTTATAAGATAATTTCAATGCTTGGCGTGGGCATAGACCTAATGAGCTTTTGCTCACTTTTCCCAGCCATAATGGGCATGCTGGCCTGTCTGGCCATATATTTCCTTGGAAAGGACATAGGGGGAAGGCCCGTAGGCCTTCTGGCAGCCCTTTTCCTGGCTTTGCATCCATCTTACATCCAGCGCACTTCCCTAGGCTTTTTTGACGACGAAACAGTTGGAATATTGGCCCTCATAGTTTTCGCATTCCTATTCTTGAGAGCTGTTGAAGAAAACAGGCCCATAAAGTCGACTGTTAAGTACGCCTTAGCATCTGGATTGTGTTTGGGATATTTCTGCGTCAGTTGGGGGGCAGCCTTCTACCCGATAGGTCTTACAACCATCTTTGTCTTTATGCTACTAATTATGAAGAGGTATACTCGAAATCTTCTTTTGACCTATAGTTTAACTTTCGGGTTAGAGTTGTTTATAGCCATCAATGTACCGCGTTTCACACCAAACTATCTCCTATCTTTCCCCATACTTCCAGTTGCGGGTGTTTTCGGCCTGCTGTGCCTCGCCGAAATTCTAAGCGTGTTGCCTACACGGAAATGGAAAGCTGTGGCGGTTGCGGTTTTCCTCGTGTTGATAGTCGGAGGGTTTGCGGCTCTGTGGCAGCTGGGCTACATGCAAGGTATAGCTGGAAAATTTATTTCAGTCATAAATCCATTCATCCGCGAGGAGTCTCCGCTCATTGAATCTGTTGCTGAGCATCGCATATCCGCTTGGGGCTCCATATACTATGATCTTGGTATTGGAATAATATTCTTCATAGCGGGGTTGTACTTCGTTTTTGGAAACTTGAATAACATAAACTTGTTCCTTTTGCTTTTTGGTTTGACATCCCTTTATTTTGCTTGTTCCATGGTGAGGCTGTTTGTTCTAATGGCTCCAGCTTTCTGCCTCCTAGTGGCTGTTGGTGTTGTTGGTTTGCTTAAGCCCTTTGTCACCCTGCTTAAAGAGTCTCCCAAGATAAGTGTGAAGAAAAAGTTTGGGCCGGGGTATGTTGGGAAGGAGTTTGGCGGCGCAGCCATCTTCTTAATATTTCTAATCTTAATGACAAACGTTGCTTTTCCAATGCCCAGGGTTTACAAACAAGCTTACACGCCGACCACCATATCATCTGGGAGTCTCTCTCTAGTGCCTGACGAGCCTGTGCAAGAATGGATAAACATGCTTTATTGGACCAGAACTAGGCTGAATGCGTCGACGGTTGTTTGCAGTTGGTGGGACTATGGATATTGGCTGACGGTGCTTGGCAACGTTACATCCCTTGCAGACAACGCTACAGTGAACGGGACTCAAATAGAGAATATTGGTTTCATATTCATGAGCAACGAAACCCAAGCGGTTAAGGTGTTAAAGCGGTATAACGCCGAATACATACTGGTTTACGTGACAATTTATTATGACAGGCAGAGGAACATCGTTAGTCTTGCTAACGCTGGTGGCGACGAGGGTAAATGGGTTTGGATGGCCGCCATATCCGGAAAGGCTCGTGAACGCTTTATAAGTCAAGGCTTAATTTCTGAAAGCGAAATGTGGTCCAGCGACCTTGACACTGTTAGACAGATGTTTGGAAATCACTCGCTTGGAACAAGCTGGCATGACGCTGACAAAGACGGCAATGTGGACGACAATGAGCTTGTCACCGTTAGCAAAGGACAAAACTGCACCATATACAAGTTAATGCGTTACGCCATGGAACGTTGGATGCAAGCACAACAAAAAGGAGGCTCGCCAACTGTGAAGCTTCAATACTTCAGCGAGGCATACATTGCCGGTTTGGAGAATGATGGGACAAAGTATGGCGGCATTGTGCCCCTCGTCTGTCTCTACAAGATCAACTATCCTCAGGAAGAGTGAAAAGGGCGAGGGTTGTTGTTTCCAAAAGTTCCAGACTACCACAAGCCTAACAAGCCGCTTGTACCAACAGGGTTAGGCGTTTTCTACGTGGTGGCAAGTTCACTCTACCTTTTCCTATTACATTTATTCTTTGAGGGCGCCTTGGTTGGCGGCGTCAACAAGGCTTTGACGTTGGCTGTCTGCATTTTGTTTGGCGGTTTCATGGGTTTGCTTGACGACTGGATGGATATTCGGTGGCGTTATAAGGCTTTTTTACCTTTAGTTGCGGCCATCCCCCTTGCGGCTTTGGCTTACAGGCTTCCTTACGTACGTACAGCAATAATTCTCCCAATAGTTGGCACCGTAAACTTTGGAGTTTACTACTACGTTGTGTTGGTTCCGTTGATTGTCACCGTTACCACGAACACTGTTAATCAGCTTGGCGGCTTGAACGGCTTGGAAACTGTTTGCCCAGCCATAGTTTTGATGGGGCTTATGGTTTTGTCTGGGCAAAATGCTGTTTTGTTGGCTGTTCCTTTGGCTGTTTGGTTAACGCTTGCCTATTTCAACTTTCAAGGCAAAATCTTCGTAGGTAACACTGGGTCCTTCGCGATAGGGATAACTTTGGCGGCTTTTGCCATAATATCCGACCTAAAATGGTGTTTGCTCATTTCAATTTTACCATACATTTTCAACTCCTCCTTGATCCTGCTAAACTATTTCTTTTTCCGGGCGAGAGCAAACGTTTGTTTTGATGGTGTGAAACTCGTTTCTATTCATAGGCGGAGTTTAATAACGCTTATCACGTATCAACGTCCCATGACTGAGCGGCAAGTGGTCACTATCATATCGCTTTTAGTGGCAGCCTCAACCGTCGCCGCAGTCATTGTCCAGCTTTTTTGGCTTTAGCCCGGCAGCTGTGTGTAACATTCAACTACACACAAAGCTCAAAAATTTGTGGAGGCGAGGCTATTTCACGGAGGTTGTAAGCCACCGTTCCACGTAGTGTAAAGTGAGGAATCTGCTATTTGCCCCACACTATACGTTCCGAACGTTTCGGTTAAAGTAGAAATCACTAGCATATTAGGGGTTAGGCTGGAAAATAAAGGCATGGGTGGAACTGTAAATTTTGATGTTAAGGCGAAGCTTGAAGAGAGGGAACGGAGAAGCCAAATGGTTGTTGTGGGCTTCACCCTTCAACTGAACACAAAACCCAACGTCATCAAATTTGAAGTTGAAGGAACTGCAACCATAACTGGCAAGGACAGTGAAATAAATAAAATGCTGGAGGTTGACCCTGAAACAAAACTGCCCTACGTTTTTCAAAAAGTTTACCAGCATACATTCATGACCATGTACCTTTTATCCACGCTTTTGAACGCGCCACCACCTCCGGCAAACCTCCTACTTTTTGGAAGTGAGACAACGCCAACGGAAAACGTGGCTTTGGAGCCTGAAACAACCGGAGGCCTTGAAGGATCCGCTTCTCAGTCTTAGAAAGCTGTTTTCAATGGAAAGGGTATTATAATTCTTTGTTGCATTTTGTTGCTGTTGGCGGGTGAGTGGGGCCTCCCACCCGTTCCGCCATATAAACCCCGGTGTAGGGAGGTGAAGGTTTGAGGTTTGGAAGTAGAGATTTAACTTTGACAGCTGTTTTTGCAGCGTTTTACGCTGCTGGAGTGGTTTTTCTGGCGCCTATAAGCTTTGAGGTTTTTCAGGTTAGGGTAGCTGACGCGCTGTTGCCTTTGGCTGTTGTTTTTGGTTTGCCAGCCGTTTTTGGGACAAGTTTGGGATGTTTTGTTGCGAACTTCTACGGCGGTTTAGGCGTCGTCGACATTGTTGGAGGCGCACTCGCAAACTTTGTGGCATGTTTTCTGGCGTGGCGTATTGGAGGTAAAAGCGTCTCCCGCAGGTTTGCTGCTTGTGTTGCAGAAACCATTGTTATAACATTAATTGTGGGAAGTTATCTGCCCATGCTTCTCGGCATCCCCCTAGAGATCGGTTTGCTCGGCGTCTTCTTGGGCTCTCTGGTTGCTATAAACGTTCTGGGCTTCATCCTTCTAGAGACGTTTTATAGAAGTGGTTTAGCTGGAAAATATGTGGAAAGCGTTAAACGTTTTACATGAAGCGCTCAAGCTTAGTCAAGCCGATGATTTCTTCAAAGTCTAAACCTAACGCGTCTAAAACTTGGTCGAAGGTTGAATGGAGGTAGGCTATGTATTTGTCCACGTCTATTTCATCTTTTGTCGCCAGCTCGAGGGGTTTCACGTGGGGTTCGTTGACAACCTTTACAAAGCTTATTAGGTCGCCTGCTTTAAGCTCAACACCGCTTTCCTTCAAAATTCTTGCTGCCTTAACATGCTGTGGTGTTGTTTTCGTGTAGCGTTCTGGCTCCTCGCCTAAAACAACATTAAAGGCAAGCTCGCTTAGGCTTCCCCACTCCCGCCCTTTAAGGCGGGTGTAGCAGTCACGGATGGTTTGGATGATTTCTTTTTTCGCCTTTTCAAAGTCTGCCGGAGTTTTCACCATGGCTAAATGCTCTTTCATTTTGTCGAAAGCCTTCTTGATAAATGTGGGGATGTGGCGTTTCTTGCCTGTTAAGCCCTTCACGTCCACGCTTCCGTCTTCCAAAACGCCTAGATAGTTCTTTTTGCGGGAGCTGAAGACCGCGTAACGATAAACCTTATCCACGTCTAAGCCCATTTTAAGCGTTTTTTCAGCCCACTCCTCAAGGGCTTGTATCTGCTCTTTCGTGGGGTTTTTGAGGAACACGCTGTCCGTGTCGCCGTAAAGCACCCGGATGCCCAGTTCCTCAGCCTTCTTTATTATCTGGGTTATGGCGTGTCTCCCAATGGCGGCGGTGGCTTCAGCCACTGGCGGACAGTAGAGGTCGAAGGTTTCAGCTCCAAAAACTCCGTAGCTGGCGTTCAAAATAACTTTCAAAGCGCCCTGGATAATGTTGTACCAGCTTCTAAGCTCAAGCGGCAAAGCCTTGTCCTTTGATTTGGGCTTGTACCAGTAAACCCTTAAATCTCGCAGCCCACCTATCAAGAGGCTTTCTAGGGCGCGTTTTTTGCGGCAAACCCAGTGGGGGGTGTCTGGCACAAGGTTTGACTGGCATTCCGGATGCCCACACAAGATTGACTGGTAGCCTAAGTTCCAAACCTTTATTATGGACGGGTATAGGCTTGGAAAGTCCATTACTGCGACGTTGAAGTGGACGCCTGGCACCGGCTCGACGACTATGGCGCCCTTATATTTTTTGCCTTTGATAATAGCTTTTGTGGCTGTTTTGCCCTTTAGGGCGAGAATGTCCTCTGCGTTTGGAATCAGCATGCCTCTTCGGCGGTGTTCGCGGTGCATGAAGTTTCTTATCCATCTGGAAACGCCCTGTCGGCTCACGTCTTCCATGGGCATGCTGCTTATCCTAGCCAAAACGAGAATGAGCTTCAAAACAAGCTCGTCGTCAAAGCTCGTAAGCCGGTAAGTGATTTCCGCGTCCCTGAAACAGTATTTGGCGAGTTCTGTGTAGGTTAATTCGCCTATGCTCTTTTCTAAGGGTATCTTGTCCAAGCCTATTAGGGCTTTTCCAACGTCGCCCAAGGTGACGTCGCGGTAGCGGTTGTTGAAGGCGTAGATTTGGATGGAACGGTTGAAGAAGAACTTGTAGAGATCTATGTGCACTCCATATTTCAGCAAACAGACGCGTTTTCCAAGCTCTATTGGGATCTCATCCCTCTTAAAGCCGAATTTCTCCGCCCGGTGCGCCAAATATCGTAGGTCAAAGTCGTCGCCGTTAAAGGTTATGATGAATGGGTAATCCCATAAAACTTCAAAAACAGCCCGTATTAACGCCTCTTCAGTATCGAAAAACTCCATTTTCACGTCAGCAGGCAAGTGTTCCGCGCCTTCACGCACGCCCCCCCGCCTTAAAAGAAGCACCCGTTTCTGTCCGTCTGAGCCGTAAACTGAAACGCAGACTATTGGGTATTCTGCAACGCGGGGGTCTGGCATACGCGTGGGAATCGGCGACTGCACTTCGATGTCTATGGCGGCGTAGCGAAACTTTGGCGCCGGATACTCTAAAAGCCTAGCCCACTGCTCGATGTATTCAAGCTCTTCAGCCGTTGCATCCTTGAATGTGCTGACGATTTGCTTAACCATTTTTTCCGCTTCGTCCAAAAATGTTTGAACGAGATTGCCGTTCTTAACCTCGTAAACCATGCCGGGCAGAAGCCCACGGTCATAAATGTAGGACTGGTAATACTTTATTTTCGCTTCCCAAACCTTAACGGATTCAGCTGGTACAGGCACAACTTTCTGGAAATCTTCCGGGATAATGTCTCTAATACAGCCTTTTGGGCGACCGCCAATTGCTAGCGGATCTTTTGCCACAACCTTTGTGAGAGTAACCGTTCTGTCCAGTAGAGGGTTGTATTTTTCCTCGATTTCAAAGTGGTCGAAGCCCGGATGCTTCATTAGGCGGTCGATTTTCTCCAGTTCAAGGGGCGAAAGGTTTGTGTAGCAGTAAGGCTTATGCCCAGTGTTATCATGCCAGAAGTAGATTCGCCCGGAAACAGGCTCATACAGTTTTATCACGGCTTTACCAACTTTTCCGTCGTAGGTGGCTGAAACAAAATAGGATGGCGGAAGATTCTCCGGAGCTTCAAAACTCCACTGCCGGCGCTCTTCTTCTATGGCTTTTGTGAAGGGGAGGGCTTCTGCTTCCTTTTCACCTTTCGTTGTTGTCTCATACCATGGGAATTCGTCGAGGCGTTTCTGCATCAACTTCATTATTTACCTAACTCTTAATATGCGCAAGCTAGACTAAAATCTTACTAGGCTGGTAAGGCTTTGCTTAAAGAAGCATGGACCTTGGCTATTGAAGCCTTAAGTTGGATGGAGAAAGAGCGCATAAGCGAACGTTTAGCCTTGGCTCGGACAGCCAAACAGTTGGGGATAGACGACATTGACGCTTTACGTTTAGCCCATGGACTTGTATGTGAAACCGTTAGGCACCGCAATCTAATCGACCGCTTCATAAACGAGGTTTTAAAGCCGAAATCCCTAAGCGATTTCACCTTCGGCGTCCAGTCTTTTTTAAGGCTTTATGTTTACCAAACTAGGGTGGCCAAAAACTGGGACAAATTGGACTTGGAAGAAGCAAAAAACGTGGCGAGATTGGCTCGTTCAATATTGGGATGGAGAACCCTTAGGGATGTTGAACCTTACCTTGGCCCACTGTTAACCGAGAGTCCAGCAACCGTGCTGGAAGGCGTCAGCGACGAGGAGCGAGTGGGGCTCTTAACCAACCATCCGACATGGTTTGTGCGGTACTGTTTCCGCCTGTTCGGGCGAAGCGAAGCCCTAGCATTTTTAGAGGCAAGCGCCAAGACTCCACCCACATACATAAGATTAAACACCCTTAAAGGAAGCGAAGAGGAGACTCTGAAAAGGCTTGAAGAAGAGAGGGTTAAAGTGGAAAGAGTAGAGGGGCTGCACAACGCCTACAAGGTTTTAGCCGCAAAACAGCCCCTAACCAGAACCAAAAGTTTCCATGAAGGCCTCTTTTACATTCAGGATAAGGCTAGCTGTTATGCTGCTGAGGTGGCGGACCCCAAACCCGGCATGGTGATTTTAGACGTTTGCGCCGCTCCCGGAGCAAAGACCACCTATTTGGCACAGCTAATGCAGAACCGCGGTGTGATCTACTCCATAGACTATTCAAGGCGCAGGATGAAAACCTGGAAAAGCGAGATCGCCCGAATGGGCGTTAAAATAGCCGAACCAATAATTGCGGATGCATGTAACCCATTGCCCATCGCTTTGGAAGCCGACATGGTTATATTGGACCCGCCTTGCACAAGCACGGGAGCCTTCGCAAAAATCCCATCGGCTAAGTGGAGGCTCACCGCTCGCTCAGTCGAAAAAATGGCTGAAATCCAGTGGCAGATGCTGGAAAACAGCGCTAAAAAACTGAAAAAAGGCGGCGCACTGATCTATTCCACGTGCAGCATAACAGTCGAAGAAAACGAAATGCTGATCGAACGCTTCCTGAAGTGGCATCCGGAATTCCAGCTGGCCGAAATAAGCCCAAAAATCGGGCTGCCAGGACTAAGAGGCCTAACGAAATGCCAAAGGCTCTACCCCCACATCCACGAATGCAACGGCTTCTTCATAGCAAAGATGCTGAGAAGACAAGAGCCAGCCTTGTAACAGCCGGTGAAAAACTGCATGATAAGACAAAAGGCGCGCTTCAAAATCATCCACATCAAAGATTACTATAACTAGACTGGTTTATATCCGCGATTTCTCGATGCTCGCCAATATTTCAAAAATGATTTTTGCCGCTTGGATTGCCGTGGCTCCGAAGTCGTAGTTTGGAGCAACTTCCACAACGTCCAGTCCTATAATACGTTTGTTGCAAAGGTTGCATAGGATGTCTAGTAATGTGTGGGTTTCAAGGCCTTCTGGTTCGGGATTTTGCACTGCTGGGGCATAGGCTGGGTCTAAAACGTCTATGTCTACAGAAATGTAAACGCTTTTTATGTCGGCGAGCTTCTGGTTCAAAAATTTTAGCGTCTCTTCCACCCCATCCTTTCTAATTTGTCTGGCTGTTATGAATTCTATTCCAGCTTTCTTCGCATAGTCCAGCTCTTCCTTGCAGACGGCTCTTGTTCCAACCTCCAAGATTTTAGCTGGCTTTAGCTGCTCGTTTGTCCTGCGCATGAATGTGGTGTGGGAAAGCTTTAACCCCATGAACTCGTCGCGGAGGTCGAGGTGGGCGTCAAAACTGATAATGGCTGTTTGTGGAAGGCTGCCTTCTAAACCCTTTAAAACACCAACTGTTATGGTGTGCTCGCCGCCAATCACGACGGGTGTTTTTCCAGCTTCCCTAACTTCTTTGACAACCTTCGCAAGTCTTTCAAGCGTCTGCTCCGTGTCTGTGGAGACGTGCAAATCGCCCAAATCGTGAATCCTCAAGTCTTCTATGTCTATGCCGCTGCGGAAGCTGTAAGTTTCAATGTTTAGGGAAGCCATCCTAATTGCGTTGGGTCCAAACCGCGCCCCTGTTCTGAAGGTGCTTGTAACGTCGAAGGGTACACCTAAAACTACGTAGTCAGCCTCCTCAAATGTTTTCTGAAATCCGCTGAAAACATTTGGTTGGGAAGTGAAAAGCTCCCGGTGGCTCATTTACAATGCTTCCTACACTTTGCTGTAAGCATTCAACCATTTTGCTCTAAACCTTTTCGCTTCAAAATTTAAAAGCCTGAAACAAGAAATGTGGATGGTTGGGCGGCGCGTTTTTTTCTCCTTAGATAGTAGGCTGTTGATGCCAGAACCGCAAAGATGGCTAAAACTGCCAGTGCAAGCCAGTACAGCGGGAACCCAGCAGCACCTTTAATCACAGCCGCTACAACAACATAGTAGTTTTCCGGCGACTTTGCAGCGTTTCCGGTTTTGTCGAAGCCTTCCACATAGAAAATCACTGTTGTGCCTTCCCCGAATCCTTGGATTGTGGCGATCCAGTTGCCGTTTTCCATGGTCATGGGTGTTTTTTGCCATTCACTGCTGTTTAGGCATCTAAACCATAGGAAGGCCTCTTTCACCCCGCTTCCCTCGTCAGTTATTTGGGCGTAAACCTTAACTGTCTCGTTTATTGTGGGTTCCTTTGGCGTCCATGTTAAATTGCTTATTGTCGGCGAAGTATTATCCACTTTAACAGTTATCCTCTTTTCCGCCCTGTTCCCCGCCTTGTCGAAGGCTGTTAAAACTATTTGGTATTCGCCATCGCTTAAGGTGTTGGTGTTCCAGGGGAAGGTTTGCTGTTTTGCCTCCCAGCAGTAGGTTGCCCCACCTATCCTTAGCTCCACATGTTTAAAGTCCACGTCTTCAGCGCGGATTTCCACAAGCACCAAACCGCTGACAAAGCTTCCATCGAGAGGCCATTTGATTTCAGCTGTGGGCGCCGTATTGTCCGCTGTGACGAACATCGTGTGTTCAGCTTTGTTTCCAGCTCTGTCAAAAGCTTCCAATGTTAATTTGTGGGCGCCGTCTGGAAGCGTAGAAGTGTTTAATGTGTACATGTGGGCGCCTGTCTTGTTCCATGAAGCCAAGGGTTTGTCGTCAACGCTTAATTTAGCCTCATGAAAGTTGTCGTCGTAAACGTAAAAAGCCACATTCACACTTTTTGATAACAGTTCCCCGTTTTTTGGCGATGTGATTACTGCCACCGGCAAGTATTGATCTTCAACATTGTAGGAGTATATGTCGAAAGCCGCCGTGTTTCCAGCCATGTCAGTGGCGTAAACCTTGTATTGCACAATTGTTCTAAGGGGGAATTCTGGAATAACCGCGCTATAAATGGTTCCGGTGGGCTCCATGGTGATGTTTTCCCAGCCAGCTCCATGATTGTAGGAGAGCGTTAACTCCTTAACTCCGCTCGCGTTGGCTGGCTCCATCGCGCTGGCAACTATGGTGACCGTGTCGTTGTAGTTCGGCTTGGCTGGTGTTTGCTGAATGTATGTTATTACCGGAGGATGAAAGTCGCCAACTGTATAGGTGTATTCTTTAGAACATGCCTTGTTTCCAGCCTTATCGTAGGCTAAAACAGTGTAGACAACGGTTGAGTTGTAGGGCAAGGGTGGAACCTCCGCAAAATAAACGCTCTCATTTCTCCTCATCGTAACAGTAACAGTCTGCTGCCCGTTAACAGTGTAGCGTAAAATTGCGCGGTCCACACCGCTTTTCAAATCCGTGATATAGGCTAAAACAAGCACGCTGTCCTCATATTCGGGCTCCAATGGATGTTGGAGCACATAGTGAATTTTTGGGGGCTGCAAATCTCGACGACGGCTGCACCCACACCCACCAGCTGGAAGTGTTTGAATAGAGGTGACGGCCAACACTATTAAGACGCATATTACCAAATGCTTAATTGTAAACTTTCGCATTCCTTTCTCCGTCTCCGTGTGGAAGGAAAGCCTTTAGGTATATAAAAGGTGTTTCCGTTATGGAAATATTTGTGTGTCGTTATTTTAGGTGGGGTCGCGAGGCATATGATTTATTAGCTATGACTTTTCTCATATTTGCGTTGATTAAGGAAGGCTGTATTGGAATGGGGTTAAAGTCAAGGTTGAAGGTTGAGGACGGCGGGTTTTTAGCAGCTTCCGTTTTTAATGTTGTTGTGGGCGTTTTATGTCTAGCCATTCTTGCTCTGGTCGATTTTGGGTTAATACATGTCGGCTTGATTGGAATAATCAGTCTAGTAACAGCTTATGGCCTTTTTAGAAGGAGGTTTTGGGCTGTATGGAGCATGTCTATAGCGACTTTCATGGCCACCGTTTTTGCCGTTTCCACGCTATACTACACTTTGGGCGACTTGCCGTTAAATATGGCAGTGATAGTCTACGTGGTTTTAACATGGGTTTTCGCCGCCTATGCTGCATCTAGAAGGGGCAAGCTTGAACTTTAAGGCGTTAAGGCCTCGGCGGGGCTTTTGAAAAGGTGCACTTCAACCTCTCCGTTGGCGTCTATAAACTGCTGGTTTTCTTGGATTTCTATGAAGCCGTCAGCCTTCAGGAGGGTTGTTATCGCTCCGGAAAGCCCTGTGGGGATGGGTTCCGCCATTAAGCCAGCTTTATCTTTTTTGAGTTTCACCGTGATGAATGTTCTTCTCCCCCCTGCAGAAAACATTCTCGTCGAGGCCAAAGCCTTAACCACTGTTGCTTCGAGGGGTTTTCTTCCAGCCATTTGCATTATTAGTGGGCGGACAAGAAGGTGAAAGATTAGAAGCGCCGAGGTTGGGTGTCCGGGCAAGGCAAAAATAGGTTTTCCATCCACCACAGCCACAGTTGTGGGTTTTCCGGGTTTTGTTGCTATCCCGCATACGATGACACCTGGCTTTCCAAGGAGGCTTAAAGTTTTTGGAACCACGTCTTTGGGGCCAACTGAAACTCCTCCGGAAGTTATAACAGCGTCTGCTGCGGCTAAGGCTTGTTTAAGGGCTTTTTCGATTGCGGTTGCATCGTCTGGGAAAACTCCGAGGAAGACCGGTTTGCCGCCGCATTCCAGAACGGCTGCGCTTAGGCTGTAGGCGTTTATATCGTAAATTTTCCCGGGTTCTAGGGGTTTGCCGGGTTCAGTTATTTCTGCGCCTGTGGAGAGGATGGCCACCTGTGGAACCTTATAGACTCTTACCCTTGCCAGTCCCACAGCCGCCAATGCTCCTATTTCTTTGGCGCCTAAAACGCGTCCCTTTTCCATAACAGTTTCGCCTTTCTTTATGTCTGCTCCAGCTTTCATAACGTTTTCATCCTTCGCCACCGCCGTGTAAACGTAGACTTCGCCGTCCTTACGCACAGTGTTTTCAGCCATCACGACGGCGTCTGCCCCTTGGGGTATGGGGGCACCTGTCATTATTTCTGCAGCTTTTCCACGCTCCACAGTGATTTTTGGCTGTTCTCCAACATTCACTGTTCCGCAGATTTTGAGTTTCACAGGCTTGTTTTCATCCGCTCTGAAGGTGTCTTCGGCTTTAACGGCGTAGCCGTCCACCATTGAGCGGTTAAAGGGCGGGATGTCAATTTCCGCAATCACATCTTCGGCTAGGACGCGGTTAAAAGCCTCCAATAGAGGGATTTCATCCACCCCTAAAGGTTTGGCTTCGAAATGTTTCCGGATTTCTTGTTTTGCCTCTTCAAGGGTTAACAGCTTCTTAAACATCAAAGGCCGCTCCTGCGTCCACGTTGTCGAAGAGGTGAACGAGCACTGTTTCGCCCTCCTCTAGGCCTTCCCGGCTTTCTGGAACAACCACATATCCATTGGCTCTCGTCATGGTTGAAATTATGCCGGAGCCTCTGGTGCTTATGGGCTCAGCGTAAAACTCACCGTCCCGCTGGAAAACGTGCACACGCACAAAGGTCTTCCTCCCGAGGGCTGTTGAGACTCTTCTAGCCATCTTCGCCCTCAAAACTGGTCTAGCTTCGTGTTCAGCCCCCAACATTTTGAGGATTAGGGGTCTGGCGAAAACCTCAAAGCCGAACATGGCGGCGACTGGATTGCCGGAAAGCACTATTATGGGCTTATTGTTCACCACGGCTAGGGCTGTTGGCATGGCTGGACGCATGGCAACCCCATGAACTATCACGCCGGGCTCGCCTAGGCGGTTTATGGCTGTGGGCACAAGATCTGAGGCGCCGACGCTTGTGCCGCCCGTTGTCACAACCATTTCCGCCCTTTCTAATCCAAGCCTAATTTTTCCGGCAATTTCCTCCACATCGTCTTTTGTTATTCCCAAGTCTACTGGTTCAGCGCCAAGCTCGCGGCACATGGAGGCGATAACCAGCCTATTAACCTCGAAAACCTGGTCTTCTTTTGGTGTTTGCCCAACCTCTATAAGCTCATTTCCGGTGGCTAAAATTGCCACCCTAGGCTTTTCGAAAACGGGCACATGGCTTTTGCCTAGGGCGGCTATAAGCCCCAAATGGTGAGGTTTTAGGCGTGTTCCAGCCTTTACGGCAACATCGCCTCTAGCCATGTCTTCGCCTCTCTTGGAAACGTTTTCGCCAGGCGTAACCGCAACCCAAACCTCTATCTCATTGTCTAAGCGTCTAGCATGTTCCAGCATTAGGACAGCATCCGCGCCTTCTGGAAGGCGATTTCCAGTCCAAACCTCTTTTGCCTCGCCTTCCATGAGCCTGTTAGCAGCCGTTAATTTGAGGATTTTCGGGTTAAACTGGGATCCTCCAAAAGTATCGACGGCTCTTACGGCGTAGCCGTCAACGGCTGAACGGTTAAACCTCGGCAAATCCTCTTCGGCTATTATGTCTTCCGCGAGAACCCGGTTTAAGGCTTCAGCCAATGAAACATTAACTTTTTTCAAACGTTCCAGTTTTAGGCTGTTGAGAAGCAAATGCACGGCTTCCTCTATTGACGTGAGTTTTTGGAAGCCTTTCAGCCTAACCAAAACTGGAGGCACCTATAAACAGCACACAAACGGCATAGAAAAACATATCGCACAAAACAGCATTAGCCCTTAAGCTCCCTCATTAAGATGTCCCGCATTTTGACGGCGTCCGCGTCTAATACTGGGCTCTCGCTTATCATGACCGGGTTTAGATTGAACTCTGCAATAACCTTTGCAAGCAAAACAAAATCGGGTCCATACTCTGCTTCGTCCATTGTGTGGTGGCATCTTTCACCCTTCTCTGTAAACGCAACCTTTGTGAAGTGGCAGTGCATGTTTTTGACGGCTTCTGTTCCCAAACGCCTTTCAACCGTTTCCACAATTTTGCGGAAATCTTCAACAGCCTTGAGTAAGCCATTCCCCCTCGCGTGGAGGTGCGCCCAGTCTATTACGGGCTGAGTTTGCTCAACACTTTCACATAAACTTAAGATTTCATCTAGGCTTCCAAACTGGGATTGTTTTCCCATAGTTTCAGGGCCAAGTTTGACATCTCTTATTCCAAGCGATTTCAGCCTTTCAACAGCGTCTTTTAAGGCTTCCAAACAGCTGGCTAAAACCTCTCTCGGCGTTTTTCTGCCATAAAATCCGGGGTGGAAAACAACCACTTGGGCGCGCATCCAATGGGCGGCGGTGGCACAAGCCACTAAGCGTGCTTTGCTATCTTCAACGGTTTTTTTATCCCCGCAGAAGTTTATGAAATAAGACGCGTGAAGGCTGAGAAGTACATCGTTCTCCTTTGCTTTTAGCCCAAATTTCTCCGCATCCTCGCGTCTTATTTGTGGTTTAGCGCCCCAACGAACCGCCTGATACTCAAAAGCGTCTAAACCCTCCTCATGCAGAAGCCTAGGCACATCCATCAAAGTGGCTTTCAAAGCCTTGAAACTCGGGGGGACCCCAGCCGGACCAAACCTTGGACGGTCAGCCATCCATCCAGCCTCTAAAACTTCTTCACCTTCTTATGGCGATAACTTTTACGCGTATACGCCCCATAAACCAAAACAGCCATGGCGGAAATCCAAGCGGCAAGATTTTGGAAAAAAAGATACTTAACCGCGGGCGGCAAATCCGCCAAAGGCTTAATCAAGGCTCCAAGGGATAATGCGAAATTCCTAACACCGGGTGCAGCAGATCTTAAAGCGCTGTCCATGGATAAGCAAACCCACCCGACTGGTGCAATAGTCTTGGCGAAACTTCCTAAGGCGCTGCTAAAAGCCTTCACGAAATCGAGGAGCTGGGGGTTCCCCTGATAAAGGCTCACAAAACCTCTGTAGATGAGCCATGGACTGGCCATTACTGAAACCAGAAGGGCTAATGCCGAGAAACCCAACAACAATAGTATGGCGCTTTTCACAGCCGCCCTTCCAAGGCTCAACTTATCCCAAATATAGGCTAAGCCCTTAACCCTCATAAGCCTAAACTTCAACCTTTCCAGGAAACCGCTTACCCCAGCCTTTAACCCTTTACTGGAGGTTTTGGGCTTTTTCTGGGCTGGTTTGGCCTTTTCCACCGGTTTGACGGCAAAATATTTTGCCATGCAAGTCCAGCTTGCAACAAGCACCATAACCGTTGAAGCTGGAACCAGATGGAATAGGGGGCTAACAGTCAACCCCAACCACGAAATTTGGAGGCAAGCTTCATCTTCCACTCCAATGCTTATGGCGTAAACGACAGTCAAATACTCGACAATAGCGGCTAAGAAGGTGAACAATATTAATGCGGCAAAACTCCTTAATGCGCTGTTCCAGCGGAACACAAAACCTCTAGGGGGGTTTTGCGCCGACAAACGATCACCGCAAACTAGGCTAAGGCAGGGGAAACTCGTGGCCGCATTTTGGGCATTTAGCGTATCTGCATTGCACTGTGGACGGGCATCCAGAACACGCAAAAGCTCTTCCATAGGAAATGTCAAAGGTGAAGCTGCACCTTGTGCAGCGCACAATTCTTTTCGCTTTCATTTTTCAATAGTCCTTTTTTACTAATAGCAGAAGGCGCCAACAAGACTTTAAACTTTTCTGAAACAGCCATGTTATATGCTATAGAAGAAACCTTATTATATAGTTCCAAAGCACTAAGTAATTTTGCTAATCGAACTCGTATGGGAAATTTAATGCTGAAAGCCGGAAAAGCTGAGAGATTCACTCTATACAAAGAGCGGGATGTCCAAATTTTCTTAGGCAAATTTCTTGGCGAGGAGATAAGCGAGCTTAAGCCAACCCTTGACCTGAATGTGGGGTATCGGTACCCGGAAGTCGAGACTATTCTTGGCAGCCCATCAAAAGTTGAGGAGTTTCTTAATAGGCTGTACGCTGTTGGCATTTTAAAGCGAAGGCTTTATGATAAAATCATCTACTGCCCAAACTGCGGTTCGCAGAACATTTCCACTCATTACTGTTGTCCATACTGCAAATCCTTTAACATCCAGAAAGGCTCCCTAATAGAGCATGTTAAATGCGGATACATGGATGTGGAGGAAAACCTGCTGAAGGATGGAAAGCTTGTGTGCCCAAAATGTAAAGAGGAGCTTAAGAGGCCGGAAGTGGACTACCGGAGGGCTGGAATATGGTGCACTTGCCGAGAGTGCGGCAAAAGCTTCGACATACCCGTTCCGAGGCACTTCTGTAGGGAATGCCAATCCAAATTCACATTTGAAGATGCTGAAATCAAAGACGTCTACACCTACACCTTAAACGAGAATGTTAGGGACGAAATAACAGCCGGATGGGTTTTCGTCACCCCAATAAAGGAATTCCTCGTCGAAAACGGGTTTCAAGTGGAGGCCCCAGCCTTCTTGAGGGGCAAGTCTGGCGCAAACCACATGTTTGACATAGCCGCCTACAGGGGGGATAGAGCTGGCAAGGTAACCGTTGTGGACGTGGCATTAGCCACTGAAAACACGGTGCTTGAACAGCCCGTCATAGCTCTTTTCGCAAAAATGTATGATGTTTCCCCGGAAAACGCTTTCTTGGTGGCTATTCCAAGGCTGGGTGAAAACGCTAAGAAAATGGCTGAACTCTACAACATTAAAGTGATAGAGGCACGGGATGCCAAAGAAGTTATGAAAGCCCTTAAAGAAAAACTGGCCAAAAAATAGTCGTAGCATGCTAACGACTTGAAAATACCGCCATGTTCCCCCGTTCAGTCACAATTTTGATGGTGAAGTTTACAGTGGGCAGCTGTATGTCCTCCATGGAGTAGGTCGCCGTTTCCCCGGGGTTTATGAAGAAGTTTGCACTGTAACGTTTATGCAACTTTTCGGTTATAACCCATATGGCCACTATGTGGGCTGTATTTGCTCCCTCGTTTTTGAGTGTGAAAATGGCTCCGTGTTTAAGGATTATTTTGACGGCAAAGGAGTCTATGATGATGGTTGTGGGAGTGTTGTCCTGGTTTTCGTCGTGGAAGACGAGTTTTAATGTGCCATTATTTGGGTTTATGTAGCTTTGCCAGATGCCTTCCAAACTTATTTTGTAATCTTTGGGGTATGGTGTTGGAGAAAGCGCGTCTATCTCGTCGTAGCGGTTGTTAACCCAATTGTAAGCTTTGAGTATCCAGTTTTCCTCTACATCGTTTGCCTTGAAACGAATGTTGATTTCAACCGTAGATATGTTTTCAATTGGATATCTTGCCAAGTTTAATGTGAAATCTCCTTGAATGGATAGGCTGTAAGTGTTGCCTTCCAGCTGGGCTTTGAGTTCTATAAGGTCTAGCCAAAGCTCGAATGGGGTCGAAGCGGTTTTTACGGCAGTAACCTTCAGTTTCCACGTGCCAGTGGCTGGGTCTCTGAAGCTTGTAGCGTTAACAGCTATTGTTTGGCTTATGGTCACATCGTCTGTTCCCATTATGGTAGAGTTGTAGCCTTCGCCGCTGTTAGGATAGCCGTTCGTCTGGTACAGTTGAAATGTTGCTGTAACGTCGCCCACTGTGCATTTTCCGTCCACGGTCCAAGTTAGGCTTGTCCAGTCTTCTAGGTTGCTGTTGCCAATGAACTCCACCTCGACAACTTGGTCTGCCTGCGGTAAGCGTATGGCTAGAATGTCAGAGTTTTTCACGTAAACCGTCATAGCCGAGTTTAGAGTGCGGTATTTTGTTGCAATAATGTGGGAGTTGCTGTCCAGCGTTATGTTCTGCATGAAAACTTTCGGCACGTAGTCATATACATCCTGAGGTCTTATTTGCTGTCGTCCATAAACCTCATCGTCTATTGTAAGGGCTGTTTCGTAATCATAGCTTGTTGAGGAGCCACGTGTTGTTATCCCGCCCAAGACGATGTAGTCTCCACCCTTACCTTGCGGTATGTTTAGCGAAGTGTATGTTTGGAGCGTTGTTTGGGTTGTTTGCGCTTGTGTGATGGTTGATGCTGTGTAAAACTCGAAGACGTCTGTAAGCCTTATCGCCAGTAGGCTTATGTACTGCCAGTCTGCGCTTGGAGTTGTGTCGATGTCTGCTATTTGGAACTTGATGCTATGGGGGCCGGTGGTGAAATAGCGGACAGCAATTATGGCGAAGCAGTGTTCCTCGTTGGTGTTTGTGTCTTCGATTCGTGCATAGCTCCACATAGATTCACCGCCAATCAAGTATGGAATATACTCCAATCCGTTGTCAATGTTCAGCCTCGCTGAAACGGAGCTCGACGTTGAATCCGACTCAACCTTTGCACTTGCCCAAACTAGATAGAAGCCGTCCCTTTTGGGGTTAATTATTATTTCATAAGTGTCTCCCGGTTCGTCTCCCCAAACATTGTTCATGTTTGCCCTTTCAACGTTATCGTAAACGCTTGGGTATTCCGCGTTTGGCATGTTGTCAAGTCTTATCGCGTAGATTTTGCCCCTTAACGCTGTCGCGCTGGCGTCTGCGCTGGAAACGGCTATCTGCCACTTGAAGGTCGCGGGGTTTCCTGTCCCCTTGTAAATGTAGGCAAACATTTGGGGCATCACTTCGATGTTGGCAACCCGCGGGCGGTCGATGTATCTAGCTAGGACCGTTGAACCTTGAACAAATTGAGCATGGGCTTGGCGAAACGTGGATGAGCAGCTCAGCTCTATATAGCCCAGCACAAGGTAGTCCGCTTGATTCTCCGTTTGAAACGTTAACGATAAGTAGTCTGAATATTGGGTTGAGCTAACAGTGTAGGCTGTTTCTCTCGCTGCAGAATAATAGGCTGCGCCGGCGGAGTGGCTGCGGAATTTCATGTAGCTGCCATCATTTTCCCGAAGATCAGACATGGTGCCCGATGCATGTTGGGTGCCGCCTAACGGGGCATAACCTTCCGGATAAAATTTCCATTCATTTTTGGTTGCTCTTTTTTCTGTGAAGGTTCCGAGGAGGCTGCTGTTTTCAAGCCGTAAGTGGAGGGGTTCTACGTTTGGCATTTTGATGTTTTCTTGGGTTCTCTCCCAGTCCAGCTGGTTCATTTGGTAGTTCCATAAAACCACATTTGCAACTATCACTGTTATCAGAATTAGGCTTAACATTACAACTAGGACGTTGCTCACGCCACGCCTGTTGCCCCTTAAGTTTTTAAGAAGCTTTATAATAGCCCTCAACATGGTTTCCCCTCTGGGTTACAACTTTTATATAGTATACACAGCCTGGTTCCCAAGGATATGTAATGTTAAGCCATCCATGACCGCCTAAATCCAGATTGATTTTTTTGAAAGTCGTGGAGGTGTTGTTTATGTAGGCTGCCGGAATGGTGATGGAAACTTTTCCGGTGTTGCGTATGTAAATGCTTATGCGTTTAATGCCTGTTTCGTTGTTGAACCATACATCCTCTATTATAAAGCGTTCACCCATCGTTTCCCTGAGGTTTGTCGTGATTATGTAGGTGGCTGCAGCGGCGATGGACATGGCAGCCACAGCAACAATCATAAGCAGAAGGTTGCTGAGTACAGGGGTTATAGCCCGCCTATCCATGAAAAGCCTCAAAAAACGCGTTTCCATCACCCCTATAGGAAGAGTTTTATGGCTATGTATCCGCAAACCATAAGCACAAGACTGTGTTTTAGTCCAGCGTTTATTGTTCCTTCGCCCATTTTTCCGGCCACTAAACCTCCGAAGAAGGCTTGAATCATCGTCATGTGGAAGAATAGGCGTTTAACTTCTTCCGACGCCATCATTGCTGCACCGAGTAGCGGTAGCCCCTCTATGTTTACGAAGAAGGACTTGAACAGCAGTATTATGGTGAATATGAAAACGAAGAAAGCCACATAAATTATTGCGATGTATGGGCGTGTCCGGTTCCGCCGCTCTTTCTGAAGGATTAACGTTGACTGGACAAACTTGCCCATTGGGTCGAAAACTTTTTCCACGTGTCCGCCTGAGCGGTTAGCCTCGATTATGAGGGGGATGGTTCTCTGCACGAGAACGGTGTTAACGCGTTTTGCAAAAGCCAGTAGAGCCTCCTCAAGGGTCATGCCCCAAGAAATCTGCGCATTCATTTTTCGCAGCTCAGCGGTTAAAGGTCCATAATCCCTTTTTGCAGCCTCCTCTAAGGCGCGGGGCAACGTCATGCCGGTTTCTTGAGCTTGCACGATGCTTCTGAAAAGGTCTGGAAGATGCTCGTCTATGGCTTTCCTCCACTTGTAGTCAATGTAGCTTAAAACTGTTGACGGAACAAACGCGACAAGAACGGCGAAAAACACAAACTCGTCGAAAACCATTGTCCCCCAACCAACAAAAAAGCCAAAGACTATTACGGCTAGGGCTATGGCTGCCGAAGCAGCCCACGTAACCTGCCTAACTGTTTTCCTCACCTTTGGCATGTTCTACCACTTCGGCATAGCCGCGTCCAAAACTATGAGAAACATTATGGAGCCCACCGGTATCCCGATGTATGTGATGATTTTGAGCAGTAGATCTGGGTTTAGGAATCCAAGGCTGCCGCCGCCCATCATAGCCATAACTGCAAGCATGATTGTGAACAGCAGCGGCCCAGTCACAAGTATGGCCACATAAAACTCTGAAAGAATGGACAACGTATCCGAAAACTTTCGGAGACTTATCCTCTTCAACCTCATGTGCTGCCTAAACCTTTCCCTCAAATAAGCGGCGAGGCTGCTTCCAGAATGTATTGTTGAAATGAAGCCTTCAAGCATTTCACGGAATAACTGGGAAGGCGAACGTTTCGAAGATTTTTCCAAAGCTGAAATTATGTCCAGTCCAAAGAGGCTTATGTCGCGGACCACGTTTTTGGCCTCAGCTGAAATCGCCAAGGGAATTGGAAGATTCGCCAGTGAATGAAAGATTTTTTCCGGCGGAACACCGGCGCTTGCCAGAATCGACATATACCCCGTTGTGAAGGCCAGCTCATCTTCTAGCTCTCTCCTAAACTTGTCGGCGCGGTAAACTGGATAAACGTAAAAGCCTAAAACTGTAAAGGCGACGGCGAAGAGGCTCCCTCCTAAACCAAAAAGGAAGGCGGGTAAAATTGGCATTTGAAACGCGAAAAAGAGCACGCATAGTGTGCATACAAAAGTTGCCGACGCAATTAGGGCTGTTGAAAGAACCGTTAGGCTGACATACGCTCTAAAATTGGTTTTTATTCCAGCCCTCTGCAAATGTATGCTTAAGTCTTGAAATAAGGGTAAAAAAAAGCCTATTCGCCCACCCATAAGCCTATACGCTGTGGAGAAAAGACTTCCAGCTTTAGATTCAGCGAAACCATCTCTCTCCGCAGAAGCCTTCTTTTCTCCGATTTTAGAGCGCGGTCTCTTAAACCGCGAAAGCACGCTCTCGTAGAGCTTTTTGACAGTTTCAGAGAGTTTATCCTTTCTCATTTAAGTTCCATCCTCGCCCTCTGGAAAACCCTTGTTGGGTTAGCGTAATATTCACGGATCACGTTTGCAACTTCCGTGTACCGGCGAATGCCCTTTCTAACCATCCACTCGAGAACGGTTTTTCTGCGTTGAAGCTCCTGCCTAACATCTTCTTTGCTTAAATCAAGCTTTTTCATGTGTTCTTCAAGGAGGCTGCTGTGGCCTAAATATTCGAATTCGTCGTTTTTGGCTTTCCAGCGGAAGATTTCCTCAGTTGTTATGTTGCTGGTTTTAGGGTTAAGCCCCAAAACCTCCGTGACTGTAAGCGTTCTTCTTGCCGGCTTGCCCTCAACCTCAGTCCTCGCCATGACCATTATCAAGTCAATCATGGCTATGAGAGGTTTGGGAATGTTCATGGGCTCAGACTCAAGACGGTTTATCACAGCCTCAACGGACTCAGCGTGGATGGTGCACATTCCAAGATGACCTGTAGCAATAGCCTGAAACAGCGTGTAGGCTTCTTCCCCGCGGATTTCCCCCACAATAATGTAGTCTGGCCTCTGCCTCACCGCGGCCTTTAAAAGGTCAAAGAGGGTTATTGCGCTTCTGTTCTCGTATCCGAAGCCCTCCCTAACAACGGATGGAATCCAGTTTTCATGGGGTAGGTTAAGCTCTTGAGTGTCCTCAACGCTCACAATCTTCATTTCAGGCTTTATAAACATGGACAAACAATTCAGCATGGTGGTTTTCCCAGCCGCAATACCGCCCGCCACAAGCACCGACGCCCTGTTCTCTATGACATACCATAAGTACGCGGCCATCTCCGAGGAAAGCGTGTTGAAGGCTATGAGATCCGAGATTGTTAATGGGTCCACTCTGAAACGGCGAATGGTGAAGGTTGAACCCCTTCTGGTCACCTCACTTCCATAAGTGAGTTGTACACGGCTTCCATCAGGCAGTGTTGCATCCAAAATTGGTGAAGCTATCGAAACGTTTTTCCCAGCTAAATAGGCTAAGCGGACTATGAATGAGTTTAGTTCAGCTTCGTCTCTAAAAACTATGTTTGTTGGAAGGGACTCGTAGGTTCTGTGCCAAACGTATACGGGTATATTCACCCCGTCGGCTGAAATATCCTCGATTAAATGATCCTTCATTAAGGGATCTATTTTGCCATAGCCTATGAAATCCCTCACAAGGTAGTATAGAAGTTTGTCAATGGATTCCGATGGAACTTTAATGTGGTATTTTTTGATGACATTTCTGGTTTTCTCCCTAAGGTATTGTTCGGCCTTTTCCTTGGTTTCTATGTCCTTTAAGTTTACGTCCATCTCCTCCATCAGGATGCTTTTGATTTCTTTTAGGTATTCCTCCTCTTCTTTTGTAAGGGTTGGCTCTATCACTTCATAGCGTGTTTTCTGGGTTTCTGGATCCTTCACTATGGCGGCATAAACGTAGGGCTCTTGTATTGGGTAGACCTCTCTGAAAACGGCGGGTCTTCTGTCTTTTTCTTCGATTACGGCCGTGAAGGCTGTTTCCTCTGTTGTTGCTTTCGCCTTTTTCGGCATTTGTTTCCCTTTTAGGGTTTATGGTTTGTTTCTCTCAAATAGTATTCTATCGTAAGTCTTAATAAGCTATATGCACGTCCAATCTTTAACACGCTTAAAACAAAACGCATAAAACAAGCTACTTGTATCTGGCCCTTCTCTTTTGCCTCTTCTTTTTCTGTCTACGCATCCTCTTCTTTTTCCATTTGGCCCTTATACCCTTCACGCCCCATTGGAGGTTTTACTCAATCGTTGCATGTCTCCGCCTTAAGTCTTCTTCCGTGGTTCCCATGCGGTGCATTAGCTCCACTATTAAACCGTCCAGGAACACCATGCAGTTGTTTTCGAAAATGCTTCCGAGGGGTGTTAAAGGTTCTCTTTCGCCCATTAGCTGTCTTGCCAAATAGTCTTCTTCGCGGGGCCATCCGGCTTTCGTTCTCCCCTTAATGGTTACAACGAGGTCTGCTATTTGGCCTAATGGAGACTCTGGGAAGGATGTTATTGCCACAACGGTTGCGCCGATTTCCTTTGCGGCTAGGCTTGCTGTTAAAACCATTTTTGTTGTTCCAGTTCCAGAAATGGCGATCAGGAGGTCTCCTTTTCCAGCTGCAGGCGTTATGGTTTCTCCTAGAAAGTATACGTTGAAGCCTAAGTTCATTAGGCGCAATGCAAAAGCTCTGCCTACGAAACCGCTTCTCCCCATGCCTATAACAAATATCTTTTTGTCTCTGGCCGCCAGGAGAAGCTCGATGAAGCGTTCCACCTCGTTGGGGTTAAGCTCTTCAATGGCATTTTTTATTCCTAGAATAATTTCTTCAGCCGCAGCCTTTAGCCACTTCAAACTTTCCAGCTCCGAGAAACCTTTTTACAAGGTGGTCTGTGTTAAAAGTCTTGCGGTTTAAACGGTCCCCATCAAAATTTCTTCTAATCTGGGTATGTGGAGGTAAAGGCGGATTAAAATAGCCGTTACTAGTATGCCAACGGTCATGACTGCGAAAAGGTAATCTCCGCAGCGAAGCTTCAAAACGTATAGATTTGTACGCTTTTTTGTGGCGCCCCAGGCGCGGGATTCCATGGCCTCCGCCAGTTCAAGGCTTCGGCGGATGGCGCTTATAATAAGTGGTATAAGTATTGGAATGTAGTTTCTAACCCTTTTCAGGAAGTTTCCCTTCTCCAGTTCTAGGCCTCTGGCTTTCTGGGCGTCCATTATTGTTTGGGCCTCCTCCGCCAATACTGGGACGAAACGCACAGCTGTTGTGAAGGCGAAGCAGAACTCGTAGGGCACCCGCGACTGTTCAAGGGCTAGCCCCAAATGGTCCGGCGACGTTGTTAGGAAGAAGATTGAAAAGGAGCCCACAAGCACTAGAAACCGCAGGGTCATGGCTATAGCGTTTTCTATGGAGGCAAGTGTAACTGTGTAGCCGGAGCTTATGAAGGAGGCTATGAAGTTTGTGATGAAAATTATTGAGGCTAGGAAAGATGCGCCCTTCATGGAGCGCATCCATTCCCGTTTGACACCCGCTAAAAGCACAAATGGAAGCTGCATAATAAACAGCACAATAAGAGGCAAAAGTTGCCAGAAAATTATGGCCACCGCGAAAACTACAATTGCATAAACAAATTTCACGCGGGGGTCAAGGTTGTGGATGGGCGAACTAACTCTTCTAAACCTTAAACCGTCAAAGAAGCTCACAGCCCTCTACCCCTAAAAGTCTTTAATAGGATTTCCCTCGCCTCGTAAACGTCTATTACGTCTCTCGGAAAACCCATGTCTGAAAGCTGCATGAAAATTTGGGCTATTTGTGGGGGCACTATGGAGGCTTGCTCCAGCACTTTTGGGTCTGTGAGCACTTGTTTTGCCTCTCCGTCCGCAACTATTTTGCCGCCCCGCATTAGCAGCACCCTCGGGTTGCATTCAGCCACAAACTCCACGTCATGGGTTACAATAACCACCGTCTTGTCTTGAGCCCTCAACTGCGAAATAAACTGGCGAAGCTTCTCCTTCTGCTGGTAGTCTTGGCCGATGGTGGGCTCGTCCATAATCAGTATTTTCGGGTCCCATGCAAGCACAGATGCCAGTGCAACCCGTTTCCTCTCGCCGCCGCTAAGCATGAAAGGCGAAGTTTTTCTGTATTGGGTTAACCCCAACAGGTTAAGCGCCCACGTCACCCGTTTTTCTATGACGTCTTCGCTGAAGCCAAAGTTTCTTAGGGCAAAGGCGATCTCCTCCTCAACAGTTTCGCAGAAAAGCTGGTGGTCTGGGTTTTGGAAAACGAAGCCTACCTTGCGGGCTAATGTTGCAACGCTGACCTTTGTTGTTTCAACTCCATCGACAAGCACTTTCCCCTTGCTCGGCTTCAACAACCCATTAAAATGTTTAACGAGGGTTGTTTTTCCAGCGCCGTTTTCACCCATTATCGCTACAAACTCGCCGTCTTGAATTGTCAAGGAGACGCCTTTCAGCGCTTCCACACCGCTTGGGTATGTGAAATAAACGTCTTGAACCTCAATCATGTGGTTTAAGGGCCTCCCTAATTTTTTCAGCCATCTCCTCAGAAGATAAGGTTACTTTGCCGCCGAGCCTTACGCCGTCAGCCTTCAATATTTGGTAGAGGCGGGTTGCTTTTGGAATGCCAACTCCAATTAAGCGGGCCTCTTCCGAGCCTAAAACCTCACGGGGTTCGCCGTCCAAAACAACTTTTCCATCATTCATTATGATTATGTGGTCTGCATATTTTGCGGTTAAATCAAGCCTATGCTCGACAAGAACTATGGTTACACCAAGCTTCTTGTTCAAGTTGTAGATAACTTCAAATATTTTCTTGGCGCCAAGCGGGTCGAGGAAGGATGTGGGTTCATCCAAAACTATCACTTCGGGCTGCATGGCTAAAACAGAGGCTATGGCTACACGCTGCTGTTGTCCGCCTGAAAGCTCTGTGGGCGCCCGATCTCGCAGCTCATATATTCCAGTTAGTTTAAGCGCCCAGTCCACCCGCTTGCGGATCTCCTCCCTTGGAACTCCAAGGTTTTCCAGCCCAAAGGCCACGTCCTTCTCCACTGATAAGGCGAAAAGCTGGTTTTCAGGGTTTTGGAAAACCATGCCCACATGGGTTGCCAGCTCATAAACTGGGTGCTCCTGCACCCTCAAGCCCGCAACAGTTATTTCGCCTTTCAATTCGCCCTGATAAAAGTGGGGGATAAGCCCGTTAAAACATCTGCAAAGGGTTGTTTTTCCACACCCGCTTGGGCCTGTGATCAACACAAATTCGCCTTTCTCGATTCTTATGGAGACATCTTTTATTGCGGGCCAAGCTGTGCCCGGATAGGTGTATGTTAGGTTTCTTGTTTCAATTATTGCCATGACTATTTCCACAGCATCCTAGGCTTTTTCTCATTTAAGAGTAGCTACTTAAATTTGTGTTTGAGTTATCCGCTCCTTCAAAAGCTTCCAGCAACGTTTAAGCCCAGCCTCAAGATCTCCAAACCCGTTCACACCAGCGGCGATTGCATGGCCACCACCCATCCCGTGGAGGTATTCCCCCAACGGTTTCGCTATATCCCTGCCTAGGTGAATGCCCGTTTTTTCATGAAACTCCTTTGTGCATCGAAGGCTTATTTCGAGACTGTCATCCCTTTGACCTGCCACAACAGCCACATGGGCGCCCAAATCTATAATTGCACGGGCAGCTGAAGCCTGATAAGCGCTTACATGGGATAGGGCTATTATCCACTCGCTTACCCTGAAAAGTTTCGCCCTTTTACATGCTTTCAGTCGGGCCACCCTCTCTGAGGGGTCCATGGGGAGGGCTAGCATAGCCAACATTTCTTGAGCGTTCACGCCCATGTCAACAAGATCAGCTATAATCTTCAGCGTTGTGGAGTTTGCAAGGACAAAGTGGCGGGTGTCAAAGGCTATACCTAGAAAAAGGGCCTTCGCCTCCGCCTGCTCAATTTTTGTGTTTGTCTGCTTGTAAAAGTTGTAGATAATTTCGCATGTTGATGATGCATTTTCGTCGGTTATGCATAGTTTGGCTATTTTCTCGGTTTCCGGGTGGACTGTGTGATGGTCAATAACGATGATGGGCGCCTTTGAAGCCCTCACTTTCTCAGCCAGGTTGTTAAGCTGCTGTATCGTGTTTGTGTCCAGAAACATTATCACATCCGCCCTCTCAACGTTCGGCTCCATTTCCACCGTTATCGGTAAATTTTTCAAAATGTGTTTTGAAAGGCGGCTTACCCCTTGGGCGGCGCCTATTTCCACTGTTGTTTGCGGCCTATGCTTTTTTATTAGGCTTGAAAGGGTGTAAGCCGAGCATATTGCGTCCGGGTCCGCGTTATGGTGGCATAACAAAACCACATGTTTAGCATTCTGTTCATCCATTATTTTAGCTATTTCTGCAAACGACACTTTAACTCCCTCAGGTACTTTTCAGCGACGCCAAATGCCTCCTTCACAGCTTCGTCTGCAAGCTTCTGAACGTCAAAGTCCCGCATTAGAGGCGAAAGGGTCAATTCAACCTCAACGGTCAAAGTTAAGGGCTTCCCGCTTTCCATTTCCACGTCGGCGCTTATGTTTAATGTCTCCACCCGTTTAGGCGGAACCCTTGACAGAATATAGGCTCTGGCAGCCTCCTCAGCCGCTGAGCGAAGCTCTTCAACCTGTTCTGGAGTTAGCTCTGGCAAACCGAGCTCTTCCAAACTTCCACCCAGAGGCTGGTTTATGGCTGCGCTCCCGAAAGTGGGGCTAGATCCTGTTGAAGCTTGGCTTGAAGCTCTTTCATTTGACTGCGGAGACGCTCCTCCTGCTTGCCCAAAACAGAGGCCCTCATGTTTAGTAGCTCTTTCCTCTCGTTTAGGTCCGCCGTCACCTTCGCCTTGTCAGTTTTGACCAACAACGAGCCAATCGACTTGTAGATAACAGCGTCGTCGGCAACCTTCTGCAGTTCGCTTAAGGCTTGCTCGATTTCCGTCAATTCCAGTTCCACCTGCTGCTTCTGAGCCAAAACAGACTGCAAGGTCTGCTGAAGCTGCTGAAGCCTAAGGAGGCGTTCCTGAACGTGTGGAGGAAGCTTCGCTAACTCTTCACCCAAATCTTATCCTTCCATCTGCACTGCTTTACACCAACAATTAATTAAACATTTTCCATGCAGGGCAGCCGCAAACATGAGGCGCAAGAGCACTCGAGTGAAAATCTTGAGGGAGGTATCCAATCTAGGAAAACTGCACAGTGTAAACTTGACCCTGATTGCAAAACTATAGAGGGGCTATCAATTTTGCAGCATGTCGCCAACCACAAAATTGACATAAAACACGCGGCTGTTCAATAGTTAATTTTAAACGTTTAAACCTTGAAAAATTATCAGCTACAAGCGAGGTGGGATGTCATGGTTAAAGTTGATGGATACGAAGTTCCAGAAGGCCTATATTATTCAAAGGATTTTGAGTGGATTAAAATTGAAGGCGACAAAGTGCGTGTTGGCATAACAGATTACGCCCAAAAACAGCTTAGGGAAATCGTTTACGCAGAGCTTCCAAACCCCGGAACCACAACAAAGCAAAACGAGCCATACGGCACGGTTGAATCTGTGAAAGCCGTATCCGACCTAGTGGCACCTATAAGCGGGACAATTGTGGAAGTGAACATGGAGGTTCAGTCTAAACCTGAACTTCTAAACGAAGATCCATATGGGAAGGGCTGGCTACTAATTATACAGCCCTCAAACTTGGAGGCTGAACTCAAAAACCTTATGGACTTTAACGCCGCCGTTGAATGGCATAAAAGCCTAATTAAAGAAGGGAAGTAGCCGTTGCCAAGACGCATAGTAATTATTGGGGCGCATGCAGCCGGTGTGGATGCGGCCTCAGCCGCCAGAAAAACAGACCGCACGGCCGAAATAACCCTAATAACCGACGAGAAACACGCCGGATACTCCCGTTGTGGTTTGCCCTTCGTCTTAGGCGGCCAAATACCAAGCTTCAGCAACCTCATAGTCTTCTCGTCAAGCTACTTCAAAATGATGAAACTAAACCTGAAAACAGAGACGAAAGTCACAAAGATAGATACGGGCAAAAAAGCCGTTTTGACGGTGGACAAAGCTGGAAACAAGGAGGAAATTCCCTACGACAGCCTCATTATAGCCGCTGGGGCAAGCGCCTTCACACCACCCATAAAGGGAAGAGAAAAACAAGGGATTTTACCCCTAAGAACAATTGAGGACGGACAGAGGATAGACCAAGCCATCCGAGAAGGCGCAAAAACAGCCATCGTCATGGGCGCCGGGCTCATAGGCTTGGAAACAGCCGTCGCCCTTCAGGAAAGGGGCTTGCAAGTGACCGTTGTGGAAATGCTGCCCCAGGTCTTGCCGGCAATGCTTGACGCTGACATGGCTAAAATGGTTCAGGAAATGCTTGAGCAGAAGGGCATAAGAATATTGGTAAACAAGCCTGTTGAAGAGTTCCTCGGCACGGAAAAGGTTACTGGCATAGTGGCTGGAGGCGAGCAGATAAACGCAGACCTTTTCGTAAGCGCCTTTGGCGTGAGGGCAAACACCCAGCTTGCTGTGGACGCTGGAATAGCCCTAGGCGAGACAAGGCTCATCAAAACAAACGCTAGAATGGAAACAAACGTTAAAGACGTTTACGCCGTCGGCGACTGTGCAGAATCCATCCACATAGTAACTCAAAGACCAACCGTCCAGCAGCTTGGAACAGTAGCAGTAAGGCAGGGAAAAGTCGCCGGAATAAACGCAGCCGGAGGCTACGCCGTGTTTCCAGGCGTTGTAGGATCCGCAGTCACACAGCTATATGACATGCAGATAGGCGCTACAGGTTTGACAGAAGCAGCGGCAAAAAGGGCTGGAATAGAAACAATCACTGGAACGGTGTCATCTAAAACAAAGGCGGACTATTATCCGGGCGCCCTGCCGATAAGGGTTAAGCTTGTAGTTGAAAAGGAGTCGCAGCGGGTAATTGGCGCCCAAATAGTAGGCGGTGAAGAGATAACCCAACGCATTAATGCGGTTTCATTCGCCATACAGAAACAGATGACTGTGCGGGAGCTAGCCAAAGCCGACACAGCCTATGCGCCGCCGTTAAATGAGACTTGGGAACCTCTTGTTTTAGCTGCCGAGATGGTGTTAATGAAACTCCGCTAAACCCCATACTTTTCTTTTTATTTTCCGTCGGAAAATTAATTAAGAGAACATTTTTCATTAAATATCCGAAATTTAGACAGGATGGTGATTGAATGCCAATAAGGGTAGCTATAAACGGTTTTGGAAGAATTGGGCGTCTTCTATACAGAGCAGCCATCGAAAGGAAGGCAAACATCGAATTTGTAGCTGTGAACGACGTCACAGACGCCAAAACCTTGG
>JAWBRY010000004.1:0-2541 GCA_038843545.1 Bathyarchaeia archaeon | reverse complement strand
CGGCAAAGAGTTAAAAGTGTTGTCTGTTAAGGATCCAGCTCAGCTGCCTTGGAAAGACTTAGACGTTTATTTGGCTGTGGAATCCACAGGTTTGTTTACAGACAGGGCAAACGCGTCGAAACACCTCCAGGCAGGAGCAAAAAAAGTTTTGATATCCGCTCCAGCTGAGAATCCCGACATAACCATTGTGCTTGGCGTGAACCACGACAAGTATGACCACAAAAACCACAACATTCTGTCAAACGCTTCATGCACAACCAACTGCGTAGCTCCAGTAGCCAAAGTGCTACACGAAAACTTCGGCGTTAAAGCTGGCCTCATGACGACAGCTCACGCCTACACAAACGACCAGCGTGTACTCGACCTCGTGCACAGAGACCTCAGAAGGGCAAGAGCCGCTGCACTAAACATCATCCCAACAACAACCGGAGCAGCCCGCGCCGCTGGCCTAGTCTTGCCAGAACTCAAAGGTAAACTTGACGGCCTAGCCCTTAGAGTGCCGGTTCCAAACGTTTCAATAACAGACTTAACCGTGGTTTTGGAGAAAAACGTCACTAAAGAAGAGGTTAACGCAGCTTTCAAGAAGGCAGCTGAAGGACCGTTGAAAGGCATATTAGCCTACACTGAAGAACCAATAGTCTCAAGCGATGTAAACCACACATCATATTCAGCTGTTGTTGATGGCTTATCAACAATGGTTGTTGGCGGAAACCTGGTCAAGGTGCTGGCGTGGTACGACAACGAGTGGGGCTTCTCCTGCAGGATGGTTGAACTCATCGAACTCATCGGAAAGAAAGCCGGTTTCTAGCCAAGCTAAATTTAAAATTTAAAAACAAACCAATCCCTTATTTTTCTGTTCGCCAAAAGAGAGGGAAGCGTATGGTTAAATTCTTAACTCTAGACGATGTGGGTGTGAAAAACAAAGTTGTCCTTGTAAGGGTCGACTTCAACTCTCCAGTAGATCCAGAAACAAAAAAGGTTTTAGACGACACGAGGATCAAGGCGCACGGCGAAACAACCATTAAGGAGTTGGCGGAAAAAGGCGCAAAAGTTGTTGTTCTAGCTCACCAAGGCAGAAAAGGCGACCCAGACTTTATACCGCTAAAACAGCACGCTGAAATCCTCGCCGAAATCCTCGGCAAACCAGTCAAATTCGTAGACGACGTTTATGGAGAAAAAGCCAAAAACGCCATCAAAGAACTGAAAAGCGGAGAAATTCTCGTTTTAGATAACGTGAGAAACTTTGCAGGAGAGACAAAAGAAGGCACGCCGGAAGATCATGCAAAATCCGAGCTTGTCCAAGCCTTAGCCCCCCTAGCCGACATCTTTGTGAATGACGCTTTTGCTGCAGCCCACAGAGCCCATGCCTCCATCGTCGGTTTCACGGCGGTGCTGCCAAGCGTAGCCGGTCGCATAATGGAACGCGAACTGAAATCCCTAAGCCGGGTGTTGGAAAATCCGGAAAAGCCATGTGTCTACGTTCTTGGCGGCGCCAAGGCAGACGACTCCTTGGAAATCTCAAAATACGTGCTGGATAACGAAATAGCAGACTATGTGCTGACGGGCGGTGTGGTTGGCCACGTTTTCATGGTTGCAAAAGGTTACGACTTAGGCGCACCAAACATGAAATTCCTAGAAGAAAAGAAGCTTTTAGGTCTTGTTCCGGGCATAAAGGAGCTTATGCAAAAATATCCAGAAAAAATCAAGACCCCGGTTGACGTAGCCGTGGAAATGGAAAAAAAACGTAAAGAAGTTTCCGTTGAAGAGCTACCAGTGAACTACCCGATATTCGACATAGGCGCAAAAACCGTTGAAGAGTATGCGAAAATAATTCACACTGCGAAGTCGATAGTTTTGAGCGGGCCCATGGGGGTTTTCGAAAACAAAGATTTCATATTTGGAACTAAAAGAGTTTTTGAGGAGATTGCCAAATCAAAGGCTTTCTCGCTTGCTGGAGGAGGCCACACAATAGCCGCTCTTCAAGAGCTAGGCCTATCCAACAAAATATCCTATGTAAGCACGGCTGGCGGAGCCCTAATAGAGTTTTTGATGGGCAAGAAGCTTCCAGGCGTAGTGGCCCTTGAAAAAGCTGCATCCCGTAGGCCCTAAAAGGCCCTTCAAAAACCCCCATTTATTTTTGTGTGATCTTCTCTAGCAAGTCGATAACTTTTGTGTCTTCGTGTTCCGTTTTGTGCAACAGAGACTCGTAAATTTGTAAGGTTTGTTCGGCAGCTTTTTGCCATGTAAAGTACTGCAGAACTCTTTTTCTCCCGTTTTCGCCCCATTTTTTGGCTCTTTCTGGGTCGCTTAAAACTCCCTTCATGCCCCACGCGATATCAGCTGGATTTCCACCGTTAACATGTACGCCGTTCCTGTCTGGACCGAAGGGTACAACTTGCTCTCTGAAACCGACAACTCCTTGGGCGCCAACAACTAGAGGCTTCTCCATGGCCATTGCTTCAAGACTGACTATGCCGAAAGGCTCGTAGGTGGATGGGAAAACGCAAACGTCTGCCGCTGCGTAGTGCAAAATGCGTTCCC
>JAWBRY010000003.1:32077-40798 GCA_038843545.1 Bathyarchaeia archaeon | reverse complement strand
ATCACTACACCGTCACAATCGCTCTCAATAACGGCGTCTACATCACCTTTCACAGCCCTTGCAAAACCATAAACAGTAATGCCTAATCCAAGTTTTACAACTTGGCTGACCTCATTCTTTTCACTCTCAGACGATGCCGGAAACCCAGCTTCAACACATTCCACTTTCACATCAGAAAGAAGTTGGGCGATTTTTACCCTATCCTCCGCTGCAAAAACAACACTTGGTGTTTGCTCCCCCTCCCTTAACGTTGAGTCGTGTATAAGTGGATCACCAGTTTTACAACCCGAATCGCCCAAATAGTTCAATCTACAATATGGGCTAACGAATATCCTTTCCCTCCATTTATCCGGCATTCATCCACGCCCACTTAATAGCTTGTGTTAAGCTTCGGATGAATACTTGGAGCTTTAAATTTTTTCTGGTTGAAATGGATATTCGTTTGAACATTATTGGTCAAAATTAGTCATTACCTCTAATTTGCAGTCTTGAATTTCGACTTGTCTTCAATTTTTCCACCATTTTTCTCGCTTCCGATATCAGGTTTGTTAAAGCCGCCAGTGCCCTGCTGATGTCATTTAATTTCAGGACCATAATCGTTTCAGTGGAGCAGCTTAATGTTTCCTCAATGTTTATGTGTATTCTGGAAAGGGTGTTGTAGAAAGAGGTTATACAACCTGGAGTTTCAACTATTTTCTGAGGGCTTGTTATGATTATGGCTACCAAGTTGTTTTTCTCCTCAAGGATATTTTCTAACGAGAAATTCGATTTAATTCTTTCAACCAATTTTTGATCAAGAAGCAAAGTTATTGTCCTCATTCCTTCTACTATTTGAATGTATTCCTCTTGAGAGAAACCCGTCAATATTTTCCTCACCATCTCCATGTTCCTTCTAGTTTTTTCAATGGAAATTTTTGCTACGTCCGTTCTTAAGTTTATTGTACTGTCGGCGATAACGCTAATTACATCAAAATAATATGCTGGCTTATAGGTTACGCGGGCTCTTTTTACGGCAGTTATTACGCTTTCAAGTTTAACCCTCCTACTTAGTATTTCTTCGACCATAGGCTTCAACATTCTCGCAATCGCGCTGTAATTTCCATACCCTTTTTCAAGAGCATGCTGAATTGAAACATCCTTATCTATCAACTCCTGAACAATTCTAGATATACTTGTAGTCATTTTTGGTCACTTTTTCTATTGTATGGTATATTCTGACCAAAAAATATATAAGACTTGCTGGGTATCCGCACAAAACATGCCAAGGGACAAAGTTGTACTGGCATACTCCGGCGGTCTTGACACATCCGTTATGATAAAGTGGATCCAGGAAAAATATGGGGCGGACGTGATAACCCTTACAGTTGATGTGGGTCAGGGTTTAGACCACCAAAAAATTGAGGAAAAAGCGTTGGCACTGGGCGCCCTCAAACATTACACTATAGATGCCAGAGAAGAGTTTGTCCTCAACTACGTTTTTCCAGCCATAAAGGCGAACGCTCTCTACGAGGAAAGATACCCGCTGAGCAGCGCCCTTTCAAGGCCTTTAATAGCCGCTAAAATGGTGGAGGTTGCCAACAAAGAAGGAGCAACCACTGTTGCCCATGGATGCAGCGGCAAGGGAAATGATCAAGTCCGGTTCGACATAACCATCAAGGCGCTCGCTCCCCATTTAAAGGTTATAGCACCAGTAAGAGATTGGCAATTGTCAAGGGATAAGGAAATAGAGTTTGCAAAAGAAAGAAATCTCCCAATTCCATTAAGTAGAAAAAACCCCTACAGTATCGACCAAAACCTTTGGGGCCGCTCAATTGAATGTGGCGTATTAGAGGATCCTGACAGCGAACCGCCAGAAGAAATTTTTGAGTGGACTTTGCCGCCTGAGAAGTGCCCAGACGAACCAGAATATATAACCATAGACTTTGAAAAAGGTGTTCCATGCGCGGTTAACGACGAGCCAATGGACCCGGTTTCATTAATCACAAAGTTGAACCAGATTGGAGGAATGCACGGAATCGGACGGATCGATCACATAGAAGATAGCGTTGTGGGCATTAAGTCAAGGGAGGTTTATGAATGCCCCGCTGCTATAATACTGCTGGAGGCACATAAAGATTTGGAAAAGATGGTTTTGACGTGTCACGAAATAGCATTTAAGAAATATGTGGATGCCCAGTGGGCTTTTCTTGTTTACGCTGGTTTATGGGTGGATCCATTAAGAAACGATTTAGAGGAGTTCATAGATAAGACGCAGGAGCGAGTTTGCGGCAAGGTTAGGTTAAAACTTTACAAAGGGAACTTGAGAGTTGTGGGGCGCTCGTCTAAGTATTCACTTTACGATGTAAGGTTGGCGACATACGACATTGGAACAACATTCGATCAATCCTTTGCACGAGGTTTCATTGAACTCTGGGGATTACAGTCAAAAACCTTTCAGATCTTGAGAAGCGCTTTAGAGTTAGAGAAGGAAGGACGCTGTGAGCCTTCTATTTAAGGGCGGCAGGATAAAATCCACTAAAAGAGAAGTCACACGTTTCATATCATCGTTAAAGGATGATGTAAAACTTCTAAAACATGTTATAGAGATAAATAAAGCCCACACAGTAATGTTGATGCAGCAAAAAATAATAAGCAATGAAGACGGTGTTGAAATTCTTAAGGCATTGAAAAAAGTTAACAAGCCAAAAATAAAGCCATATCTTGAAGACATACACGTCTACGTTGAAGAGGCGGTTATCAGAAGGGCAAAAGGGCATGCTGGAGAAAACCTTCATATAGCGAAAAGTAGAAACGACCAGGTTGCAACGGCCATTCGAATGGAGTTGCGTGAACAGTTAATAAGTTTAATAAGGGCCATAGTTGGTTTTCAGAAAGGGCTTTTGTCGAAAGCTGAAAAGCATGTCCAAACAATCACTTGCGGATACACTCACCTTAGACCGGCCCAACCAATAACCTTTGCCCATTACCTACTATACCACTTTGACGTTTTCCAAAGACATGTTGAAAGGCTTACAGAGTGCTATAATAGGGTTAACGTTTGCCCCATGGGCGCTGCAGCCTTAGCTACAACAAGCTTCCCAATAAGTAGGGAAATGATGGCGGAGCTTTTGGGCTTCGCTGGGGTGCTGGAAAACTCGATAGATGCTGTTAGCAGCCGCGACTTTGTAATGGAGGCTCTTGCCGTACTGGCGATGTTGGCCACCGACATAAGTCGTCTTGCTGAAGACCTGATAATTTGGAGTACGCCAGAATTCAATTTGATTGAAATCCCCGACGAGTTCTGTTCAACCAGTAGTATAATGCCGCAAAAAAAGAACCCTGATGTTCTCGAAGTAGTCCGTGCAAGAATGAGCCACGTAATAGGCAATTTTACGACGTGCGCTTTAGCCTTGAAGTCTCTTTCATCTGGTTACAACCTAGATTTTGAAGAGGTCACCCCAAAACTTTGGGAATCATTCGCTAAAACTAGGGAAGCGCTCAGAATCCTATCCAAATTGATCGTTATGTGTGAACCGATACAAAATTTAGAAAATCCAAACCTGATTTTTTCCACCTTCACAGAGCTTGTAAGAATTTTATTTCAAAAATATAATGTACCATTCAGAACGGCTCATAAAATTGTAGGCGCTCTTGTTAGAAAAATTGTCGAAAATGAATTAAACCCAAAAGATTTAACGGCTGAAATGCTAAGGGAGGTTGCCGAGGAGGTTTCAGGTCTATCTTTAAAGGTCACCGAAGGCGACGTCAAAATGTCGGTTAATGTGGCAAACTTCGTTAAAATGCACACTGTCAGAGGAGGCCCGGCTCCTATGGAGGTGCAGAGGATGATTGATTCTCGTCGAAAGGTGCTCGCTTTGACAGGCAGACAAGTGGCTGAAATGGAGGCTAATGTGAAAAGTGCCATCAAAAACCTGGATAGTTTGGTTGAAAAATTAATTGGGCAGCAAATCGAAGTATGTGAAGCGACAAAGGAAACTGCATAACTCGAGAATGAATTGTTTGCACCTTTTTAGCCATCTTGGATTTGATTAAAGGAGAGTGCTTTTAAGGTTTATTGCTTTATTATTTTAAAGAGGTCCGCTTTTGTTATTATGCCGACTATTTCTCCTTTCTTTGTTACAAGGATCGCTGGATAAAAACGCAATAGGCTTGAAACCAGTTGTAATGGGGCGTTTTCGTCGATTTGGGGCAGAGCTTCCTCCATGATTTCCTCCACAAGTCTTTGAGAGACTTCTGATAGGTCCTTAGCGGCTGTTACCTGGCTTAATATTGTTTTCTCCGAGATGCATCCGACGCATTTGCCATTTTCGAAGACTGGCAGCTGTGAAAAGCCGTGTTCCATCATTAGACTTATTGCTTTTGCAACTTTGTCGGTTTTCTCGATGCCTATGACGCCTTCATGATAAATTGCTTTTGCGTTGTAGTTTTCCCCGGCTTCCATCTTCTCTAAGACGTCAAAAACAGCTTTTACTTTGCTGTATGAGGGGTCGATTTTTCCCGACTCAATTTTGGCGATGAACGATTGGCTTACACCCGCAATTTTTGCTAGTTGTTTTTGGGTTAAACCCAGCATTTTTCTCTTTTTTGCTATTTCGTTCAGGGGTGGCAGCATGCCCTCAAATTAAATGAGAGTTTCATATATTCTTTTTGGAATATTTTTTTCAAAAAAGTATTTTAATTTGGAATCTCTGTTCTCAAAGAATCTGGAGGTGTGTGGAACTCGAACAAAGAACCGTCGCAGAAATTAACCAGAAGATCAAACGTGGCGACGTGCAAGTTTTAACAGTTGAGGAAATGAAAGCGCTGGTTGAAAGCAGCGGCATAAAGAAGGCCTTTAAAGAGGTTGATGTAGTAACCACGGCTACCTTTGGACCCATGTGTTCTTCTGGGGCTTTTTTGAATTTTGGCCATAGTGACCCCCCAATCAAAATGGAAAAAGTTTGGCTTAATGATGTTGAAGCTTATCATGGTAACGCGGCAGTGGACTGTTACATAGGTGCCACAAAAATGAGTATTACCAGAGGATTTGAGTATGGCGGTGGACATGTAATTGAGGATTTGGTTGCTGGCAAAGAAATAGAGCTTAAAGCGGTGGCATACGGGACGGACTGCTATCCGAGGAAGGTTTTAGAAACAAGATTCACAATTCATGATTTAAACCAAGCAATACTTTGCAACCCTAGAAACTGTTATCAACGGTATAATGCTGCAACAAACAGCACCGACAGAACTCTATACACTTACATGGGAATTCTGCTTCCCAAGTGTGGCAACGTAAACTATGCTGGCTGCGGTGAACTAAACCCCTTGGTCAACGATCCAACGTATAGAACTATAGGTATAGGAACAAGGATTTTCTTAGGCGGTGGAGTTGGCTACGTAATCGGCGAGGGAACTCAACATGATCCTAAAAGAGGGTTTGGAACTCTCATGGTTAAAGGCGACTTAAAAAGGATGAGACCCGAATACCTAAGGGGGGCGACATTTTACAACTACGGAGTAACACTTTATGTCGGAATAGGAATTCCCATACCGATCATCGACGAGGAAATGGTCAAAAATGTTGCCGTTAAAGACGAGGAGATCTCCGTAAAAATTTTAGATTATGGGGTTCCAAGTCGGAGTCGGCCCGTAATCCGGGAAGCCAGTTACGCTGAGTTGAAATCCGGGAAGGTCAACATTGGTGGACGCAGCGTAAAAACGGCCTGCACTTCCAGTATTGAAGTGGCAAGGAAGATAATGGTTGAACTTAAAAAATGGATTGCCGAAAGCCTCTTCTTCTTAACAGAACCCGTTGAAAGGCTTCCGATGGACGTAGAATATCATCCCATGAAATGAAGGGATGAATATGCCCAAAAGGTGGATTAGGGAGAAATGCGTTTTCTGTTCGTTGTGTACCGTTTTGTGCTCCTACGAGGTGTTCAAGCAAACCGATGGGAGGATTCAGGTAAATACCGCGAAATGTATAGATTGTGATGAATGTCTTCCAAGCATAGGTTGTCCAAGAGGGGCGATAACTTGATGATATATCCACTTGAGGACGGTTTATTTAGGAAGTCGTTTAGCATCAAAGAGACCAGATGTACAATAATAACTGATAGACGTGAAGCCGTTCAAGCGGCTGAGGAGACAATAGTTTATCACCGTAAACAACTAGAATCATACGTTAAGATGCATGCGGATTTCTTATATTCTATTAAGCCCTTAGAAATCGCTGACGGGCCGGAGATTGTCCGATTAATGGCATCGGCTTCAGCGAAAGCTGATGTTGGACCCATGGCTTCTGTCGCAGGCGCCATAGCTGACCTAGCAGTTGAGGCTATGCTTGCATGCGGGGCGAAAACGGCGATAGTTGAAAATGGAGGGGAAATTTCAGCGATGTCTGAAAGTCCGGTGGATGTTGCCCTTTTTGCTGGTAAATCCCCATTGTCTGGAAAATTGGGTTTTAGAATTGATAAATTTCCGGCTGGTGTGGCCACAAGCTCAGGTGTTTACGGGCACGCCTTAAGTTTTGGAGAGGCTGAAGCGGTAACAGTTTTCGCCAAAAGCGCTTGCTTAGCAGATGCAGCTGCAACTGCGATATGCAACGTTGTGCGAGGAGAAAACCCCGACCAAGCCGTTAAAAGAAGTGTCGAAAAGGCTTGGACTATTGATGGTGTGGAAGGAGTGCTAATAATCTATAAAGGAAAAGTGGCGTTAGCTGGAGAGATTCCCAAACTTATAGACCTTTGCAATGAGATAGATTCTTGAGCAGAATCCTAAATTCGTTTGTTTCTAGAGAATTTCCCTCAGCCTTTTGCAGGCCTCAATTATCCTTTCCTCTTGGCATGTGGCTGAAAATCGGACATAACCCTCACCTTGTTCGCCGAATCCTACGCCCGGCGTTGCAACAACGTCTACTTCAAGCATTTTCTTAACAAAGTCTATGGAGTTTTCTCCACATTTAGCCCAAACATAAAAAGTGGCTTTTGGCATCTGACACTTCAGCCCCATTGAGTTTAACTCGTTAACGAGAATTTTTATTCGTCCATGATATGTTTGACAGGCTTCTTTCACAAAGGTTGGAGGGTTCTCTTCCTTATACATTTCTAGGGCTTTTGCGGCTGCTAACTGTATATACTTGGGCGGGCCTGAATCAATCTGCGACTTAACCTTCTTTAATCCAGCGATTAACTTTTCGTTTCCAACAGCGAAGCCTATTCTGCTTCCAGTCATGCTGAACGTTTTTGAACATGAGTGAAACTCAATGGCCACCTCTCGCGCCTCGTCTATCTGCAAGACACTTGGGGCTCGATAATCGCCAAAGGATATTTCCGAGTAAGCATTATCATAGCATAGGATGATTTTGTTTTCGACGGCGAAGTCCACGATTTCCCTAAGCTCTTTCAATGATATTGTAGCACCGGTGGGATTGTTCGGATAATTAACAAACATCATTTTAACGTTGTGGGCGTCTATGTCCTCAAGGCTTGGGAGAAAATTGTTATCCTCGTTTAGGGGGAAATAAACCGGCACCCCTCCATTTAAAATCGTGCTTCCGTTAGCATATACAGGATAAGCTGGATCGGGGATTAACACGCGATCTCTATCGTTTAAGAAGGCCTTTGCAATATTGCATAGTCCCTCCTTAGATCCAATAAGGGCAATAACCTCCCTATCCGGGTTTAAATCTACGCCAAATCTTACCTTATACCACTCGGAAACGGCTTGTCGAAACTCGTATTCTCCCTCGCTGGATGAATATCCATGGTTTTCAGGTTTAGCCGCTTCCTCAAGTAAGGCGTTGATTACAGCTTTTGGGGGTGGGATATCCGGGTCTCCTATGCTTAAAGAGATTATATCTACATTTTTCAGCTTCTTCTGTCTAACTATTTTTTCCAGCTCCGCGAACAAGTACGGCGGCAGAGCCCTAACCTTTTCAGAAAACTCAAACTTCATAAGCTCAACCTCCTTAAAGGCTCACGACTCCTTCAAAAACCTTTTCGGCTGGGCCTTCCATGAAAATGATGTTGTTACAATATTCGACTGAGAGCTTACCTCCTAGAAGTTGAACCGTAACAATTTCATTCACTTTTCCAAGGACTCTTGCGGCTGCAACACTTGCACATGCACCCGTTCCGCAGGCAAGCGTTTCACCAACACTCCTTTCCCAAACTCTGACTTTGATTTTCTCTCTTGAAACTATCTCAACAAACTCAACGTTGGTTCTCTTTGGAAAGAGCTCGTGTTTCTCTAGTATCGGCCCAAAAACTCCCACCGGATAATTTTCGACATTTTCGACAAAGATTACGCAGTGAGGGTTTCCCATAGAAAGGGCTGTTGCCTTCACGGTTTTTCCACCAACATCGATGGGCTCGTTTATGAAAGCTCCCTTCCATTTAATTGGTATCTCTTTAGCCTCAAAAGTCGGGGAGCCCATGTTAACTCTCACAGATTTTACGACCTCATTTTCCGTTTTGAGGGTTAATTCCTTTACACCGGCTAACGTTTCCACAAGAATGCAATTCTTTTTAATTAATCCGTTCTCAAAACAGTATTTGGCGAGACATCTGATTCCATTCCCGCACATTTCGGCTTCTGTTCCATCCGGGTTAAAGATCCTCATTTTCACGTCAGCCTTTTGGGAGGGATAAATAAGCAGCAAGCCGTCAGCGCCTATTCCAAACTTTCTTTCACATAGTTTTACGGCAAGGCTTGGCAGTTCACGTTCGTTTAACTCCT
>JAWBRY010000003.1:23072-32067 GCA_038843545.1 Bathyarchaeia archaeon | reverse complement strand
ACCACTATATAGTCGTTTCCGAGACCGTGCATTTTCCAGAAGTTTATCCTCTTAACCATTCTGCAACCCTTTGTTTTCTAATTAAGTCTTCGAATGTCTCAGCCTCTCTTATCAGGGCGTATTCGTCGCCTTTAACGAGCACCTCCGCGGGTCTAGGCCTTGAATTGTACTGCGAGCTCATGGAAAAGCCGTAAGCTCCCGCGTTTAAAACAGCTAGCAGGTCGCCTTCGCATATTTTGGGCAGGGTTCGGTCCTTAGCAAGAACGTCGCCGGACTCGCAGATTGGGCCGACAACATCATAAACTTCCGTCGGTTGTTCGTCTAACTTGTTTGCGACAACAATATGGTGATATGCTCCATACATGGCGGGCCTAACCAGGGTATTAAAGCCTGCGTCTACGCCGACAAACTTTTTGTGCGGTAACAGTTTTACAACGTTAACTCTTGTCAGGAGAACGCCGGCTTCTGCGACGATAAATCGTCCAGGTTCAATCCAAAGCTCTGGTTCTCCAAGCGAAAATTCAGCAAGCTTACTTCTAAACATTTCCACAAGCCTGCTGCAGAAAGTGTCTAAGTCAAGTTCTCGGTCTTCTGGTTTGTAGGGGACACCTATACCTCCCCCGAAGTCTATGAAGTCAAAACTTATTCCAAGTTCAGCGCTGATTTTCCACGCATTTTCAAGGAGGCGCATCCCGGATTTGATGTAGGGTGTTTCATCCATTATTCCAGAGCCTATATGCATGTGGATACCAAATCTTTTGACGCCTGCGTTTTTGGCAATGCGGTAAGCTTCAAGGGCGGAGTTTTCATCCATTCCAAATTTCGCGGACTTGCCCGCAGTTACGACATACTCATGATGACCTGCGCCATGCTCGGTGTTGATCCTGATAGATAACACTTCTGGCACGCCAAGCTTAAGAAGTCTTTTAAGCTGAGACAAAGAGTCCACGTTAACCATTACCTTGTTGTCTAAAATGTATTTCAATTCCTCGTCTCCAACATTTATCCCCGTATATAAGATCTCATGAGGGTTGAACCCGGCTTTTAAGGCGAGGTAGACTTCACCAGCGCTGACGGTGTCCACGTAGGCCCCTTCGGTATGTAGAATTTTTAATACTGAAATGTTTGTGTTGGCCTTAGCGGAGTAAAGGATTCTAAATTTGCTGTATCTCTTCGAAAAGACTTCATATAACCTTCTGTAGTTCTCTCTTATCTTGCCTTCGCTGATAACATAAAGCGGTGTTCCAAATTCCTCCGCCAACTTAACTGCTGAAACGTCTTCTATGTAAAGTTCGCCGTTAATATTTTTCAGCGGGCTCCTTAAAGCCATAGGAAACATCCTTAATCACTTATGGTTTTGATAGCTTCAGACGCTCTGTCTAAGTCTCTTTCTTCCAGAAAAATGGCAATCGTAGCTTTACTTGATGATATCTCCACTATGTTTATTCCTTTTTCAGCTATGGCGTTGGATATTTTGGCGATCCATCCTGGAGATTCAATAAACTCTGGGCTCAGAATTTCCACGGCGCCGATATTTTCTTTTAGGCTCACCCCCTTGATTCCCTCTATTTGGCATAACTGCGAAAGCAGGGCTTTCTTATCTCCGATCTTAGCGAATACCGTTATGGAGTTTCTGCCGGTGCTTAGGCCAACTATTTTCCCTCCCTCAAATGTCATTAAGGCTTTGGCGAGATTTGGTGCGTTAAACCCTCCAACAAGGGTTACCGCGCATAAACCATGATGTTTTCGTACCTCAAAGGGGTTGAAGAATGCTCCCGTAATTTCGGTTCCTTCAGAGGACAACCCGTTATAAAAGCTGACAACTCTTAGTTTTTGATGTGGAAGCTTGTATTTGAGGGCTTTTGGGTGGATTATTTTGGCTCCGCCATGTGCAAGCGAAAACATTTCTTCAATGGATACTTCTTTCAGCGGCCTAGCGTCTGGAATGAGTTTTGGATCGGCGGATAAAACTCCAGCGGTGTTCTTGACAAGTATAACCTCGTCGGCGTTTAAACAGTTGCCGAGCAGGGTTGCGGTTATGTCGCTTCCTCCTCTACCGAGAAGTGTTATGCGTCCTTGCTGATCTCTCCCTAGGAAGCCACATATTACTGGAACACAGTCGCCCAGAAGTTGTTCAATGTGCAATTTAGTTCTTCTTCTGGTTTCTTCAAGATCGGGCTCAGCCTCTAAAAAGTTTGAATCGGTTATAATTGGCCAATCCTGCCTTTGCGGGTCGAAATATACAGAGCTTAAGCCAAGCGCTTTCAGGGCTGAACTGAATAGTCTTGCACTTGTTCTTTCTCCCATTGATAATATATCGGCGTAATCTGCGTCGCTGATTCCTGTGATACTCCTAACACAGTTAATTAGGTTATCTGTTGTGTTTTCCATGGCGGAAACGACAACAGCCACTTCTTTAAAATTTGCCGCCCTAATCATTTCTGCCGCTTTTTTGAAGGACTCTCCGTTGCGCAACTCTGCCCCGCCAAACTTTACAACAACTCTTTTCTCAGCCAGATACAGCCAACCTCCAGCGCCGAATTAACATGGACCACTTAACACGTCTTCCATAGAGTAAACTCCAGGCTTTTCCTGTTTCATTATCCATTCTACGGCTCGAAGGGCACCCAGTGCAAAAGTATTCCTCGAAAATGAGATGTGGCTTATGGAAATCATTTCGTAGGGGCCTGCAGCTATTACTTCATGGATTCCGGGTATTCCTCCAGCCCTTATTGATAAAACTTCAAGTTCGTCGCGTGAACGCAAAGCTAACCCCTCCCTTCCATGCACTATTTTGCTGTACCCTCTTGCGGCAGAAACAATTTTTGCTATGGATAAGGCGGTGCCACTTGGGGAATCCCTTTTCTTAGAATGGTGGGCTTCTATAATACTAATCTCATACTCTTCTGGCAAAGAAGCCAACTCGTGGAGCAATTTAAACATAAAGTTTACACCTAACGAGAAATTGGAGGCGAAAACTGCTGGAACTTTCGAGGAAACAATTGTTCTAAGCTTGTTTAGCTGGTCTTCGGTAAATCCCGTTGTACCCATGACTATCCTCTTACCTATATCTGCAGCTTCTGGAATATTGTGAAGCTCAGCTTCTGGTGTGGTGAAGCTTAAATAGACGTCCGCCTTTTCCAGGGCCTCTTTAAGCCTTGAAGGACCATAAAGTGGCACGTCCAACTCGCATATTTTCAACTCGCGTAATGTCTTGCCAAGTCCAGGGTTGTTTGGAGACGCCACCGCTCCGACAATTTCGAAGTTCCTATTTACGGCCTCTGATATGACTGTCCGTCCCATTCTCCCGGTGGCGCCGACCACGCATATCTTAATCATAGGTTAAACCTTTCCAGTACTTTTCGTTGTAGAGTCTCTCAGACAGGTCTACGTCAAAGAAGTTTTCTATAGGATCTAGAATTTCATGACTTTTTTCGTGAACCTCCCTTGCCGCCCTTAAAACAACTTCCAAGCCCTTTCGAGTCATTTTTCCAAGTGGGGGTCGTGGAGGACCAGCAGGCATTCCGAGGATATTCATCAATGTTTTATATGGCAGTGGATTTCTAGCCCTAACAACAGCATCGCCGAAAGCTGTACTTTCAACCGTTTTAACCGTCACTATTTGGAATAGGGGGTTGAGCTTCTGACGCATTTTTTCTGCCTCCTCCACCTTTTTCTCTAATAACAGTGTCGTCATTTTCTGAACAGCTGCTGGAGCTATGTTTGAAACAACGGAAATTACCCCGGAGGCTCTAATCGCGTCATCCACCATCATTTGAAAGGTTTTGTCATCGTCCCCTGACAATATGTCAAAGTTGTCTCCACACAACTTTCTAGTTAACCTCATGTTTTCAAAGTCTCCTGTGGCTTCTTTCACAGCCCTAACATTTGAGTGCTCCTTATGAAGGATGGCGAGGTCATGCGGCAACAGCTGTGTTCCTGTTCTTCCGGGAATAATGTAGGGGATTATTTGGGCGTCTGGAAACTTCTCCGCCACGGGAGCGATATATTCACGTCTAATTTCCAAGGAGCTTGGGCCGTTATAGTATGGGTCTACAAGCAAAAAGGCTCTTAAACCCCTGTCGTAAGCTTTTTTGGTGCTTTCCAGCGTTTTGCGGGTGCAGTTGCTTCCGGTTCCGGCTATCGTTGACATTCTGTTGGAACTGGCTTCATAAGCCTTCTCGATCACAAGAAGCTGTTCTCTCGGGTTTAGTGTTGGGCTTTCGCCTGTTGTTCCAACTGCAAGGATGCCGCTGACTCCTTGCGATGCTTGAAACTCTACTAGGCTCTGAAGACCGTCAACATCCAACTTTAAGTTTTTAAGCATAGGTGTTATCAGCGCTGTATAGCATCCCTTAAACAAGTTTTCCATAATTATCCCCGTAAACGTGTTTTTGATATAGAAATCAGCAAAGCTTATAAGAATTTCGGATAAAAATTTAAATATTTAGTAAAGTTTATGTAAAGAAACTACGGAAAACGTACCAAGGGATACGAGATGGATGAAATTGATAGGAAGATCATTCAGATCCTCAAACAGAATGGGCGGGCTACTTACGGGGAGATTGGAAAAGCCGTTGGGCTTTCAGAAGGCGCTGTTAGGAAGAGGATTAAGTATCTCGTTAGCTCAGGCGGAATTAAAAGGTTTACCTTAAAATTGTCGCTTTCTGAGTGGGCTGAAGCTATAGTGTTGGTTTCAGTGAACCCAGCGATTCCGACTTCCGAGATTTCAGCTAAGTTGTTGAAGTTGCCTAACGTTGACACAGTGTATGAGGTTACGGGTGAGTATGATATTGCAACCATTATATCGGCTATGAGCATAGCAGAGGTTAACGAGTGTATCGAGAAAATCCGCAAAATTGACGGGGTGATCAAAACCAATACAATGATCATTTTGAGAAGCTGGTAGAATGTAAAAGAGCAAAAAGCTAAAATAAGCCACGTCTGCTCCATTGATGGGGTGCTTGCATGAAGTGGAAGGTTGCCATCCTCGGAGCAACGGGTGCTGTGGGGCAAAGGTTTATTCAACTACTCCATAACCATCCATGGTTTGAAATTGAGGTGTTAGCTGCCTCTGAAAAGTCCGCGGGGAAGCCTTACGGGGAAACGTGCAACTGGATATTAGAATGTGAAATGCCCCGTGAAATAGCTGAAATTCAAGTAGTAAACTCTGACGTTAAATCTGTTGAAAAAGCCGGAAACATCGACTTTGTTTTCTCGGCGTTGCCGTCTGAAATTGCTGGCCCCGTTGAGGAGGAGTTTGCCAAAACATACCCAGTTTTTAGCAAGGCAAGTGCTCATAGGCTTGAGGAAGATGTGCCACTTTTGATTCCTGAAGTCAATCCTGAACACTTAGAGCTCGTAAATGTTCAAAGAAAGAAAAGGGGTTGGGATGGCTTTATATCCACGGACCCAAACTGCTCAACTATTCAATTGGCGATTACTCTAAAGCCGCTCATGCAGTTCGGCCTAAAAAGGGTCATAGTTTCAACCATGCAAGCCTTAAGCGGTGCAGGTTTTCCAGGCGTGTCATCCCTTAGCATAATTGATAATGTTTTGCCATATATTCAAGGGGAAGAGGAGAAGATAGAGCTTGAAACTTTGAAGATCCTAGGCAGACTTGACGGCGGCAAAGTTCAACCAGCAAACATTAAGGTGAGCTCCAGTTGTAACCGGGTTAATGTTAAAGACGGCCACTTGGAATGCGTTTTCGTGGAGCTTGAAAGGAAACCATCGATAGAAGAGGTGAAAGAAGCCTTTAGAAACTTCAAAGGTGAGCCGCAAAAACTGAAACTTCCATCTGCCCCAGAGAACCCCATAGTTGTTAGGGAGGAGAGGGATAGACCTCAGCCAAGACTTGACAGAGATGAGGGGAAAGGAATGAGTGTGGTTGTTGGAAGGATCAGGGAAGACCCCGTCTTAACGATAAAGTACTTGTGTTTAGGCCACAATACGATAAGGGGTGCGGCTGGAGCCGGGCTGTTGAGTGCGGAGTTAGCTGCCAAGAAGGGCTACGTTTAGGAGACGAGCCATATTACTGGCAAATATACGAACTGATTAAGTGAGGTGGAGTTTGCGCATAAAATGATTAATGTTGGGTTGCATATGCGTTGTTCACGCTGTGGGAAGTGTTGCGAAAATACTGAAATGGAGCTTTCAGAGGATGATATCCGAAGGCTTGTGGAAGCTGGTCATAAACCTGAAGACTTTATGGTGGTGTATGGTGGGACCCCTCGCTTAAGGAATCTAAATGGCTGGTGCTATTTTTATGATCTTAGAAAGAGGCAGTGCAAGGTTTATAGGCTAAGACCTTTAGGCTGCCGTATCTACCCAGTCATATATGTGGAAGGGGAGGGCTTCACGCTAGATGGACTATGTCCAATGAGACATACCGTTTCAGAAAGGGAGTTTAAAGCGAAGGCAAGAGCCCTCAAGAAACTTTTGGCAAAAATTGATGGGGCGCGTCTGCAGCAGAGGTTTATCGCCCTTGCTGAAAATGGAGGTGTCAAAGGCTTTATTTTCTCTAGCCCTCCCCCCTCTATGGGTTTCTGAGCTTCAGTTATAAGCCAATAATGGCTATCTCCTAGTTTTCCGTTGTGTCTAAATGTTTTTCGAACTGCTCCGCATACTTGTATCCGCTGTCTGGGAAAATAAGGACATATGCGCCTTTATCTCCTGCTATTCTTTTGAACGTGTGGACGACAGCGCCGGAGCTCAACCCTATCAGGAGGCCTTCTTTTCTTGCGATTTCTATGGCGGCTTCTATGGCTTCGGACTGTTTAACGTCCACTATTTCGTCAAATTTTGTCCAGTGTATCCATTTCATGCCCGTTTCAACCCTTCTAATGCCCGGGATGATTTCGTTGGGTGCTGGTTGGACGCCCACCACTTTAACACCGTTTCCGTATTTGGTTTTAAAGTAGATGGATATGGCGCTCATGTGGCCGGATGTGCCTATGCCTCCGATTATGCATGTGGGTTTTAAGCCTAGGCTTGCCAGTTGCTGGTCAATTTCCCTTGCTGTGTGTTTGAGGTGCACTTTGAGGTTAGCGTCGTTTTCAAACTGGTTTAAATGGGTGGCTCCGTGGGTTTTTGCTTCTGCGTCCACATGGCTTATTGCTTCAACGGTTAAGCCCACCGGCAGTCTGACTACTTCTGCTCCAAGGACTTTTAGGTATATGTCACTCATCTTCTGCACTGTCATTGGAATGTAAAGTCTTGTTTTCGCTCCGAGAACGTTTGCTATTGATGCTAGGGCTATCCCCGTGTTTGTGGATGTTGCCTCGTACAAAAATTGTTTGAGCTTCCCCTTCTCCATGGCTTCTTTAACCATAAGCCAAGCTATTCTATCTTTAACACTGTTGCTGAAGGGGTTATAGCATTCAAGTTTTGCCCAAACGCTTCTGCTTTCGGTTGAAAGAGAATTCAACTTTACGAGTGGTGTGGGCCAGCCTTCATAAAGCAGTTCCAAACTGCTGTTATAAACTTTTAACACTTTTTCTTTCAGCCGTTTCGCCCTAACCAGCTTTTTCAATGGAACATTTATTTTGACATGCTCAGTCGAGAGATTGAAGCTTTTAGGTGGCAGCTTTTCCCCTCTAAGAACCGCCTCTAAAATCTCCCCTCTTGTTAGGCTCCCTGCGGCTTTTATCTCCACACTATTGATGTTGACCTTGAACACTGGTGCTTTTTCGGCCGAAAGCAAGTCTAATGCTTGAAATGCCTCATAACCATTCAATAGAACCTTTGTCCTTCCATCCAGAATTAATGGTGTATCAACGATCTCTGTTGCAAGAAATCTAGCGTAAACTGGTAAGACATCTTTTAAATCTGTTTGCATGGCTGTTTTAACATTCTTCAATGGAATGAATTCAAGCTCGCTTTTCAGAACTTCGAGCGGTATGTCTACTCTTTTTTCGATGGATGATATGTGCACTAAAATGTTGCTGTTCCTTATCACATGCTTCGTTGTCTTCGGTGGAAAACGTTTACCCGTTAAGGCGGCTTCAATTACATCCAGCTTCGTCAGTTGGATGTTTTTTCCCCACGCTTGAACTTCAATGTTCGGCGACTCATAATCCACGTAAACCACGGGTATTCTTTTACAACCAAGGTTCTTCAGAGCGTTGTATCGGTGTTCACCATCAAGGATCACGTTTGTTTTTTGGTCGGCAACTATCGCATATTTTAGAATTTTGTCTGAAGCTATTTGTTGAGTTAACTCTTCTAAGTGTGTAGGGTCAGCCTCTTCGTGTTGTCGCAGTTTTTCAAGTTCAATTAGGTGTACTTCGCCGGGGTTTCTGAACATTTTAACACCGTTAAACTGAATTTAACACCGTTAAAAATATATAAATTTACCGCCAAAATAACATAGGGAAGAAAATGAAACCACCATGCGTCATTGTAGTAAAATACCTTCTACCAGCCATAAGGGTGCTTGTGACAAAAGAACTCATAGAAAAGTATAACATGCGCAAAATAGACGCCTCTGAAAAAATGGAGCTAACGCCAGCCGCCATAACCCAGTACTATAAGGGCGAAAGGGGGACGGTTCTGGCTCGTGAAATTGAGCAGTCGCCGGAAGCCATGAAGATGATTTCAAGGCTGGCTGAAGCCATCGCCCGGGAGGAAACCACGCCAGAAAGCGTTATAGAAAAACTGTGTGAAATATGCGCATCCATAAGGTATGAGAGGGTTATATGCAAACTTCACCAAGATGATTTGCCAACACTTGATGCATGTAAATGTGTTACATGCCATCCACAATCTAAAACCGAAAGCGAATAATTTCCTAAGATGTTTAGCGTTCCGCCACAGCCACGGCTTTCACGGGCTTACTTCCAACGTCAACCTTGACGATTTTCACCTTGATTGTTCCTAGAAATTCCTTTGCTGCTTTTTGGGCTTCTCTCCTTGTGGGATATGTACCCTTCAATTCAACCCACGGAAAGGTTTCATCGATTTTTATCCACACAGCATACACTTCTACGCAACG
>JAWBRY010000003.1:0-23062 GCA_038843545.1 Bathyarchaeia archaeon | reverse complement strand
TAATTAAAACGGTTATGAATTTTGAATATGAATGAAAAATTAATTAAGGTGTTCCATAACCATTTGATGGTTTTGTAGCGATAGAAAAGCGGAGTTTGGAGGCACACTGGGAAACGTTCCCGTGAAGGAGTGCCTATGGAACATGGAGGAAAGCCTGCAAGGCCAAGAAGGCGAAAATGATGAAGCCAGCCAGCACCATACGCATATGCAGAAACAACCGTGCCGATCCGCCCAGTGCGCCCCATGCTAAACGGTTTTACTCAGCTCACACGTTTTGTAGAATTTTGCCCTCTAAACAGTCTTTTCGGCACCATCTTCTAGCTTTAATCTTGCTTGACGCTTTAATGGGGGGTTTTAAGGGCTATGACTGTTGATGCTAGACCAAAGTTCGCCAAAACCTTGAAGCAGTCAGTGATGGCTTACGCGTTCAACATATTCGGGATAGCAGCTGGAACCATAGTTGCATATCATTCTGGGCTTTTCGAGAGGGCTCCTTGGGCTGTGGTGGTTTATCCTCCAATCCTAAGTGCAAGGGGGGTTATAGGCGGCTTATTCTGCGGAAGGCTAAGCACAGCCCTACATCTTGGTACAATTCAACCCCGCTTTTTTGGGAACACCAAGAGTTTTTACCTGCTATTTCAAGCAATAATCTTCCTAACTTTTGAAGCAAGCCTATTGATGGGTTTAGTAGCCGTGTTTTTTAGAGCAATCTTTTCTGGCATGATTGTTGGCGAGTTGTGGGACATGATAAACGTGCTTACGGCGACAATGGCTCTAGCTTTAATTGTTATTTCTCCGCTCACTTTGATAGTCTCCTTTTTTTCCTTTAAACATGGCTTAGACCCGGACATAATTTTGTATCCTGTGGAATCCACCGTGTCAGACCTTTTGATCACCGCCATCTACATTTCTGCCCTTTACCTCCACCTTATGCATAGCTCATTTTGGTACTTCCTCGTTGCGGTAAGTTTAGCCCTGCTGTTTACAGCGCTTTATGTTTTTGCCAGAAACATGCGGGAACCGGAGTTCACCAAAACCTTGAAGGAATCCCTACTAACCCTTATCATAGTTTCCTTCATAATCAATGTTGCTGGAACAGTTTTAGGAAGGGTTGATGAACTCATACGTGAAAGGCAAGAGGTTTATGAGGCTTATCCAGTCTATGTAGTTTATCCAGCCTTAATAGACACTATAGGGGATGTGGGCTCTGTTGTGGGCTCAACAGCTACTACAAAACTGGCCCTCGGCACTTTGAAGGCGTCATTTTCCTCGATAAAGAACCACTTGACGGAAGTTTCAGGCGCATGGATGGCATCCCTAATAATGTATTTTGCCTACTCCATCTTAGCCCTCACAATAAAGGGGGCGCTTTCACCCATAAGCATTGTAAAGTTTTCCTTGTTCTTGTTCACCGTTAACGTGTTGGCAGCTGCATTAATCATCTTAATTTCCTATTCCGTAGCAATCATAACCTACCAGAACGGTTTAGACCCGGACAATTTCGAGATTCCCATCGAAAGTTCTTTGGCTGACACTTTGACCACAATTTCGCTGTTTGCCACCCTAACTCTTTTCGGTCTTTGGGCTTAGTTTGTCTATGGGATAAGAGTTAAAATGTTCCGTGATAATAATTTGTTTTGGAGCTTCAGACGCATGTCCTCCTTCGAAAAAATAGAGTACAAGCCTATACCCGTAAGGGATCTTCTCCGTGAAATGAAAAATCTCTCTGAGCTGATGATCGACCTAGCTTACTCGGCAGCTCTCTTCAACGACAAAGAGCTTGCCGAGGACGTTTTAGAACTGGAAAAACGCATAGACACGCTAGCTTACCAGTTGGAAATGATGACGATGATAGCTGCCAGAGACGCTGAAGACGCCGAAGCTTTAGTTGGCGTTTCAAAGGTGGCGTCTGCAACAGACAAAATTTCAGATGCGGCTGCCGACATAGCCGCCATAGTGACCCAAAACATAGGCATCCATCCAATTGTAAGCGAGATCTTCGAAAGGGTTGAAGAACGCCTTATAAAGGTTAACGTACACGAGAACTCTGTTCTCATCGGGAAAGCAATAAGCGAGCTTGAACTCGCCCCAAGAATGGGTGTAGATATAATCGCCATTTACAGAGAAAAAGACTGGATAATCAACCCAAAGGCGGAAGAAAAAATTCACGCCGGCGACGTATTAATTGCCAGAGGAACTTCTGAGGGATTAAAGGAGCTTAGAGAACTCTGCGAGGGAAAATTGAGCAGAATGGAGGACTAAATGTGTCTAGAAAAAGCCAGAAAAAGTTTGAAGAGATAGTTCAACGTTTTGTGGAGCTTAAGGACACGTCAGAGTTGATGATTGATTTGGCTTATTCGGCGCTCCTCTTAAACAGTAGGGAGCTTGCCGAAGAAGTGCAGAGGCTTGAGGAGTATGTGGATAAACTGCACACGGAATTTGAACTTCTTGTCCTTTCAAGCGGCTTCAGGAAGGAGGAGGCAAAAGGTTTTCTGGGGTTGGTTAGGCTTGGCGTTGTAACCGAAAAGATAGCCGACGCCGCCGCACAAATAGCCGAAGTTGTCTTGAGGGGTGTTGAACCCCACCCGGTTTTGAAACTCGCCATAGAGGAAGCCGAAGAAACAATAATTTATGTGCAGGTGAATGAAAAGTCTCCGCTGGTAAACAAAACTTTGAAGGAAGCCAGAATTCCTGAGGAAACGGGCATGTGGATTCTCGCCATTAAAAGAGGCGACAAGTGTATAAGGCCTAAGCCCGACACCACCGTTCAAGTGGGCGACGTTTTAATTGCCAGCGGCTATGCTGAGGGAGCGGAGGACCTAAAAAGGCTCGCCGCCCCTAGTAGTTTCGCTTCCAGTTAGTTTGGATAAGGATTCCCGATTCATCAACACTATAAGCCAGAGTCTAATCTAATGTTCTAGAGGGAAAGCCACGAAAAGGAAAAGGGAAAAGCCTTGGAAAGCCAAAGCTGCACTTGTCCAAATCCCATATGTGGCAAAACCTTCGCAAAACCATTGAAGGTCGAAAATTTAAGCTATGGAAACCTTGTGATTTATGAGGGTTGTCCTTATTGCCTAACAGAAATAGCCATTAAAGACGGGGTTCCTATGGGCGAGGCTAAACTTGAGCATGAGCAAAAACCTGAAAAGATTACGGTTGCGCAGAAGTTTTCAGCGGAAACCCCGGGCTGTAGGCATTACCTTGGATATTTAAGTGAGCGTTCATCGAGGGAGAATATTCCTGAAGAATGTATGGTTTGCCCCAAAATAGTGCAGTGCATGCTTAAAGGTGTAACCAGTTAGGTGTTGCCCATGATACACACACCCCCTTTTAAGGCGTTTGGGAATCTTTAATTGCAGGAGAATGCGCATTTGTCCACAGTCCTGCAGAAAAAGCCTCCTGGGGTTGTCACAGCCCCAACCGCCCAATTAAAAAGGCTGAACGCTGAATCTGTTACGGCTTTAGCTACAAGCTTCCTTAAGAGAATCGGCCACAAGGGAGACCTAAAGCCGAAAAAGGTTTCGCTGGAAGAGGGAATTTACATCGTTGAGGTGGATATGAACAAGTTTACCGCTGTAATTCACGTGGACGCCGAAAACCAAGAGATAACCTCGTATGAAATCCAGCCTAAGGGGGAGGAAACCCCTTCATTTTCGTTTTCTCCAAAAACGGTGATAATGGTGCTGGTTATAGCAGTAGCCGTAAATGTCGCTTTGCACTTTGTCTTTAAATTTTTGGGATTTTAGATTATTTTTCGCTTTTAGACTTTTTCTCGGGCTTCTTTTCCTCTTTAGCTTCTTCTGTTTCCTTAGCTTCCGCTGTCTCCTCCTCTTTCTTTTCTTCAAGCTCCGTTGTGATTTCCTCTATAGGCTTGGGCGGGGGTGTTGTTGCCATGGTCCAACCTATCCATGCACCTATGGCCATAACGGCGACAAACGCTATCAACACCGGGATGGCTACTGTCCAAAACTGAACGGCGCTGACATCGCTAATTATGAAGGCGAGCCATTGAGGATAGAACAGCGTCACCACGTACAGGATGCCGATTACAACGCATACAACGAATATTACTCCACCTATGGCTTGATCTTTACTAACCATTTAAACATCACCACACATAGAGCCAATGTTGTGGGCGTCTCCTTTTAAAGTTTACCGTGGCGGGGCTACGTTGTTCCCATCTCCCAGGTTGCTAAGTACTTTTTCTGTTCTTCCGTTAGAACATCTATTTTTACTCCTATGGCTTCCAGCTTTAGCCTTGCAACGGTTTCGTCTATCTCCTTAGGCACTGGGTAAACTTTTGGCGGCATTTTTTCAGTCTTCGTTAAGTATTCAACACATAAGGCTTGATTTGCGAAAGACATGTCCATAACTTCTGAGGGGTGGCCTTCAGCTGCTGCGAGGTTTACAAGTCTGCCTTCCGCCAGGAGATAGAGTTTTCTGCCGTCTTTCAATGTGTATTCTTCAAGGTTCTGCCTTATCAACCGTTTTGAAGTGGCGAGGTCCTCGAGGTCTTTTAGGTTTATCTCTACGTTGAAGTGGCCGCTGTTGGCGAGGATGGCTCCATCCCGCATCCTTTGTATGTGCTCCTTGCGGATAACGCTTATGTTGCCGGTTGCCGTAACAAAGATTTCGCCCATTTCTGCCGCTTCGCTTATCGGCATGACGCGGAAACCGTCCATGACAGCTTCAAGAGCCCTCAAAGGATTTGTTTCCGTTATGATTACGTTTGCGCCCATGCCTCTAGCCCTTAGAGCTATGCCCCTCCCACACCAGCCGTAACCGCACACGACAAAGTTTTTCCCAGCCAATAGAATGTTTGTGGCTCTTAAGATACCGTCTATAGTGCTTTGGCCCGTTCCATAGCGGTTGTCGAAAAGGTATTTCGTGTAGGCGTCGTTGACGGCTATAATCGCGTATTTAAGGGCGCCGTTTTTCTCCATGGCTTTAAGCCTTAAAACACCTGTGGTGGTTTCTTCTGTTCCCCCTTTCACGTTGGCAAGAGCATCCGTCCTTGTACTGTGGATCGTGCTTACAAGGTCTGCGCCATCGTCCAAGGTTATCAAGGGATTGTGGTCTATAACCCTTTCAATGCACCAGTAATACTCTTCCGTAGTTTGTCCACGCCACGCGAAAACGTGAACGCCAAGCTTGGCTAAGGCTGCTGCGACCTCATCCTGCGTCGAAAGGGGGTTAGAGCCGCATAGGGCGACGTCTGCTCCGCCAGCTAGAAAAGCGTCCACCAAGACGGCGGTTTCCTTTGTAACATGAAGACATGCGCCCAGAGTCGCGCCTTTGAAGGGTTTTTCTTGGCTGAACCTTTTCTTGATCTGGTTTAGTACAGGCATGTGTTTTGAAGCCCATTCTATTTGCAGGAAGCCTTTCTCGGCTAAGTTTTCATCTTTAACTTTGAACGACTTCAAAGTTTCACCTCCATGAATTCCGCGGTTTAACTATTTAACGTTGTGCTTGACGCGTTCTAAAAGGCGTGTTTTAGCTTTTTCAACAATCTCCATGACGCCTTCACAGTTCACTGTTGTTAGCTGTCTGTTCTCCACAACTATTTTGCCATTCACTATGACTGTTTCAACGTCTGCGGCTTTCGCCGCGTAGATGAGATGGCTTATCTCATTATGGACCGGGCAGAGATGCGGCTTGGCAAAGTTTATTATGGCTAAGTCTGCCTTCTTGCCTATCTCTATTGAACCTATCTCCGAATCCCATGAAAGCGCCTTAGCCCCCTTAATGGTTGCCAAAGCCAGCACTTGGGTTGCTGACATCAAAGTGGGGTTTTTGTTCACGCCCTTATGGAGTAAAGCCGCCACTTTCATGACCTCAAACATGTCCGCCGAATTATTGGAGCATGGGCTGTCGGTGCCAAGCGAAACCGTCACGCCCTCCTCTAGCATTTTTGGGACCGGGCTCACACCGGAGGCAAGCTTAAGGTTTGAAATCGGGTTGTGGGATGCCTTCACCCTTCTACGTTTCATGATGGCTATGTCTCTGTCGGTTAAGGCTACACAGTGCGCCGCAACAACATGCTCATCCAATACGCCTAGGGAATCTAGATATTCCACGACGCCGCCTTTCAAACTAACATTGAAGGCTTTGCGGATTTTGTCCGGCTCGTCGCTTGTCTCGGCTACGTGAATATGCCAAATGATCGGCGCCTTTTCAGAGCCATACTTCTCGTTTAATTCGCTGCACAACCTTTTAAGCTCCCGCATGTATTCGGGGTCCACGGTGTAGGGTGCGTGGGGGTCCACGCTAACCCGTATAAGCCCATCCGCCTTGCCATGCCAGTTTTTGGCTAAATCCTCTAAGGCCTTCCTATCCTCTGTCTTCCGCCACGAAAAACACACGTGTCCCACAACCGCCCTTAAACCTACGTCGGCGAAGGCCTTTGCCTCATTCTCGTCTGGCGTGTAATGGTACATGGTGTTAACAGTCGTTGTGCCGCCGAGAACGGACTCCACAGCCGTTAGGAGGGCGCCTATATAAATGTCGTGGGCAGTCATATGCCCCTCTATGGGCCAAATCCACTTTTCAAGCCACTCCTGAAGGGGTAGGTCGTCCGCATAACCCCTTAAAAGGCTCATGGCAGCATGCTGATGCGTGTTGACGAGCCCCGGAATAATTACTTTGCCCCTTGCATCTATCCGCTCGTAGCCCCTCGAATACTTTCTCAAAATTTCGCTGGTTTCTCCAACATCAACGATGTTTTCGCCTTCAATGACAATAGCTCCGTCTCTGATAACCTTGCCATCCTTCATTGTGATAACTGTTCCACCATGAATTAAAATGTCCATTTGTCACGCCCTCTTTCTATTCTTGGAAAAATGTTTAGAAACCAGAAGCGTGAACCCCGCCGTGAAAAGTATGGCTTCGAAAAATTCATGGTGCAGTATGTCAGTCAAGTCGAAAAGCCTCTGCCATAAAACCACATGATGAATGATTAACATAGCGCCCAAAGCCAACAGTAAAAAGCCGATGGTACACCCCTTGTCCACCCTATCACCACCTCGCCTAACCAGCATAGAAACAATATTTTCCGCGAAACCTTATAACAAGTTTTCCCCTTTATGGTCTCTTGCATGTATGAGAGGGAAAGTTTTGTCCTACAGAAGGATCCGAGCTATCAAGCCTGAAATCCGCGTTTTAGGCGTCGATGATGGAGTGTTTAAGCCGAGAACAAGGGGCTTCGTACCCGTTGTAGGTGTTGTCTTTCGCGGGGGGTATTGGCTTGACGGGGTAATGCACACAAAAATCAGAATCGACGGCACCGATGCCACTAGAAAAATTGCTTTAATGGTGACAAGCTCCCCCCACTACAAACAGTTAAGAGTCATAATGTTAGATGGGATAACCTTCGCCGGCTTCAATGTTGTAGACATAAAGGAGTTGAACGCCAAAACAAATCTTCCAGTTATAACCGTAACTCGTGAAAAACCAAACCTTGAGGAAATTCGAAAGGCTTTAGAAAACCTTCCAAAAAGTGAAGAGCGCTGGAAAGCCGTTTTAAACGCCGGCGAACCCGTTGAAGTGCCTGTTAAAGGCGGAAAAGAGAAAATTTACATGCAAGCTGTTGGAATAAGCTTGGAAGACGCCGTAAAAATTTTAAAGTTGACGTCCACCCGAAGCAACATACCTGAAGCCCTACGTGTGGCCCATTTAATCGCTTCCGGTATAACCCCACTTTAGCCTCAATAATAATTGGGGACAAGAAAAGTTTAAAAGACACCGTGAGCATGGGAAAACAAACGAAGACCGGAGCTTCCGATAATGGAATTTTGTCCAAAATGCGGAACCCGCCTCGTACCGAAAAAGGGGAAAGAGAAAAAGGAATTCCTAACCCTTACCTGCCCCAAGTGCGGGTACAATAGACAGGTTGTAGGCGAGGAAGCCTCGCCAAAGGTGGCGAAAATCATACAGCACAACCCTCAACAACAGGTTGCGGTAATAAGTAAGGAAGAGCAGAAACTGCGGACGCTACCAACAGTAAGAATAGAATGTCCAAAATGTGGAAATAACACAGCATACGTCTGGCAAGTGCAAACCCGTGGAGCAGACGAATCCTCAACACAATTCCTGCGTTGCACAAAATGCGGCTACACGTTCAGGGAATATAGCTAACACTGTAAGTTTTATAACCTTTAGGCGTCACCCTTTAAAGGGGAGAAACATGTTCCGACTCAAAGTTGCAGACGCCAAACTTTTAAGGGACATGGCTAACGCCATATCAATCCTAGTAGACGAGGCAACCTTCCAAATAACACCAGACACCTTAAAGCTTAGGGCAATGGATCCATCCCGCGTAGCCATGGTGGACTTTGAATGGCCAAAAACCGTTTTTGAAGAATACGTCTGCGCTGAACCAACAAAAATGTGTGTAAACATAAGCGAGCTCCTAAAACTTTTGAAGAGAGCCGGAAAGGAAGAATTTGTTGAGTTGGCCCTCGACAAGACAACGGGACGGCTGCAGGTGAAAATAACCGGAAAATATACACGCACTTTCACCATGCCACTTCTTGAGACAGCGGAAGAGGAGGTGCCCACACCGAAAATAACCTTCAACGTTAGGGCGAAAGCCACCACAGAAGGGCTGCGCCATGCCATAGAGGACGCTGAACTGGTCAGCGACCACGTCCGCATAGAAGCAGACAATGAAAAACTTGTTTTCCAAGCAACAGGCGACCTCATGGGAGCCACCATAGAACTCAAAAAGGGCAGTGATGCGCTTCTAGACTTGGAAGCGAAAGAACCTTCAAAGGCCACTTTCAGCCTAAGCTACCTATCAGAAATAATTAAGGCAGCATCTGCCACCTCTGATATTGCAACGCTAGAATTCTCCACAGACATGCCAATAAAACTTGACTTCCATCAACCCGGAGAAGGAAAACTGGTCTTCTATCTGGCGCCCAGAATAGAAACAGCCTAGTGGAAAAATGCAAGCTGCAGCCATAAAATTCACGAAAAACGACTTAGCTAAATACCCATTCTTAAAAGAAGCTGTAGAATACGTCAGAAGCCTAGACCTGAAAATCGAAGACCTTGTCAGCCCAGAATTTTCCCAAATCCTGGAACGCGCCAAAGAAAGGGTTGAAGAAGCCATATTATACGCCATCGTAACCAGAAAACTCCAAAACGAAGAAATTGAAATCTTATCCTTTCCAACAGCCATAATGCTCGCCGCAGCTACAGAAAACCCGTTTATCAAGAGGCGATACGCCCTTGCAGAGGCAAAACAGGCCTACAACGACTTAAAATTCGAGCCCAAAGAGAAAATATTGGCAATAGCCAAAAACTTTCAATGGAAAATCACCCTTGTAAATGCTGAAGAAGCTGCAGGGCCTTACGAGTTCAAGATTCACTTTACAGATTATTTAAGGAACACTGTGAACCTCCGCGACAAAAAATGGAAACTCGTCAACCGGCCCCTGGCCTACGGAAACATCTATCTAACAAAAACTGAAACAGCAAGACTCCTCAGCGAGGAAGTGAGGCGATATATTGAAAGGCGCTTAGAAATAGGCAGCTTGCCAAAACTACCGCAAAAAATAGCCGACATAGCTGAAACCCTGAAAACCCTAACATTGGAAAAAGTGAGCAAAGCCGAAATAGAAGGCATACCAAAAACCATAAAGATAGAAGCTTTCCCACCATGCATAGCCACCCTATACGAGGCGGCCAAAAAGGGACGACACCTACCCCACATAGCCAGATTCACCCTAACCACTTTCCTAGTAAACATAGGAATGCCCATAGACAACATAATTGACCTATTTAGAGCCTCATCAGACTTCAACGAACGTTTAACCCGCTACCAGGTAGAACACATCGCGGGCGAAAGAGGTTCAAGAACACGATACAAACCGCCAAAATGCCAAACCCTACAAACGCATGGAATATGTGTAAATCCCGTTGAACCGTGCAGAACCATAAAGCATCCCCTAGGATTCTATAAAAAGCGCAGTGCTCAGACCAAATGAATATCAGGAAGTGTTTTATAAAAGACAAATTGGCTAAAAATAAGCTTTGTGTGAACTGGATGGTAGTCGTTGAAACTTTCTGTCAACAAGGCTTAGGTAATATCGAGGTGCAGAGCAAACAACACCTAGATAACATTATTGATGGGGTAGTTGAGGGAAATTTGAATCTAGCCTCAGAAGCCGGGTTGATTCTCCCTACATATTGTGAAGCCAAAAACATTGAGGAAATAATATGCAAAATTGAAGAGTTAAAACTAAACCTCTCCATTCTTGTTGTAGATGATTCCAGCCCGGATGGAACGGCGAACATCGTGCGCCGCTTACAGAAAAAATACAAAAACATTATACTTTTGTCAAGACCTAAGAAAATGGGGCTTGGTACGGCAATAGTAGATGGCTTTAAACTCTTTCTGTCTCTCAAAAAACCGCCGAAATTCATTTTAACTATGGATGCAGATCATTCCCATAATCCAAAGGAAATTCTGAGGCTGCTTGCTTCCGCGAAAAATGGTGGATACGACCTATGCGTTGGAAGACGGTCTTGTCATGCAGGCGTAGTTAAAAATTGGAGTCCCATAAGAAGGTTTATAAGCAAAACAGCGAACCTCATCGCAAAACTTGTCGTAGGCGCGGGGATCTCCGACTACACAAGTGGAATGCGCTGCTACTCAATAAAACTTGTTCGAAGCATACTCCACGAGCTACACAGCCAAACATACGAAATACAAATAGAAACAGTAAGGCTGGCGAACTTAAAAAACCTCAAGATAGGCGAGATTCCCATAACCTTCACTAACAGAAAAAAGGGAAAATCAAAACTGACTTTGAATGAGGTAAAACGGTTTCTTTTTTACGTCGTTAAGGCGATTTGCCAAAAAATAAGGTTATGTTTGTTCAACTTCTGGAACATGTCATATTATTGATTCGATTATTATGAAAATTTCTGAAAAAAATTCGCCATTGATTTTATTTCTGGTTTCAAAATCGAACGCTTCAGCCTCCAGAAACAAATATCCTAGCTGGAATTGGATAGATTCGCCTTCGCAGGGGAGAATTTCAGAATTTAATGGAATTTTTGCCTTTAACCGAATTTGGGAATTCACATGATTAAGTCCAGGGGCGAGAACGTGCACATAACCTTGCGGTTCATCTGCAAAGGATACTTCTATCTCGCTTAGCCTATCGAGGTTTAGATATTTTGATCTTGTGACATTAAAGGATTTCAATTTGATGGTTATGACGCCGTAGTGTGGTATTATTATGTGCGCATGCACGTTTAGTGTACCAAAGTGTATTGTGTATTTAAGGGCGCCTCCTTCCATGATGTAGGCCGCTGGTTTTTCAAAGATTATTTTGTCCGCCTTCGCCGTTATAGTGAAAATGGAGTCAAATGATCTATCATGAAGTCCAAGGCTTGTCAAAGTTTGGTTTAACTGAAATGCAATGTATAGATTTACGAATGTTAAAATCAAATTCACAGCTAGTGTAACAATTAAGATTGCCCTTGGGAAACTCTTTAAGTTTTTCAATTTTTCCATAGTTGCCGTCCCAAACTTTGAGGATCTTTAATTAACTATGCTATGAGAGTTTGTATTTATCACTTTATATGTTCATTTAAGCGGAAGAGCACAACACCATCGTTTGCATCAACTAGGCTATACTTATCAATGTTTCTGAATATGAACTGGATATAAATGAAGGAGGCGGCGAGGGAGTAGGGCTGGTCGGCTTTAAAGTCCAAGAGAACATGTTTTATGTGCTGTTTGCTTAGATTGGCCAAAATCTCTTTATCTATAAGCATATATTCATAGTTCCATGTTGGCGGCGCAATTGTATATGCGTTTGGTCTATTTGAGACATGAGGGAATATGTTACTTTGAGTAAGCACCGACGCGTTTTCCGGTATGCGTGAAATAAAACTTCTGACAATATTGTTATGTTCACTGTTTAAGTTGAAAATTTGATATTGGAGGTACACGGTTGGTAGCATTATGAAAAAAATTAATATTGTTGCAGCCAAAGCCGAAGTTATGATTTTGGAAACTGAAATTTTTGAATACTTTTTTACTTGGAGTTTCATTAGGCCATGGATGAAACCCAAAAAAATGAATGGTGCTACAAAGGCGCTGTAATGTCCTTCCAAGCTATAATATAGTCTATATGTGGAGAGCAGACTTATTGAAAGGTACGGGATTGCTGGAACAAGTCCCTTTAAACCTAACAATGGTATAAATAAAACTGGAAGCAAAAGGAGAATCAAGTACAGCAGCTTTGCTGGCCAGTCAGATATCAAGGCAATAAGTGAGCCAGCCGGGTTTAATATGACTTTAAGTGGGAGTTCTGAAACGGTTTCCGCCCCAATTATTGCCCATTCACGCCACAGTGAGGGTCTCCCAGTCCAGCCGAAGAATAACCTCATTTGATGCGCAAAGAAGAAGTATGGGATGCTGACAATTAAAATCGCCAAAGAGACTTTAAACCCTTTGCTTTTGATTGACCGGTGGTATAACATCCCGTACACGCCGATAGCTGCTATCACGGGTGCCGATGCTTCGTGGGTCATAAATCCAAGCGGGAGGGCAACTGCGAGTTTTTTGAAGTCAGCCTTTACCAAGCATTGCAGAATAAAGGCAAAAAGTGTTACTGCAAACGACTCGGGTGAAAAACCACTTAATGTGATACCTTGCAGTGGGGGGTAAAGCAGATACGTGATTCCTATTATCATAGCTGCTTTTTCGTTTTTTAAGAAGAAGTTGGCTATTTCATAGATTGGCAACGCCCCTAAAGCAACTACTAACGTGCTTATCACTAGGAGAGTTTCTCCCGAAGGGTAAATAGCATAAAACGGTAGCGCCAACAAAATTGTTGGGCTGAAATGCGCACCTAGAAAGCATCCATTTCTTGTATAAACTCCAATTTCTGACGTGTAATATAGAAATCTGCCATGAAGAGTGTTCCAGAAAGCTTGATTAAAAATTCCTAAGTCCCAAGTGAAAATCCTGTATGAATGATAAATTAAGATTTCAATGATGGAGAAAATGGTTGTATACAATGCAATAGCGATAAGAATGTAGATCTTGCAGCCAAGCTTTTTTTGTAGGCACGTAATTATGTCCGCTAACCACATGTAGAAGACGCAACCTCTTTCAGCATTTCTAGAAATCTCGGAAATACCGTCTTCAAATCATACTTTTCAATTACTTCTAGACGCATCATCTTGCATAGTTCAAAGTACTGGTTCCTTTTTTTAATCCATTGATCTTGCAATTTACAGATAATGTTTGCAAAATCCTTTACCGAGGTTGCATAGAATAGTGGTAGCTCTAGTCCTTGGATGGCTCTTGTTGATAAAGCAGCGATGGGTGTTTCGCAAGCGGACGCCTCAAGTATTGTTAGTGGGAAAACGTCAATCGCGCTTGTGTACACTAAAAGATGAACCCTTGAATACACTCTAACGAGTTCTTCCACGTCTGATATAAATCCAAGATTCTTCACGTTTCCAACTTCTATTAGATCTGATCCAACGGCAACAAAATCTATATCTTTCGTTTTAAGGAGGTTTGCGATCTCAACGAAGGTAGAGAAGCCTTTCGTCCTTCTTCCAGAATATAGTACAGTGAATTTTGAATTCTTTTTTCCTAATGGTTTATAAAGTGAAGTGTCTATCCAATTTGGAATGTAATACACTTTCCCTTGGCAACGGAACAATCCTAGGGCTTCCTTGTTTATCACATGTATAGCGTCAAAGCAGCGTAACTCCTTCTCTTTAAATTTATCAAAGTAAATCTTTGACAAGAACCTTGAGAACCCGAAGTTTTTAAAGAATTTCATGTATCCCATGCTTTTAACTTCAACGCCTTGCAATTCATTTAAAAAGACGAAGGCGTGAATTGCTCCAATTCTAGGGGCTTCTCCTATAAATAGTTTATGTATTATGGGCGCGTAGATGATGTATAATACATCGGCGTCTCGAATTTTGTGGACAAAATTTTCTTTGTACTCAACATCTCTAGGTAATCCTTCAAGTTTTACTGGTCTACGTTCGAAAGGTAAGGCATAAATGGCTACCTTGTATCCCGCCTTTGTCAGCTGGTTTGCAACATCGATTAAAAATCGTTCTCCTCCCCCGTGGAAAGTGAGACTATAATGGTGGCAAAGCGCTACGGTTTTCAAGAGTTTTCTCACGTAACGAGGATAGGAATTGTTCTGAACGTATAAACCTTTAGCAGCGAGATACTTTTAATATTTTTGAAGTAATTCTAACCTGTTTATTAAGCGAAAAATGAAGTGTGAAGTGCATGGCGACCATTTTGCGAAACGTTAAACAAAAGATTTGTGTTTTCACGTGTCTAATGCGAAGGAATGTCGTACAAGCTGTACCAAAATTTTTGCCATTCTTCTCGTTTATTGTTCCGTTTACCATTCTGTATTTTCTTTATCCAAACACTTTTGAGCCTGTGTGGACTGGGACTTGGGAGAATAGGGTTGGCTATCTACTTTTTCTATGGCTTTTCTTTTTGGAAACAGCATTGGCTTGGGATGATCTTAACATAAAAGAGCGCAAGTTATCGTTTATAAAAACTGGTGCTCTAATTACTGCGGTTGCGCTTCCAACAATATATGTGATTGTTGCAAATTATTTCAGGCTTAATCAAGCAATTGTAGACTTGTCGTTAAAGTACAACATAAAACATGAGTGGGCTATTCTAATGCCTATGTCTATAGAGTACGTTGTGTTTGCATGCTTTTTTGTTGCAATAGTTACCTTGAAGTATGGTGGTTGTGCTATAAAATTCTACTCGGTTTCGACATCTTTTCTGTTGCTCATTGGGATAGTGTATACGATAAATAATCTGTATCCTCTTGGAGAATTTGCGCCATTCCAAGTTTTGGCTATTCCCACAGCCATAATTACGGAAAAAGTTCTCAATCTAATTGGGTATAAAACAACTCTGTACATTAAGGGTAACGTGCCGTACTTGTTGGCGGTGAACCCTGAAAATCCTGTGGAGCGTTTTGGAGCTGGGATAGATTGGCCTTGTGCGGGTGTCGAAAGTCTCGTGGTCTACACTGTTACAATCCTATTGTTTTTGAAAAAAAGCGGTTTTTCCCTAAAACTTAAGACGTTTTATTTTTTGCTAGGTGCTACGGTTACATTTTTCATCAATGTTTTGAGGATAGTGAGTATTTACGTGATTGCAATACATGGAGGTGCTTGGGGCGTATTCCATGATTATTTTGGCCCGCTTTATTCTGTTGTTTGGATTGTTTCCTACCCATTGATAATCATTAAAGGCCGGAGCTTGTGGAATAAGTTTCAGGTGTGGAAAGAGGGTTCAACTTGACTTCCTTAACATTTGTACAGGAAATATTTCGCAAATATTACGTTGAGCAGTTTCCCTCAACTATTTCGATTCCTCTTATCGAAAAACGGGAATTTGGTTTCTTATTTTTTGAAAACCAAATGGTTCGCCATAGGAGCTTCCCAAATGTTGAAGAGCTAAGAATTTTCATGCAAAACTTTGTTCCCTCCGATGTTTATTACTCTTGCGCCTATTACGAAAATCCGACATTAGAGATGGATCGGAAAAACTGGCTTGGCGCTGACCTTATTTTCGACATCGACGCAGATCACATTTTAACCCAATGCGAGAGAGTTCACGACATGTGGGTTTGTTGCAGCTGCGGTTTTTCAGGGAAGGGCATAACCCCCGAGAAATGCCCCTTATGCGGTGGTGAAAAGTTTGATGTGGAAACTTGGCCTTGTGAGGTTTGTTTGGATTCAGCGAAGCTGGAGGCGTTAAAACTTTTAGATATTCTGCAAGCCGATTTTGGCCTTTCTAAAGGCGACATGCGTGTTTTTTTCTCTGGACACCGCGGCTATCACGTTCATGTAGAATGTGAAGATGTTAAATTGTTGGATTCTATTGCGCGTAAAGAGATTGTTGATTATGTATGCGGAGTGGGTATGGATCTCTCTTTTCATTTAACTTTTGATGAGAGAAGCTTAAAGAAGAAGGTTAGCCTTTTTGACCATGGCTTGAGCAAGCGGTTAATTGATGGATTTCAAGCTTTTTTAATGGACGCCAGGGAGGATGACTTAAAGAAGCTTAATTTCAGAAAAAACGTTATAAACGCCATATTGCAAAATAAAAACGTACTTCTGAAGAATTTGCTATCAGGAATGCGGAGACCTGTCAAGGGAGTTGGCTCTAAGACCATAATGAAACTTATGGGACATGTCTTAACTATGCGGTCGGCGAAAATAGATACCGTAGTGACAACGGATGTTCATCGGTTAATTAGGATGCCTGAAACCTTAAACAGTAAAACTGGTTTTAAAAAAGCGGAGGTGCCTATTTCGAAGATTGATACTTTCGATCCTTTTAAAGATGCCGTGGCTTTCAAAGAGGGTGAAGTAAAGGTAAATGTGATGGAGGCGCCAAGATTCAGGATAGGTGACGAAATCTTCGGCCCTTATAGGGACAAAAAGGTTGAATTGCCTTTGGCGGCGGCTTTACTGCTTATCTGCAGAGGTAGAGCGGAGGTTTTAAACAATGTATGAAGTTCTTCTTGAATTTTGGAAAAAAGAGAGTGAAAGCGGCGAGTTGGTGAAACTTCCACCGAACTTTTATTTGCAGGTCGTAGGGTACCTTAAAAAGTTGAGAGAAGAGGAGCGGATGATAGATAAAAGAACATTGAAAGCAAGCCTTCTGAGGGCTGAAATGAATAATGTACGTCGTATTTTTAGTTTGTTAGTAAAAATTAGGTATAAGAAGTTGGTCCAGCTTCTAGCGGGAGATAAGAAAATTTCACCTGATGTGTTAGCGGATCATGAGCGAGACTTGCTCGCGAAGACGGATTTATCGTTTGCTAGCGCCTTTAAAAAGTTGATCGATGATGTGCTTGCAGTTTCTTTGGTTGAAGGCCTTGCCGAGAAAGCTCGGAAAATGGTTGTGGTGCGCTTCATAAAGGATGTCCCAGCAATAATTGGTGCAGATATGAAGGCTTATGGTCCCTTTAAATGCGAGGATGTGGCAGTTTTGCCCGTTGAAAATGCTAGGATTTTGATTAGACAAAAGTTGGCTGAGGAAATTAAGGTCTAAGGATTTTACGGAAAAAGTATAAGAGCAACCATGTTTTCTTTAATGCAAGTTGAGTGGTTGAAATGAATGTTCCAAAGGAGATTAGGACGTATTGTCCGCGTTGTAAGGCTCATCAAGTACATACCGTTTCGCTTTATAAGGCTGGTAAGCGTAGGGCCTTGGCCAAGGGTGAGCGCCACCACGAGCGTGAGAAAAAGGGTTATGGCGGACAAAAGTATCCCCTCCAGAGGAGGTTTGCCAAGACCACCAAGAAGCAGACTTTGAAGTTGAAGTGTAAAGTTTGCGGTTACATAAGGCATAAGGAGGGGATTCGCCTAAGGAAGCTTGTTATAGTGTAAGTTTGACGTGGAGGTTGTGGAAATGGCTGAATGGGAAAAGCTTATTCCGGAACCTAGAAGCGCTTTTTTAAGGGTTAAGTGTTTAAAGTGCGGTAATGAGCAGATGGTTTTTAGCCACGTCGTGAACAGGGTTTACTGCAACGTTTGCAGTGCTGAGTTAGCGGAGCCCTCTGGTGGAAAAGCCATTATTAAGGGAGAGGTTGTTGCGGTTTTTGAGTGAAAGCCGGTGAGATGATGATTCTGAAGAGGCAGGAGTGGCCTGAAGTTGGCGACCTAGTTATTTGCACTGTGGAAACGGTCATGGATTATGGGGCTTATGTGAGGCTTGACGAATTTAACAAGAGAGGGCTTTTACATGTTTCTGAAATTGCTTCTTCTTGGATTAGGAACATACGGGATCATGTTCGGGAAGGGCAGAAGGTTGTTTTAAAGGTTTTACGTGTTGATCCCGAGAAGGGGCACATAGACCTATCTCTTCGAAGGGTTACCAAGAGGGAAAGAATAGATAAAATGCTTTCATGGAAGAGGGAGCGGAAAGCTGAGGGATTGTTTCGCAGCGTGGCTGAGAGAGTAGGCTTAAGTGTTGAGGAGCTCTATGAGAAGGCTGGAGTACTTATTGATGAAAAGTATGGCTTGTATGAGGGTTTTGAAAAGGCAGCCCTGGAAGGTGTGGAAGCTTTAACGAAGATAGGTGTACCGGAGGATTTGGCAGAAGTCTTTGTTGAAGTTGCAAGGGAAAGAATTCGTTTGCCAACGGTAAAGGTAAAGGGTATTGTTGAGCTTCGTTGTCTTAGGCCCGACGGCGTAAAAGTCATTAAGGAGGCTTTTTTGAACGCTAAAAAGTCCGAGAAGGTGCGGGATGCTGAAGTTAAGTTTTATGTTGTGGCGGCGCCAAGATATTGCATCGAAGTTTCCTCAGACAACTATAAGCGTGCAGAAGCTACCCTGCAGAGGATTGCAGAAGCCGTAATCTCAAATGTTGTTAAGGCTGGCGGACAGGGAACTTTTAGAAGGGAGAAGTAGTGGTTTGGCTTTTAAGAAAATGTGAGGAATGTGGAAAGTACACGCTTAAAAAGGATAAGTGCCCATATTGTGACGGAGCAGTTAAAGTGCCACATCCTCCAAAGTTTTCGCCAAACGACAAATACCTTAAGTATAGGATGGCCTTAAAAGGGGAGGCTTCAAGTTGAAGGAGACGTTTATCAAGGAACTGGCCAAGGTTGAATTGAAAAACCCCATATTAATTGAGGGGCTTCCAGGACTCGGGCTTGTTGGCAAAATAGCCGTCAAATATTTGGTTAAACAGTTAAAGGCTCAAAAGTTGGCATACTTGTATTCCCCCCATTTCCCCTACTTTGTGCTTGTCAGTAGAAAGGGAAGCGTTAGGCTCCTGCGAGGCACGTTTTATTACTGGAAAAATGAGAGGGGCGAAAATGACCTAATCCTGTTCACGGGAGACAGCCAAGCCCAAACCATTGAGGGGCAATATGAAATTTCAAATACGATATTGGATTTTGCCAAGCGGCAAAATGTTAAACTAGTCGTCACTATAGGAGGCTATCGTGTGGAAACTAAGGATAAGCCAAAAGTTATAGCTGTAGCCACAAGCCAAAGTCTTCTCGACCGCGCGCTTAAAGCTGACGCCATCATAAGCCCAACGGGAAGCCCGATTGTTGGAACAGCTGGCCTAATCCTCGGCTTGGCGCCTTTCAAGAGAGTTGATGCCTTATGCCTTTTAGGCGAAACTAAAGGGTACTTGCCTGATCCAAAAGCGGCTAAAAGCGTTTTGGAAGTTCTGCTCAAACTTTTGAATATTTGTGTTGATTTGTCCGGCTTGGACGAGGAGATTGCAAAGGCGGAGGGCATGGTGGCTAGGCTTCAGAAAATTGAGGAAAAAAGAGCTTTACAGGCAGAGGAAATTCGTAGGGAGGAGGACAAAAAGATAACCTATATCGCCTAAAGCTAGCTATAATACCCTCTCAAGGTGTCTCTTTATCGCTTCTAAAATGTTTTGCTTTTCTGTTCCAAGAGCCTTGCAAACCAGCCTTAATGCTTCCTATGCTCATTTAATTAACCGTTGATTATCCTCACCGCTTTTAATGTTTTAAACCCTCATCCCTCATCAATAATACTTTCGAGAAGTTCTAACTTTTGATAAACCATTTTAATCAAAATTTTTGGTTTGCGTGGTTCCATGTGACATACAAAGCATCTTTTTCCCCTTTTCCACTTATTTTGTCAGCAACTCTTAATTGGAGATGAAGCTATGCGTCTATCGAATAACAAAAAGGGCCTAAGCGTGGTTGTAACAACCCTAATAATTTTGGTAGTTTCGGTGCTTTTAGCAACCGTTGTAACATTTTACGCCATAAACGTGGTCACAACGAGGGTTCAAGAGGAGGATCTGAAAATCACTGAGTTGCATGTGTGGTGCACTAATGATGGCAATGCCTCAGCTGCGTTTATGGTAACCAACACGGGCGGCAGAGATGTTGTAATTGACAAGATAACTGTGCGGGGGCGGAATGTTGACTCACAAAACATATACTATTGGAAACTTAATCAAACTCCGCCAATTGAGCTGAAATGGGTAGCTGACAGCGTTTATCTGGAGGGAAACTATAGCCAGTACAAGGCTAATTTCGAGCCTTTAGGTTCAAATTCTTTAGTGTTGCCTTCCGGGGGGCGGATGGTCATTTACTTGTTTAATTTAAGCCACATTTCAACAGCCGACATTGGTGTAACCGTAGGCGTGACAGTGTTTACCGCCAACGCGCAGTATCATAAAGAGGCTAACATCGAGGCAGCCGGATAAACTTCCGCTCATTTTTCTACGTCTTCTTTAAGTAGCCTTCTCTAGGCTCGTATATTGTTCCTTCCCGTTGTAGCTGAGCGATTAAACGTTCCGATTCGACTCTTGGAATGTTATATTCCACTTCAAGTCTGTTGATTAACGCGGCCTTTTCAACCATGCCCGTCTCCCTTTCCATTTCAGCCAAAATGGACAGCAGTACTTGCAGCTTGTCCCTGAGGCTTTTCGGTTTCCCAGTCATTATAAGGTCTATGTCAATTTTTTGGGAGGACAAGTCTATCCCAACCTCTTCCAGAGACCTCTTCATTATGTTTATGGCTGCTTCTGCATCTTCTGCTAAAACCTCGGCGCGGAGGGCGGCACGGGCTCTTGCCTCGGCTAGACGTATAAGCGACTCTAACTGGCGGGCGGTTATGGCGATCGGGGAACCTTCAGACTCGCTTGCCGATCGCATGGCTAAATAGAAATCCTTTATGCGGCGCAGAGCCTCGTCAGTTAACACGGGCTTTATTGTTTTTGCATAGCTTACGTATTTTCTGAGAAGGTCCATTGGTATGGGTGGCTCTATCGGAGGTGTGCCTCTGCGGTGTATTTCTAAAATGTGCTCCGACATTTTGCTGTCAACTTCCTTGTTGGGGATATCCCTCACAACAAATATTAAGTCGAACCTTGAAAGGATTGTAACCGGCAACGAAATGTTTTCTGTCAATGTTCTTCTCGGCTCATACCTTCCAAGGGCTGGGTTCGCGGCTGCAAGTATGGCTGTTCTAGCGTTTAAAGTGGCCACAATGCCTCCTTTCGCCACGGAAACCGTGTGCTGCTCCATGGCCTCATGTATTGCAACACGATCCTCAGGTCGCATTTTGTCTATTTCGTCTATACACGCTATGCCCTTGTCAGCCAGCACTAGGGCTCCGGCTTCAAGGCTCATTCCACCGCCTTTCTCCCGTATGACTGCCGCTGTTAAGCCAGCCGCTGTGGTTCCACGGCCAGAGGTGTAAAGTCCTCTTGGGGCAACTCGAGCCACGTACTGTAGAAGCTGGGACTTTGCCGTTCCAGGGTCGCCTATCAAGAGAATGTTTAACTCGCCTCTCACGTTTATGTCCGGAAGACTTTTTGGGACGCCGCCGAAAAGGAGGTACATTATTGCCTCTTTTATGTGCTCATACCCGTATATGGACGGAGCTATAGAATTTATTATTCTCCTATGGATCCACGGGTCCTTGGCCAACTCCAAAATCTGTTTCTCCTCCTCCGGGGTTGGCAGTGTAGCTTCAGGCTCTTTCCCCAAAACCTCGACGGAGTTTGCATCTAAATGCAGAGCAAAAACGCGGAGCTTCCCAACTTTAGGCATTGTTGGAGCCACCGCTCGAACAACGCCAACTATTGAAATGTGGTCGCCCGGCCTCGCCATGTCCACGATTTCGCTTCCTACAAGCTTTACATGCAATGTTCGAGGTAACTGACCTGGAGGAAGATCTTCCGGGCGTTCCTGCACACGGAGATCTTGGGAGTCTATGAATGTGGACTCTTCTTGCACAAAGTCGAAGGGGCCTTTACGTCGGCACGAGGGATCTGCACATGCAAATGGAGCCTTCAAAAATGGGCCGGTCTGATCCACGTAGGTTATGTTTCCACATCCGCGGCATTTGAAGGCTGCCCGCATAACCATGGGACGGACGGGCGTTGAACGGACAACTATGCCTTCAATCATTACAAGTTTTCCAATGTGAGCTGCACCTAGCTTCCGCAGCGGCGTCGGCTCCAATAACTTGACAATTCTAACGGTAACTTTCCGTTTTTCCGCATATTCTGGAGCTTCTATGGCGAGTTGGTTTTGCGCCGCGTTATCCGCATATTTTAGGTATTCTTCCGGTCTTTCTAGCAGTTTATCTGCCAGTCTATGATCGAAGGTTAAGACGTCTTCAAACTCAACTATTAGCGATGTCTTTCCAGAAACCGCAAGTTGGGAAATTCTCTGGCGATACTTCTCCGTCTTGAAAAGTTCCAGAAATCGTTCTTGCGGGTCTATAACTTCTAGTTCTTCAGTCATTTTCCTCCTCTCCCCCGGCCTCTTCAAACTCTAAGAGGTGGGTTTTCCATTTTTTAATAACTTTGTAGATCTGCTCGTAGAGAAGCCTTTCTTCTGCTGTGAGATTTCTTAAAACATGTTCTGTCTGAGCTGGGGCGGAAGCAAGGGAAACTATCTTCTTTAACCTCAGATTCACGATGTCTGTTGCCAAGTGTTTCGCCTTTTCATATTCACGCATCTTCTCCGGATTCTTAACAGTTTCACTTTTTAATTCTGCAAGAAGTCTGCGCAGTTTCGGATAGAAATCCTTTGGAAGCTCGGAAATCTGTCCAACTGTTTGAACGCGTTCCTTCCAGTGAATCTTAGAAAGCTTAGACGAGTCTAGCAGCTCCTCGCCTCGGAAGCGAACTACACCAAATTTTTCAAGTTCTCGAGCCACCCAAAACAAAACTTCATACTCGTTTCCCTCTTCAAATGGGCCGACGGTTAACCCAGCCAATTTAATTTCCGGATAGCTGCGGTTGGCTATAACCTTGACTGGGGAGTTCTCAAACATGAAGTCTAACGCCTTAATTTTGTAGGAAATGTCCTCCTGCAACGTAGGCTCCCCTTTTCAGCTGATTCTACTTTAGTGTTGAAGTATAAAAAGTGTGATCTAAAATGTTAAAGAGGAGCTATAAATTTTTGCAACGTTTGAGCCATGTTCCAGCATCCGTTGAAAGTATTTATTAATGCTGTTCCATATGAAAGCAGAGGAGGATTTCAATTGAGTTTTGAAATGTGGG
>JAWBRY010000002.1:19465-46632 GCA_038843545.1 Bathyarchaeia archaeon | reverse complement strand
CATGCGAATTTTGAGTATGAATCAAAGATTTTCTAAGGTTGGATTCCGATAGCTCCTAATCAAAATCCAGAATCAAACATGGAATCAAACTCATGTAAATGGGGTTAGAAATATCACTCTTAACCAGAAGGGGGTCAATGTAGGCGACTAATGTTTTCCCACTCGTATCCGCCTTTATTCTCCAGAAACGTTTCAAATCCTTTTCGGCAAGCTTTCTTCTGCTTTTAATATCGGATTTCACTGCAAATTCGATGGATTTTAGGTAGAAGTCTGTTATGGAATAATTCATTAGTCTAAGGTTAAACTTTAAATCTTTATCGTTAAGCTTCTCCGAAGTTTTAAGGCTTAAAAATACGGCGTTTTCGAAGCTTTTTAGGCTCTGTTCTTTTAAGACTATCAAGGGACAAATGAAACTGGAAGCTTGGTAAAGAGAATCCAAAACGGGGTTGTCTTCTATTTTTGGTAACGTTAAGAGCTTTTTCCACTTTAAATCAAACTGCAAGGTTTCTGAGATGCCAAGCTCCCTATATTTAAACTTTCTTTTAAGCCAATCAAACTCCGCTTTGGAATTGACGCCCTTTAAAAAGTAAACTATCCCTCTGAGGTTCTTAACAAGATAGAGGTGTAAAGGCTCCGGAACGCAGCCCATTAAGAATACTTTGCATTATCAAGTTTTAAACTTTGTCGGCTCTTTTATGAGGCCTATACGTTTACAGAAGGCGCACACTTCACCTGATGAAGGAAAGCCACAGATCTTACATTTACCTAAAGGCTTTTTAGGCCTAACGTTCTCTAAAAGCGGTATAAGCTCTAGGAATCTGTTTAAAAGTTGATGTTTAAAATATGGATTGTACTTGGTCAGAGTTTCAAGGATTTCAATCCTCTTCCGCACACCCGTCCTTTTAGAGAATGGGCAGTTCATCTCCCTGAAGGGGACATCCTCATATAAGCAGTAGAGTAAGTTCTCGTTTTCTGGGCTGCGAATAAGAGGTTTAACTTTTGAGGCCAATCCCTCTGCAAGGGGGGGTAGTACAGGTTTCAGTCTAACGAGTTGCTCCCAGTGGCCATACAAAAAGTTGTTGAGCATCACTCCAACAATGTCTTCCAAGTTATGTCCTGTTGCCAATACTTGAACATGGATTTTTGAAGCCATCTCCTCAAAAGTTCGCCGTTTTATAGTGCCACAGACAGAGCATAGTTTCCTTCTGAAAGGTGTGCTCTTAAAATCCCCTATACTAACGCCTAACTCCTTGCGGAGGTCGAAAACATGCAGTTCTACATTCAAAATATCTGCGAGTTTTTCAACCATGGTTTGGCAATGTTCCGAATATTTAGGTATGCCTAGATTTATGTGCAATGCCACTGTCTTAGTTTCCGGAAAAGCCCTTCGCAGGGCATGAAGGAGGGCAGCACTATCTTTGCCGCCTGAAACAGCCACGCCTACGGTGTTATCTTTGTGGAACATTTTGAATTCTTCTACGGTTTTCCTCACCCTACCAACGTAAAACTCAACAAAACACTTGGAGCATAAGCTTAACCGGGCATATGGAATTTGCACCTCAACCCTCGCTGAACGACACTTTACGCATTTTAACTGCATGGCTACATTCAACCGCTCAGTGCTTCATCATCAATAAAAATGTTTTTAGTCAACGGTCAAGCTTCATCAACCCAAAATGGTTTTATAGTTTAAATCGATCAATATCTAAACCCCAATTCAAAACTAATGGAAGTTCAATTATGTCTCAGGGCGGTTTATCATTCTCAAGTCAAAGGCGGAAGCGCATCATTATAATGGGTGCTGCTGGTAGGGACTTCCATAATTTCAACATCTATTTTAGGGATAATGATGAATACGAGGTTGTAGCCTTTACAGCCACACAAATTCCCGGGATAGAGGGGAGAATTTATCCGCCGGAACTTGCCGGCAAAAATTATCTAAAAGGCATACCCATATATCCCGAGGAGGATCTGGAGAAACTAATAAAGGATTATGATGTTGATCAGGTTGTCTTCGCTTACAGCGATGTCTCTCATCAATATGTTATGCATAAAGCGTCCGTTGTTCTGTCAAACGGCGCGGACTTCAGATTGATGGGCCCGAAGACAACAATGTTGAAAGCTAAAGTTCCAGTGGTGTCTGTGGGAGCTGTGAGAACCGGTTGCGGCAAAAGCCAAACTTCCCAGCGTGTTGCGAAAATTTTGAAGGATAAAGGTTTAAACGTGGTTGTAGTTAGGCATCCAATGCCCTATGGCGATCTGCGAAGACAGGTCTGCCAACGTTTCGCCACGCATGAAGACCTTGATAGGTATAATTGCACAATAGAGGAGAGGGAGGAGATTGAACCCCATTTGGAAAATGGGGTGATTGTTTACGCTGGAGTTGATTACGAAAGAATTTTGAGGGAAGCAGAAGGGGAAGCAGATATAATCGTTTGGGATGGCGGAAACAATGATATACCCTTCTATAAACCAGACCTACACATAGTCGTTACAGACCCCCACAGAGCGGGACACGAATTGGCATACCATCCGGGGGAAACCAACCTAAGAATGGCAAACGTTGTAATAATAAACAAGGTTGATACAGCAGCTCCTGAAAACGTCAACTGCGTCAAAGAAAACGTTAAAAAAGTAAATCCGAAAGCCATAATTTTAGAGGCTGCGTCGCCAATAACGGCTGACAAACCGGAGCTCATTAAAGGAAAACGCGTTCTAGTTATTGAAGACGGTCCTACGCTAACTCATGGAGAGATGCCCTACGGCGCCGCAACGATCTTGGCTGAGCAGCTTGACGCCAGCGAGCTGATTGACCCCAGACCTTATGCTGTTGGATCTATAAAAGAGGCTTATAAACAATACCCCCACTTAGGAAACGTGCTTCCAGCCTTAGGCTACGGTGAAAAGCAGATAGCAGAACTTAATGAGACAATTGCCAACACTCCATGCGATGTAGTTGTCATTGGAACACCAGTCGACTTAAGGCGACTTATAACGATAAACAAACCCACCGTCAGGGTGAAATATGAGCTTAAGGTTTTGGGCCCATTATCTCTAGAGCAGGTTTTAGAAGATTTCCTTAAGAAGGTTCACAAATATGGAGAGTGAAGAGGTAGGAATTTCAAGGGTAAAAATAAAGTTCACAATTGAAGGTTTAGGCGAAGCCGAAGGCGAGCTTGTTCGACACCTAGCCCCTAGAACCGTGGACGCAATTATTCGAAGGCTTCCGGTTGAGGGGAGGGCAGCCGTCTGGAAAGAAGAGGTATACTTTGAGGTGCCTGTTAGAATGGGCGAAGAAAAAGCCAGAAGCACCGTTGAAAAGGGAACGATAGCCTTCTGGCCTATGGGAAGTGCCCTATGTATATTTTATGGAGAATCCCAGCCTTATAGTCCAGTAAACGTTCTTGGGAAAATAACGAAAAACCTTGAACTTTTTAGCAACGTGAGAAGCGGCACCGTAATCAAAGTGGAAAAATTATAGGTATACGCTTTCGCTCCAGCTTTTTAACAGCTTTTCACATTCCTCTTTAATTTCACGTTTCCTACACCTACTTTTCAAAACTTCAAGAAACTTTATGCGATTTTCTATTGAACGCCTTTCAGCCTCTCCTCCATAATGTATTTTCCCAGCAACATAATCTTTCATGTGGCATGCCTTCTGTATGAACAAACTGGCGGCATCCACAGGATTTGCCACAGCATACTTATTCGCCCAAATGACCGCTTCTAACTCGCGGAGCTGCGTAAACCCATCAATTTCAATTATTCCTCTAATATATGTTCTGAGAAAATCGTAGTAACCTGCCGTTTTAACAAGTTTAAGGGCTTCTCGAACTTTCTGCTTGAAAATCGGGCTTCCCACAACCATTAAACGGTGTTTACAACCAATTCCAACATGTTTTTTCGCTTCTTCAACCTCTCCAGAATTGGACACGCATGATTCGCTCCGAATGTATAAAAACTGGTTAGCCTACAGCCTTGTATATTTTGATGTCGTGGTTTCCTGAAACCAGCTGAACCAAGCCGTTGTCTTCAAGTTGTTCAAGCAAGTCTTTGGCGGCGCTTATTCTTATATTAAATCGGGATGCCACGGTATAAGGTGTCAAAACCCGCATTTTCTTCAGCTCCTCTAACATTTTTTCACCTTTAATATCCGGAATCAGTATTCCAGCCGGTTTTTTCTCTTTTGACGCTGCCTTTTCCTTTTCTTTCTCCTTTTTCTTTTTCTCCTCTTCGCTTTTACGCATCTGCATGCGTTCCATTTGTTTCAAAGTTAGCTTCTTCTTCCCACCCATGATAAGGCACCTGTTTGAACCTTACAGCAGCCGCGCCTTATATCCATTGCGAACTCAAAGCATGAAAGGCTTTTGGGAAAAAGAAGAAAAGGGTTATGGTCTACCTACCCATAACTTTTCGTGCAGCAATTTCTATGTCTTCAGCCTTTATCGTCTTCCTTCCAGTGTGCATTGCGAAGTCTAGGGCTTCCTTTGCTATTTTGATTCCGATCTCCTCCAAGGCCTTGGCAAGTTCCCTGGCGGCTGCTTCGCTTACCCTTTCTGCTCCAGCTTTCTTGCAAATCCTATGCATGGGAGCTATTGCTAACTCTAGATCCGCCATAAAGACCCCTCCATGGCTTCTTTTTGTATTTGAAGCGATATTTAACGTTTATTGCACCTTATCTTCCAAAAATGAACCCCAAAGCCTAACCTTCTTTACTTGAACGGAGGAAATTATAAAAACTTTTGAACCTTGTAGTTTATGTTCAAAGTGGCGGGCATGAAAACTTTAAGGTACGTTGACGCGCATATACATCTTTCAGACGAAGAATATGAGGGTATGGTTGAGGAAATCCTTTCAGAGGCTAAACGTTCTAACGTTGTCGTAATAGTTTCCAATTCCATGGATCTGGAAACAAGCATTAAAAGTTTAGAGCTGGCTACGCGGTTTAAGGGAGAAGTCTACGCAGCTCTGGGAATTCATCCATGGAGTGTGAACAATTTAACGGATGATGTTCTGCGCCAAACCTCCGAGTTTATTCTGAAGCAAAAGCGGAACAGGGCGGTTGTGGCTATAGGGGAAGTTGGCTTAGACTACAAGTATGAAAGGATTTGGGACAAGCAGTTGAAAGTTTTTGATGAGATGCTTAGATTGGCTGAAAAAATGAACTTGCCAGTTATAATTCATTCTCGTGGAACAACTGCAAAAATTGTGGAGATGCTTCCGTCCTACCGCTTAAGAAAAGTTCTCCTTCATTGGTTCAGTAACCCTATAAGCGTGCTTTCAAAAGCTGTAGACAACGGGTACTATATTAGTGAAGGGCCTCCCGTTGTCTATTCTGAGGGTATTCGGGAGGTTGTTAAACGTGTTCCTCTGGAAAATCTCCTGACGGAAACCGATGGACCGGTACGTTATTTTAGGAGCCCCTTTAATGGTAAGCTAACAAGTCCAACTTTTCTGCCGATGGTTGTTAACGCTATGGCCGAGGTTAAGAGAAAAAACGTTATTGAAGTTGCTGAGCAAATATTGAAAAACTTTGAAGATTTTTTCGGGTTAAAGTTGAGTTTGGAGGATGTAAACGCGTAAAGTTAAATTAGGTTTATGTTTATGAATGATTCACTTCGCCATTTAAAAAGCGGCGAGGCACATGCTTAAGCCGGACTGGAGGAGTCAAGTGGTTGGGAAAAGTTCGAACGGAGCAGATTAAGCGCATAGCCAGAGAACTCCTCAAGCGATTTCCCAACAAGTTTTCGGCAAATTTTGATGAAAACAAACGTTTGGTCGCCATGCTTGTGCCAGAGGCAACAACGAGGGTACGGAACCAAATTGCCGGTTACATAACACATGTCTATGGTGGCGTTGAACCCGCATCCTCCAGTGGAAGCCAAGAAAGCGAGTAGCTTATTAAACACATCCACATTTTAAAGCACAGTGAAGAACAATGATAGACCATTACAGGCGAGGATGGGCTTTGCGGTATTTACGTGAAGCAAAGGCGGAACTGGAAGCTGCTAGGAAACTGCCCTATATGGCATCAAGTTTAATTCTTGAGGCGATAAGAAAAGCCAGAAACGCCATATACTACAGTCTAGGTGAGCCAGCATTCATTGAAAGTGTTGTGAGAGAAGCTATGGAAAAAGCCCAGATTGGAAGCGACCCGGTCCTCAGATGCCTCGTGGAAATCGAAGAAATCATGCAGCAGCTGATGCAAGTGGAGGAAATTGACGAGGAGAAAGCCATAAAACAGGCGGACAACCTGATCCAAACAGCCTCCGAAATTGTTGAAGTGGTTACTGGAGAAAAAGTGGAAAAGTAGAGATTTAGAGCTTTTTAAGACTTTCATCTATTCTCTCCAGAGCCTCCTTAATGTTTTCAACTGAGTTGGCAAAGGATATTCGGAGGTATCCCTCACCATATTCTCCAAAGGATGCCCCCGGTAAGACAGCCACGCCAGCCTCGCTGAGCAAGTAGTCTGAAAGTTTCTTTGAACTCATACCGGTGCATGTTATGTTTGGGAAAACATAAAAGGCGCCCTTAGGCTTCTTACATATTATGCCCTCAATCTTGTTTAGGCCTTCAACCATGATTTCTCTACGTCTTTTGAATTCTGCAACCATTCGGTCTACCGAGTCCTGAGGCCCCTTTAGGGCTTCTATGCCAGCCACTTGCACAAATGCACACGTACAGGAGTTAGAGTTAATCATGAGTTGTGTGATTTTTTCAGCTAAGTCTCGTCGCATTACGCCGTAGCCTAGTCTCCAACCAGTCATGGCGTAGGTTTTCGAAAAACCGTCAAGTATTATGGTTTTCTCTTTCATTCCCGGAAGTGAGGCAATACTTTCATGCTCCCCCTCATAGATTATGCGGCTATAAACTTCATCTGACAAAACGACAACGTCCTCTCTGTCAGCTATGCAGTCTGCTATAACCTTCAAATCCTCTTTTGACAAAACTGAGCCCGTGGGGTTTTCCGGAGAATTTAGAATAATCATCTTCGTCTTTTGTGTTATGTGTTCTTTGACATATTCATGGTCGAATGTGAAGTCCTTCTCTTCTTTTAGGGGGATTGGCACAGGCTTCGCGCCAACAAAATTTATCATGGACTCGTAAATTGGGAAACCAGGGTTTGGATATAAAACTTCATCACCAGGGTTTACACATGCCAGTATAGTGAAAAACATTATTGGTTTTGCACCGGGAGTAACGACAACCTCTTCGGGATCCACGGGAATTTTCCTGGTTTTAGATATGTATTCAGCTATGGCTTCGCGGAGCTCTGGAATTCCCGCCGCTGGCACGTAGTGGGTGTACCCGGAGTAAAGGGCTTTAACAGCAGCCTCCTTTATGTTTTGGGGTGTGTCGAAGTCCGGTTCACCTATCTCCAAGTGAATTATCTTTTTTCCCATTCTTTCAAGGGCTTTAGCCTTAGCAAGCACTTCAAAAGCTGTTTCTGTTCCGAGAACAGCCATTCTATCCGCAAATATGGAGGGCATAGAATCACCATCTTAGAATCCAAAATGTTCTGTGGAATATTTAATCATTCCCCAACATTAGGAGCTCAGAAGATTTTTGATAAAGGCCTCACGTTAAGAACTTCCGGGTTCACGAGGTTTGGCGGCTGTCTTCCCTCAAAAAAGGCCACCAAGTTTTCTGCAACCATTTCAGCCATTCTTGAACGGGTTTCATAGCTTGCACTGGATATGTGTGGAGTAACCACTACATTGTCAAGTTTAAGCAAAGGATTATCCACAGGCGTGGGTTCTTGCTCGAAAACATCCAAAGCAGCGCCTGCAATCCAACCCTCTTTTAACGCTTTGTAAAGGGCTTTCTCATCCACCACAGGTCCTCTGGAATTGTTGATTAGGTAGGCTGTTTTCTTCATCAGCCTAAGCTTTTCCTCATTTACAAGGTGATATGTTCCTTTTGTCAATGGAACGTGAACACTTATGAAATCGGCTTCCTTGAAAAGAGTGTCTAAGTCAACTCTTTTAGCCCCAAGTTCTTTTTCCACTTCGGGAGGCATAGGCACAACGTCATAGTAAATTATTTTCATGTCGAAGCCTTTGGCCCTTCTAGCAACGGCTGTGCCGATTCTGCCAGCGCCCAATATGCCGAGTGTAGCGCCGTGAACATCTCTTCCTAAAAGCATACTTGGATGCCAACTTACCTTCCATTGTCCGGTGCGCACATACTTGTCGGCTTCAACCACGCGTCTCGCGACGGCTAAAAGTAAGGCCCAAGCGAAGTCTGCCGTTGTTTCGGTTAAGACGCCGGGTGTGTTTGTCACGTATATCCCCCTCCTTGTTGCTTCAGCCACATCTATGTTGTCGTAGCCTACAGCCATTTGGGCGACTATCTTCAGCTTTGAGGCGGCGTCAAAAACTTCCGCGTCTATCTCGTCAGACAATAATGTAACTAAGGCTTCAACGTCCCTAACCTTTCTTATTATCTCCTCTTTGGGAGGTGGGCCATATTCAAGCCAGACCTCCGCATCAAAGCGCTCCCTTATTATTTTCATACCTCTCTCTGGAAGCTCCCGAGTCACGTAAACTTTTGGTTTTGCCATGCAGTTCACCAAATAACTATTGCAAAACACTTATGGACGCTGGACTTATTACATTTACTATCCACTCCCTACAGAATTGTGACGGGAAGGGGATGATTGCAGTTATTAAGAATTTGGAACAGCTTGTCCAGAATGGGCAGAGCCAAGTGGACAAAAAGGCAAGGGAATTAGCTTTGAAAAGCCTTGAAGCCGCCGTTAAAGCGGTGGACCCAAAAAGGTTGATCGCTTCTAAACTGGTGCTAAAAGGTTCCCTTCTAGAGGTTGGCGATTACACCTTCGACTTAAACCAATTCAAAAACGTGTACGTCATTGGAGGGGGGAAGGCCAGCGGTTCAATGGCTGAAGCCTTGGAAAATCTTTTAGGTGAAAAAATAACAGACGGCGCTGTCAATGTGCCGAGAGGGTGCAAACACAAAACAAAAATTGTTAAGCTTTATGAGGCAAGCCACCCTATTCCAGACGAGTCTGGAGTTAGAGGAGTTAAACGAATGCTAGAGATAGCTGAAAAGGCTGGAGAAAACGACTTAGTAATATGCTTAATATCGGGGGGAGGGTCCAGCTTGATGCCACTGCCAAGAAACGGAATAACGCTGGCGGATAAAAGAAAGATTACTGAAGACCTCCTTAAATGTGGCGCAACGATAAACGAGATAAACACTGTAAGAAAGCATATTTCAGGGATCAAGGGCGGCTGGTTGGCGAAAAAGGCTTACCCAGCCACCGTTTTAAATCTTATTCTGTCGGATGTTGTGGGTGACCCCCTCGAGTTTATTGCCTCTGGCCCAACAGTTCCAGATTCAACAACCTTCAGCGATGCTGTAAAAGTCTTGAAAAAGTATGGGTTATGGGAAAAAGCTCCTGAGTCTATTAGAAGGGTTTTGCTTGAAGGCGAAAGGGGGTTAATTCCCGAGACTCCGAAAAGGGATGATAAAGTCTTTAAAAAGGTTTTCAACGTCATAATTGGAAACTGCAGAGAAGCTAGCACTGCAGCATGCAAGGCTCTGAAATCTGAGGGGTTGAACACCCTTCTTTTGACTTCGCTTCTGGAGGGGGAAGCACGCCACGTCGGAACAGTTTTAGCTTCAGCGGCACGAGAAATAGACACCTCAGGAAATCCTGTCCAAAGGCCGGCGGCGATGGTTGTTGGAGGAGAAACAACGGTGACTGTTGCTGGGAAGGGTAAAGGTGGAAGAAACCAAGAAATAGCTTTAGCCGCCGCGCTAAAAATTAATGGTTTGGAGGGTTGCGCGGTTGCTTCCTTGAGCACAGACGGAGTAGATGGACCAACCGACGCCGCCGGAGCTATAGCGGACGGAAAAACGATGGCGAAGGCGGAGAGAAACGGCCTCAACGCAGAAAAATTCCTTGCAGAAAACGACTCTTACAATTTCTTTTCAAAACTTGGCGACTTAATATTTACTGGTCAAACAGGCACAAACGTAAATGACATATCCGTTGTCATAGTTCTATAGGGGGTGGGGGAAATGGAGACAAAAATAACCCTAAGGTTTGTCGGCAGCCTACACAACATAATCGGGAAAAACAAGATTACATTGAAGCTTGACGGCGAAAAGACGCTTAAAGAGATCATAGGCATCCTTGTCGACAAATTCCCTGAAACAAAAAGAACCATCGTCGACCCGGAGTTAGAGGATCCTCGACCAAACACTTTAATAATCGTTAATGGAAGGGAGATCAGCGTTTTGAAAGGCTTGGAAACCATCATAAAAAATGGAGATGAAGTGATTTTTGTTCCGGTTTCCCATGGCGGATGACTTGATGAAAATGCGCTCTGAAACCCCAATAATAACGTTGACCACCGATTTTGGATTAGCGGATCCTTACGTTGCAGAAATGAAAGCCGTTATTTTGGGGATAAATCCAAACGTGGAAATAGTTGACGTAACTCACCATGTGGAAAAGTTTGATATAGGAAATGGCGCTTTCATACTTGCCGCTGCAGCCCCATACTTTCCAAGGGGCACGATACACGTGGTGGTTGTTGACCCAGGTGTTGGAACAGAACGCAAACCTATACTGATAGAAACTGAAAAGGACTTCTTTATAGGTCCAGACAACGGCGTGTTAGTGTTAGCGGCAAAAAATCAGGGGATAAGGCATGTTTACGAGATAGCAAACCCAAAGTTTATGCTTCCAAAGATATCTTCAACTTTTCACGGAAGAGACATATTTGCCCCGGCAGCGGCGTTCCTATCGAAGGGAGTTAAACCATCAGAGTTTGGGCCGGAAATCCGCAAAATTGTCACACCAAAGTTTGCAAGGGTCGTTAAAAGAGGCAATGTTTTGATGGGTGAAGTTATTTACATTGATAGTTTTGGAAACATTGTCACAAATTTCACGGCAAAACATCTTGAGGCTCTTGGCGTCAAAGATTATGTATACATAAGGCTGATGGGTAAGCAGTTAGCATTAAAGCTTTGCAAGGCTTATGCGGAAGTAGAAGCCCAAAAGCCACTCGCCATAATTGGAAGCCATAATTTTTTGGAGATATCCATAAACCTAGGCAATGCGGCCAAGGCTTTTGGTGTGAAGGTCGGAGACAAGGTTACACTTTATCGGTCTTTGTGAGGTCTTTAAGCCTTTCAACGCCGCCTATTTCCTTTATGAAACTTGCCACACCTTCGGGGACAAGCTCCTCCCAGTTTTCGCCCTTCAGCATCCTCTCCCTTATCTCGGTGGCGGAGTAAACTTCACGCTTGTGGAAGCGCATAGACTTGACTTCATAACCGGCTTCTATGAAAAGCCTCCGAGTGAGAGGTTCATTAGAGTAGACAACGTCAAAGCGTGGGGTGTAGCCTTCAACGGTAGAAACCCAAACCATGTGGATGTGCACGTCGGGCACAGGCACAATCCATATGCGCCCTAGGTCGATTTTTTCCTCTTCCAAAGCTTTCCTTATCATCACCAGTCTTTCGCCCGTTGTGAACGGGTTGTCGATGCGGTGGCTGTATTGGGCGCTGCCAACAACGATTACAAGCTCGTCCACCTCGTCTAGAATCTCCTTCACAGCTTGAAGGTGTCCTTTGTGGAAAGGCTGGAATCTCCCGACGAAAAGCCCGCGTTTGGTCATGAGGCATCCCTTAAAGATTTAAGGTTAAGCTTTTATTATTTGCGCTGCTCACACGCCTTTAAAATAAATTCAACTGGAAAAATCCGCAGCAAACGGCCGTTCACTTCAACATCCTTCGCCGTTGCGCAACCTCTTTTCTCGTGTTTCAGAATTTCAAATTTAACATGTGAGCCATAACCATACCCGCCTAGAGAGAAGTCCGAAGCTACAACTCTATGACATGGAATAAGCAGCGGGAAAGGGTTCAAAGCCATAACACGCCCAACGGCTCTCGGGCTCCCGCCGACAGCCTTAGCTACGGAGCCATAAGTAGCCACATAGCCTACAGGAATCAAGGAAACAGCTTCAAGAACTCTTTGTGCATAGCTGGATAGGGAATCCATGACGAGGAAAAATTTTTCGGCGCAACCCTTACCGTTGTAGATTTCTGCTAACGAAGAAACTACCTTTTCAGCAAACTTTGCGGGTTTTTCTGAATGCTGGAAAGGAACATTGAAAGGGATGTTCCTAAGCAAACTTTGCAACGTTTGGCTTCTGTTTATTGCAAAAGCCGTAGCAAAGACACGTTCGTTTTCATACGCAACTCCAAACCAGACACCCTCAACAGCCCTCAAATAAAGTGTTAACATTTCACCGCCTCAAGGGGTTGTAAGTGAGACATTAAGTTTAATAAGTTGTGCTCGTATATCACGTGGAAAGGTGAAAGAGTGTGAAAAGGGAAGGGCAGATGCCTCAGTACTTGTGGGTTCCAGGTGCAACCACCGTTGGCATAGTTTGCAGAGACGGCGTTATACTGGCTTCTGAAAAACGTGTTTCATATGGGTACTTGGTTGTCAGTAAGGGAGGAAAGAAGGTTTTTAAGATAACCGATCACATAGGCGCTGCATGCGCTGGGCTTGTTTCAGACATGCAGATTCTAGTCCGCGAAGTGGAGGCTTATGCAAACCTTTACAGCATGGATGTGGGTAGACCCATATCGGTTAGATCTGCAGCTAAACTTATGTCTAACCTACTTTTCGCCAACAGACTGGCTCCGCTGATAACTCAAACCATTGTGGGAGGAATAGACGATGAGGGCGCATCCCTATATGTTTTAGACGTTTTAGGTTCGGTGATACCGGACAAGTATGCAGTTGTCGGTTCGGGAACGGAAATTGCCATGGGCGTCCTCGAGGAAGGTTACCGGGAAGGTTTAAGCATCGAGGCGGGAAGAGATCTCGTCGTTAGAGCAATAAAGTCAGCCATAAGCAGGGACGTCATGAGCGGCGACGGCATCGACTTTCTATTCATAACAAAGGATGGAGCCCGCGAGGAATCAATAAAATTCTAGGAAGGCCTAAAAAGTGTCCTTTGACATTAGCCTAGAAGAAGGAAAGCTGCTGGTTAGGTTGGCCAGAAGAGCCGTAGAAGAATACTTGAAAAATAGGAAACGCATCCGCCCGGAAGGCCTTCCACAGAAGCTCATGAAACCATGCGGAGTTTTTGTAACAATAAACAGTGTCAAGGGAGAGGAAAAAGAACTGAGGGGGTGCATCGGTCTCCCCTACCCAACAACGCCTCTAGCGGAGGCTGTCATAGAATCCGCCATAAGTTCGGCAACTCAAGATCCTAGGTTTTATCCACTATCTTTGGAAGAGCTTGACAGCGTGGTATTCGAGGTCAGTGTGCTCACACCTCCGCAGCTGGTGAAAGTGGAAAACTCCAGCGAATATCCATCTAAGATAAAGGTGGGCGTTGATGGATTGATCATAGAAAGGGGTTTTTACAGGGGGCTGCTGCTTCCACAAGTGCCAGTGGAGTGGGGTTGGGATGAAGAGGAGTTTTTGTGTCAATGCTGTTTGAAGGCTGGGCTTCCACCAGACTGCTGGCTCATGAAGGGCACGAAGGTTTACAAGTTCCAAGCAATAATTTTTGAGGAGGGAAAACCAAAAGGCGAGATTAGGCAGAAAATTCTCGCTTAAACTTGTGTTTAATCCTTTTAGGCAGCGTTCTCAATTATTTCCACGGCCCTATCAACACCCTTAAATTTGTTAGCGTAAATGTTTAGTCTCCGCACGTTCTTCTTGTAGAAGTCTATGTTCCCCTCAATTTCACGAATGGCTTGTGTCAATTGTTCTTTGCTATGGACAATTACTGAACATTGCATGGCTTGCATCTTCTTTGCGTTCGCCAGCTGTTCAGGCTGGGTTGGAATGCATATGCTTGGTTTCACATACTTTACAACTTCAAAACAAGTGCTGTGTCCACCGCTGAAAATTACCACTTTAGCGTTTGCCATGCACTTCCCCCTTTCCTCCGGTGAAAGCCACGTGTAAACCATGCAGTTTCCGATTTTCGCCACTCTTTTCTCGCCTTGTTCTCCTAGGCTGACCATGCTTCTGGTTTTTAGACGGCTTAAAACTGGAATAATTATCTGTCTCAACCGAAACCTTGTTCCCACAGGTCCGCTTATGGACGCAAAAATGTGATCCTCACCTCCTTTTACTGACGAAGCGAAGTCGATGAAGCTTCCTACAAACTCAACTTTGTCTGCAACTCCAACATCTTTTAAGTTTCCCAAGTTGTATTCGCATATTGTGTAGGGCGGCGGGATATCTGGAACAATTATTTTTAAGCAGTTTTTCAAGTAACGTTCAGTAAACCTTTCCCCGGGAATAAGCAGTGAAGGGAAGCCGCAGCTTGGACGGATAACGTTTGTTATGTACACCGAAGGAAAACGCCATCGGCAGGCTAAACGTAAAGCGTGCAAGTCGCCGTCCGAAACAATGATGTCCGGTTTAATTTTCAAAATGTTCCTCCGGAGGTCGTAGTAGCGGTGTATAGTTTCTATACCGCTTGAAAGCTTGAAGCCAAATCTTCCAGTTTCCGGATTAACCCAAGGCAACGGAAAGAGGATGTTCAAGACGGAAGCGGACACAACTATTCCACGCGCATTCTCATACCAGCTCACAGGAGTACAATGGTGAACATTTCTAAACTTTTCTTTAAGCAGTTTGTAGGCGTTCCCCCCAGAGAAAAAGAAAAGCTCGTTTCCCCGTTCTTCCAGCCTTCTCCCTAAAACCATAAGCCTAGAAACGTGTCCTAGTCCAAGCTCCGAACAGCTGAGCATCAACCGCATAATTCAAGAAGAAGCCAACGCCATTTATTTTGGTTGCTCCGCAAAACTGTTAAATAAAAAGCGGATGATGATGAAAACGAGCAGCCATGTTCCTTCCAAAAAGGGTTCTGGAGAAGAAACTTTTGCAAATGCTTGAAGAGGATCTTGGACAGGGCGACGTAACAACAGCCCTCATAGTTCCGGAGGACTGCATCGTAGAGGCTGAAGTAATAGCCAAAGAAGAAGGTGTAGTTGCCGGTGTAGAGGAGGCGAGGGTTCTTCTCGAAAGTTTGGGTCTGAAAGTTGAAGCCCACGTGGCTGATGGAGATAAAATAAAGCCTAAGCAAGTTCTGATGAAGATCTCCGGGGAGGCGCGAACCATTCTAGCAGTCGAAAGAACTTTTCTAAACATTATTTCACGGATGAGCGGCATAGCCACAGCCGCTAGAAAAATTGTTGAGGAAATTAAAAGGGCAGGGTACAAAACGAAAATCGCGTGCACTCGAAAAACAGCACCTGGAATGCTTTACTTTGACAAAAAAGCTGTCCTTATAGGCGGCGGTGACCCTCACAGGTTTCATTTAGACGACATGGTCTTGATAAAGGACAACCACATTGCCATAGCCGGTGGAGTTGGAAAAGCCGTCAAGGCTGCTAGGGAAAAAGCGTCTTTCAGTAAGAAAATCGAGGTCGAAATATTTAGGGTTGAAGATGTTTTAGAGGCTGTTAAAGCCGGAGCGGATATAGTAATGTTGGACAACTTTTCACCCAAACAAGTTGAAGAAGCTGTTAAACTCCTCAAAAAAGCCGGGCTTTACGGAAAAGTTATGTTGGAAGTCAGCGGTGGAATAACAGCTGAAAATATCCTAGAATATGCCTCAAAGGGCGTGGATATAATAAGTTTAGGCGAAATAACCCACAGCGCAAGAGCTCTAGACATAAGCTTAGAAATCACAAGCGTCAAGTCCCAGCAAGGAATTTAATGATTGCTATTTCAATGAAGGCGGCTACCAGCAACATTACTGCACACAAAGTAACCATGATACACGTGTTCATGAGCTCCCCCCGCCAACCGCGTTTTATAATACCCCAAGTTAGCCAAACGCTTTCAGCGAAAGCTGTAGAATATGACAGAAACTCGAGCCAAGTGAATGGTAGAATAAACAATGACAAAAAAAGTAGATGAGGATTTACACCTTCGCTAATGCTTTGAGCTGCGATCACAACCCCGGTGCTGTAGAGTGCATAGAATCCAAAAAGGGGCCCAGCAAACGGCACAAAAAAGGACAGACATAAAACGAAGTTATTGCCGAAAATCATCGTTAACCCCCGAAACAAATTAGCCGTTGAAACGTAATCTTGCAACTCCTTCATTTCCTCACTTATGGTGGTAGCCTCTTCTCTCGTGAGAGGCGTTGAAACACCCGCCGCGGTTATGGCTATTGAGAGAAGAAAGAACATCAAAACTGTGAGTAGACGCTTTATACTTAGTGGAAATTCTTTCCAGATTTTCAGCGCCAAATGTCAGCATCCTCTATGTTTGTTTATGTTTTCGGGGTTATTTTCAATGTTCTGAAACCTCTTGCACATGGATTGAGCATCTCCACGATATTAACCTTTTTCAATACACCATCGACATCCACAGCGTAACCCAAAACATCATGTTCCGCCGCCATCAATGAGTATAAATAAACTTTGTCCTCAACTATTTTGAGTTGACACTTTGAAGGCAATCCAAGCATCAAAGACTTATTTTGCGTTAAAGCCTTCTCTGAGACATATATTATGGCGTGAGCTCCCGCTGTGAGCTCGGCTATCCTCACAGGGACGCTATCCTTTCCGATAGCTAGAACGTCTATACCGTATTTTTGGGAAATTTCTCCAGAAACCTTCCTGATTTTTGGAAGAGTTTTTACAAGGTTGCTTCTTGCCTTGCTTGAGATTTTCATACTTGAAAACTGTATAGGGGAAAGCTGCTCGATAGAAATTGCCCCAAGGGATATGTCAAGGTGAACCACATCCGCCTCCACCCTTGTAAGCAGCTGCCTACAAAGCTCAACTTCATAAACAATGGCTTCGTGGCTGTTTGCAGCCTCTAAAAAGACGGGTTTTGCCAAACATAGGCTGGGCTGCCTATAGGGCGGCTTAACAATGACGGCAGCCGTTGCAACAATAACTGTAGGTTCAAATTTCTCGTTAAGAATAGCTGACGCGGAATCTGCGGCGACAACCCTCAAAGTTTTCCCTTCAAATAAATGATGCTTTTAGAGATTTATTCCTGCCGCTTACGATGGTGGCAAATAATTCCCTAGATGGATTGGAATCGAAGACCCAAAACAAAAAGCTCCGAACTTTTTGCTCTACTGGCTTTGGGCTTTATAACCCTCACATCTCTAAAGTATCTCTTGACCTTGCCCACAAAGTCGTTTAGCATATCCCCTTGAAAAACTTTAACGAAAAAATTTCCATTAGGCCTTAATACTTTTAGGGCTATTTCCAAGGCTTTTTGAGCTAAATCCATTTGGCGAGCGTGATCCAGTTCCCATACTCCGGAAATGTTGGGTGACGCGTCTGAAACCACCACGTCAGCCCTTCTGGGAAGCGCTTCCAAAATCTGCTCAACCGTTTCATCTTCTGTTATATCACCCACGATCGTTTTCACATTACATTCAGGAAATGGCTCGATGGGTTTCAGGTCAACCCCCAGAACAAATCCTTCAGACCCCACAATTTTTCTCGCTGCTTGCATCCATCCTCCGGGCGCAGCGCCCAAATCTACGACAACATCACCTTCCCTGATGAAATGGTATTTCTCTACCACTTGAAGAAGTTTGTAGGCTGCTCTTGAACGATATTTTTCCTCTTTAGCCTTCCTATAATAATAATCTTTTTTGCGTTCTTGGATCCAAGCTTTAGGCAAGACTAGCTGTCACCTGGAAGGCTTTGGTCAGACTCCGCCATACGGAAAAGCCATTCAGTAAGCCTCTCGCAGTTCTGGGGGGTAACGCTTCCCGTGGGTCCACATCTTGAAGTATCTGGGCACATCATGCACGGGCAGTCTGCTATAGAATTTATGGATGATGGAAGCCTCCTTGGATAAAGCCGGTAAGTCCATCTGCCGTTGCGGAGCTCCTTCTCCCTCCTTATTAACCCTTTGCTTTCAAGTTTGAGAGCTATTCTTGAACCTTCCCTACTGCTTGCCCCAAGCTTTTTCCATAGCTCAGACTGAAGTAAACCATTATTTCCAGCGCTTATTATTATCTGCAAAGCCTTCTGTTCCAAGTCGTTGGGTTTAGGCATCTCTTCTCCTTCACTCTTACAAGATCCTAGGCATTATTGTAAAATAGTCTGTTCAAGCATAAAATAATTTAGGTTTCAGACGTAAAGAACTATTTGAAATGTTGGAAAAGAGATCCCGCGAAGGCTACTGCTTAGGAATTGAAAGCACAGCAGATGATTTCAGCGTTGGAATAGTCTCCTTCGAAGGGGAGATCTTAGCCAATGTTATTAACGCCTACATCCCACCGGAGGGGGGAATACATCCCAGGGAGGCTGCACAGCATCATGCCAACGTGGCGGCTCAAGTCCTTGAAGATGCCTTCCAGAGGGCTGGTATAAGGCCAAAGGACTTGACGGTTGTAGCCTTTTCGCAGGGTCCAGGGCTTGGACCATGCCTTAGGACGGGGGCAACCGTTGCAAGGGTTTTGGCTTCTCACCTACACATTCCACTGGTAGGCGTTAATCATTGTGTCGCACATATTGAAATAGGAAAACTGAAAACTGGAGCTTTTGATCCAGTGACCCTTTACGTTTCCGGAGGAAACACCATAGTGGCGGCCTTCGAAGCTGGACGCTATAGAGTTTTTGGTGAAACGTTGGACATTGCGCTTGGAAACTGTTTAGATGTTTTTGCAAGAGAAGCCGGGCTCAAGCAAAGGCCCGGTGAGCCTTTTGGGGCTGTTGTTGAAAAACTTGCTAGAGAAGGAAAAAAGTTCATTCCGTTACCGTACACCGTTAAGGGTATGGATATAGCCCTAAGCGGTTTACTGACCGCCGCCATAAACATAATGCGGAAAGGAGAGCATAGGCTTGAAGATTTATGTTATAGCTTGCAGGAGACAGCCTTTTCAATGGTGGTCGAAGTAACTGAGAGGGCTTTGGCCCACACGGAGAAGAGGGAGGTTTTGTTAACGGGCGGTGTAGCCGCCAACAAAAGGCTTCGGGAAATGGTGCGTTCCATAGCGGATGAGCATAATGCAAGGTTCTGCGTTGTTCCAAGCGAATTCGCTATAGATAATGGAGCAATGATTGCATGGACCGGTGTTTTAGCCTTCCTCCATGGTGTTACAACCCCCATTGAGGAGAGTTTTGTGCGGTTGAGATGGCGTCTTGACGAGGTTGAAGTTCCATGGGTGAGGCAGGCCAGCTACAACTGATTAAAAAAGGAGCCGAAGCATGCCTTTACCTCATGGAATGGCATGGTAGAAAGGCTGTTTTGAAGAAACGTTTGCCAAAAAAATATAGGATTCCAACATTGGATGAGCAGATTAGATCCTATAGAACAGTTCATGAGTCACAGTTAATGCATGAAGCAAAAAGGGCTGGGGTTCCAACTCCAACTATATTCTTTGTTGACGTTAGAGATGCTTTGATTGTAATGGAGTATATTGAAGGGATACGCCTTAAACAGTTGTTAAATGAGGTTTCTGAAAAAGAGAGGAGAAATCTATGTTTTAGAGTCGGTGAACTGGTTGGAAAACTACACAAACATGGAATAATTCACGGAGACCTAACAACCTCAAATATGATTTATAGATGGGACGGAAAGATCTTTTTCGTGGATTTCGGACTGAGCGAAAAAACAAACGAGCTCGAGGCCATGGGTGTGGATATGCATCTCATGAAAAGAGCTTTACAAAGCACCCATTACAAGTTTGCGGAGGAATGCTTTAAAAGCGTGATTGAAGGCTACTTCAGCGTTCTAAGCACTGAAACTGCGAAAAATGTTTTTGAGAAAGTCAGAGAAATAGAGAGGAGAGGTCGATATGTCGCTGAAAGAAAAACCAATATTTGATGTAGAAGCGACAAAGTTAAAAGCGGCTGTATAGGGAGCAAAAGAAAGCGTGAGCGCAATGACTTTCCAATTAAGGGGCAAAGTTGTGTTCTTCGCTACAAACAACATTAACAAGTTTAATGAAGCCCGCAGGATTTTAGGCCGCTACAAGATAGCTGTGGGCATGTTAAGAGTGAAGACTGTAGAAATTCAGAGTGAAAGCTTAGAAGAGATAGCGGAGGCAAGCGTTCTCCATGCTTTCAAGCAGTGTCGTCTACCAATAATAGTCGAGGATGCTGGCTTATTCATAGAAGCTTTAAAGGGTTTTCCCGGACCATACGCATCGTATGTTTACAAGACCATTGGAAACGAAGGTTTATTGAAGCTTATGGATGGAGTGGATAACCGAAGGGCACGCTTTCAATCAGTGGTTGCCTATTTATCCGAGGAATTGGATACTCCAGTCTGTTTTACCGGGGAAGCCTTTGGAGAAATAACAAGAGATATTCGAAGAGGCTGCTCCGGCTTCGGTTTTGACCCAGTTTTTAAACCCAACGGCAGCGGGAAAACTTTCGCCGAAATGAGCATAGATGAAAAGAATATGTATTCACACAGAGCCAAAGCCCTCCGGAAATTTGCGAAGTGGTATAAAGGCTTAAAAGTTCAAAAGTAAACGTAAACTTTGTGGAGGTTTTTCATTGAGTGAAAAACAGGTCAACATCCCAAAAGAGGTTATAATAGCGCCAAACGAAAAAGTTCTTATGGTGCTAGGCAGACATTACATTTCATATGTGACGATAGCAACCATCGGCCTCATAGCGTTATGGCTTATTACGGCTGGCGTAAGCTTCACAGCGCCGCTTGAATACGGATGGATCGTGTTTCCGATTCAAGTATTCGTGTTTTTGGCTCTTCCAGTATTAGTCTACGGGTTGGGATACATCTATGTTAAAGGACACCGTTACATAATCACAAACGAGCGCATAATAATGTTCAGAAAATTCATTGGAATCCTTATGAGAACAGTTACCCACGACAAAATTACGGACTTAATCGTGAACCAAGGACCCATAGGCAGACTTTTTAACTATGGTAGAGTTTCGCCTATCACTGCGGGCATGATCATGCCCATGGGAGCCGCCATATTCTCGATTTCCGGGGTCAAAAACCCCTACGAGGTTAGGGACGCCATTGCAAAGCTTGTGAAGGAAATTAAGCCTAAAGGTGCAGAAAACTGATGGGGGCAACGGAGCTCACCCAAAAGTACGTGTCACTGCATCGAGACGAAAAGGTTTTAATGACGCTGCAGAGACGCTATCCCTCTATATTTTCATCTATTCTGTCAACCGTCGTATTCATGCTTTTCGTGTATTGGTGGTCTATTGTCCGCTACATCACCCAGTACTCAAGCCTTCTAATGGAAGCATTATTCACGCTCCTTTACGCAGTAATAGTTATTATTGCTGGCATTTTCATTATAATGGCGCTTGTCGGCTACTTTTACGTTAAGGGACACCTTTACATTCTAACTGACAAACGCATCATAATGTTCAGAAAGTTCATCACGGTGTCGGTTAGAGAACTCACATACAACGAAATAACCGACATAATTGTTAATCAGGGGCCCATCGCCAGATGGCTGAATTACGGCTCCGTAATACCGCTGAGCCCGGGGGTTAGAGGGCCATATGCCCTGCCATACCCCTATATTAGGAGGGCTTCTTATGCCAGGGTTGAATTGAAGGATGTCAGCAACCCGATGAAAATTGCAGGCGAACTGTTTGATTTAGCGCGTACTCAAAGTTTAGGCTGAAAGTTTAAATCGAAGGTCTTAAATATCCGTCTATCCTCGCTTTCACAAAACCTAGACGGGGTATGCATGCCAAAACAAGAAAAGGGGAAATCCCACTCAACCAGACCGGTTAGCAAGCGTCCTCCAAGCTGGTGTAAGTATCAGCCTGAAGAGGTGGAGGCGCTTGTTATCAAACTTGCCAGGGAGGGGCATCCTCCAAGCCGCATAGGCACGATTCTCAGAGACCAGTATGCCATCCCGCTTGTTAAGCCGTTAACTGGAAAAACTATAACGCAGATTCTCAGAGAGGCAGGCCTCGCCCCCTCTATACCTGAAGATCTTGGAAACCTTCTTAAGAAGGCGGCGCGACTTTCAGCCCACCTTGAAAAGCACAGGAAAGATTTGCATAACAAGAGGGCTTTACAGCTTGTTGAAGCTAAAATCCACAGACTTGTAGAATACTACAAACAAGAGGGAATGTTGCCTCCTGACTGGAAGTATGAGCCTAAGGCAGCCTCGATAGCTTAAAATTCAGAACCCAACTTTAAGCCTTTAACCCTCAAGCAAAGGCTTCAAAATTATTGCTGTGATGAAAATGTTGGATGACAAGATTGCAAGCTTTTTCGAAAGCGTTTCAAAAGCAGCTGAAATAATTCACGAAGCTATTAAAAAAGGGGGCGCAATCTATGTTTTCTCACATTTGGATGCGGATGGAATAGCTGCTGCTGGAATTATCGGCAAGGCTTTGTATAGACTTGAGGCGCAATTTCGCATAAGAATAACCCAGTGGGTTGACGAGAAGCTTGTAAACGAAATTATTGAAGAAAAGCCCGAAATGGCTATTTTCATGGATTTGGGAAGCGATTACGCAAGCTTATTAAGACAAAAAAGCCCTCAAATCGAAGTTGTTGTGCTGGACCATCATCAAACCGCGGAAAATATTGTCGGAGAATTTCCATGTGTAAACCCGCACCTTTATGGAATAGATGGAGCACGGGACATAAGCAGCTCCGGTGTAGCCTACTTAGTGGCTAAAGCAATTGACAAGGCTAACATGGATTTGGCACCTGTTGCTATCGTGGGTGCGCTTGGAGATTTGCAGGATAAGTATGAACAGCGAATGCTCGGCGGCTTAAACAAGATAATCGTTGAAGACGCTAAAAGCCAACAACTTTTAACAGTCGACAAGGATTTAATGTTCTTTGGGAGAGAAACTCGCCCCATTCATAAGGCTTTAGCTTCTACAACAAACCCGTTTATCCCAGGAATAAGCGGAGATGAAAGTGGAAGTTTCGCATTTCTAAGCAGCCTCGGCATAAAGATAAGACTTGATGATAAGTGGCGGGCTTTAAGGGATTTAACAGAAGAAGAGAAGAAGAGACTCTGCTCTGCTCTTGCAGACTACCTACTCTCGAAAGGGTTGCACTATGAAGTATCAAATTTGATAGGGCATGTTTATACATTAACCCGGGAGGACGCATGGACACCTCTTAGAGACGCCAGAGAATTTGCCGTTTTACTTAATGCAACTGGACGCATGGGAAAGTCCGGGGTGGGCGTTGCCGTGTGCATGGGCGATAGAGGAGCAATCCTAGAGGAGGCAAACAAAATCCTGGAGGAATACCGGCAAACCATCAGCAAATATCTTGAATGGGTCATGGGGAAGCCTGAAAGGCTAAGGGAGCTGGAGAACATTTATGTTGTCCACGGCGAAGAATACATAGACGATAAAATAGTGGGCGCCATATCTTCCATTCTTTCCACTTCCCTGCCAAAACCGGAAAAACCGTTAATCGTCTACGCAGACGTAAAAGGGGAGGGCATCGTCAAAGTGTCCGCTAGAACGGTGGACGCCGTTGCTTTAAGGGGGGTCAACCTTGGAAAGATAATGCAGGTAGCTGCTGAAAAATGTCTTGGGAAAGGTGGAGGCCACGACGTGGCTGCTGGAGCGCAGATTCCTACGGAAAACATAGAGGTTTTCATCAAACTTGTTGATGAACTTATAGGTAAATGTTTAATCGGTGGAAAAGGTGGAAGCTGAAATCACAATTTTCTATGAGAGTGAGAGAGAAGCGGAAGCCATTGTAAAAGCTGTTTCTCCAGACAATGTTAAAGTGCCAACCGGCTTAAACGTTAAAACTGAGAGAAGAGGCAACGTTGTCTGGACATTTGTAAAATGTGATAGGGGATTTAGAACATTTATCGGAACAATTGACGATTTACTTTTCGCAATATCAACAGCGGAAAAAACTCTTAAAACTGCACGGAAACTTGAATAGTAACATAGTTGTTTCTGTATTTAGGCTGAAATAGCGCTGGTCGGCGAGAAATGTTGGATATAAAACTTGTGAGGGAAAAACCAGAGTTCGTAAGGGAGAACTTGGCAAGGAGAGGCGACCCTGAAAACCTGAGGATATTGGATGAGCTTCTGGAGTGTGATAAACTTTGGCGCCAACACTTGACTAGACTTAATGAAATGCGGCAGAAAAGGAATCGAATAACGGCTGAAATTGCATTGACGAAAAAGAGAGGTGGAGATGTTACAGTTCTTGTTTCAGAAGCTAAGGCAGTTGATGAGGAAATCACCAGGCTTGAGAAGCTTGTGGCCAAGTTTGAGGAGAAAGTGCACAACTATCTCATGATACTTCCAAACCTTTTACACGAGTCTGTTCCAATAGGTAAAGATGAAACTGAAAATGTCGTCGTTAAAATTTGGGGAGAACCTCCAGAATTCAATTTCCCGCCTAAAGACCACATTGAATTAGGTCTAACTCTTGACATAATGGACATTGAAAGGGCTGGAAAAGTTGCTGGCGCTAGATTCTTTTATCTGAAAAACGAAGGCGTTTTATTGGACATGGCTTTAATGAACTTCGCCTTAGAGGAAATGATCAAGAAAGGGTACAAGCCCATCGAGCCGCCCTTCCTCATGAGACGTAAACCCTATGAGGGTGTCATAGCTTTAAGCGACTTCGAAAAAGACTTGTACAAAATTGAAAGTGAAGATCTTTACCTAATTGCGACTTCGGAACATCCAATGGCAGCCATGTACATGAATGAGGTCTTGAAGGCTGAAGAGCTGCCTATAAAACTCGTGGGAATAAGCACAAACTTTAGAAAAGAGGCCGGGGCTCACGGCAAAGACACTCGAGGAATTTTCCGCACCCACCAGTTCAATAAGGTTGAACAGTTTGTTTTTTGCAAGCCTGAAGATTCCTGGGAAATTCATGAGGAACTTTTGAGAAACGCTGAGGAGCTTGTGCAAAAGCTCGGTTTGCCATATCGTGTCGTAAACGTTTGTACTGGTGACATTGGAAAGGTTGCAGCCAAAAAATATGACATTGAAGCTTGGATGCCTGCCCAAAACGCTTATAGAGAAATAATCTCTTGTAGCAACTGCACAGACTATCAGGCGAGAAGGCTTAACATCCGCTATCGGGAGAAGGAAGGTGAACCGCCAAAGGGTTTTGTGCACACCTTGAACTCTACAGCCTTAGCCACTGGAAGAACCATTGTGGCTATATTGGAAAACTATCAGCAAGAAGATGGTTCAGTGGTAATTCCAGAGGTTTTGAGAAAATATATGATGGGTATAGAAAAGATATCCCCCAAAAGTAAAGCTTAATACGCTAGCATGAGATTTTTCTCCGCTGTTATCGGAGGGTTACGTTGTCCACAAAAAAGGTACGGGATAAATGGCGTAGCAAAGTTTGGTATACTGTAGTGGCTCCTCCATACTTTGGAAATGTCGAGCTCGGAGTCATCCCATCTGATGCACCTGAAAAACTTATTGGAAGAGTTATTGAGGTCACTCTCTACGATATTACCGGAGATTTTTCTCACCAATACTTGAAAATTTATCTACAAATAATAAGGGTTGAAGGAAAAACAGCTCACACGACATTCAAAGGACATGAGTATTCAAGAGATTATTTGCGAAGCTTGGTGCGCCGAAGAACAACAAAGGTTGACGGCATATTTAACGTCACAACGAAGGATGGTTACAAACTTAGAGTTGCTGTCTGCGCCTTCACCCTTTCAAGGATCAAGACTTCGCAGGAAAACGCCATACGCAATATTATGGCTAAGATTGTTGAAGAAAAAAGCAAAGCCTTAACACTGGATCAATTTGCCCAGGAGATGGTCCTTGGAAAAATAGCCTCAGACGTCTACAATGAAGCAAAAAAGATTGTTCCACTTCGACATGTAGGCGTCAGGAAATCAAAACTTCTAACTCCAGTGGTTCAGCTGCAGGCACAAGCATTAGCAGCCTTACAAAAAACGGAGCAAAGCTAGCCCTCAACAAGTTCCGCATTCGTAGCCTTCTAGAAAACTTTCATGCCACCGTTTTTCGCGTTTCTGTGAATTAAAACGCACCTCTTTTATACACTAAAAGCACTGTTATGGTTAAAATCGGTGAAAAGCTATGAGAAAAATAAAAGTTGCCTTGTATGGGGTTGGAGCCGTCGGAGGCTTAATTGCAAAGGCTTTGCTGGAGAAAAAGGGGCTGGAGGTTGTTGGCGCTGTAGACATAGCAGAAAGCAAAGTGGGCAAGGACTTAGGTGAAGTGCTAAATTTAAAGAGAAAGCTTGGCGCGAAGGTTTACGGTGATATTGATGAACTATTTTTGAACACGGAAGTGGACATCGTGATACATGCAACCTCCTCCTATCTAAAAGACGTTTACCCCCAAATAGCCTCCATAATAGAACATGGGGCGAACGTAATATCCACATGTGAAGAACTCGCATACCCGTATTACTCTGAGCCGGAAATTGCGGAAAAACTGGACAGCCTAGCTAGGAAACATGGCTTGACCGTTCTTGGAACAGGGATAAACCCAGGCTACCTCATGGATACCCTTGTGATAACCCTGACGGCCGTTTGCCAGAAAATAGAGAAAATCGAAGCGGTTAGGGTTATGAACGCAGCTACGAGGCGATTGCCATTCCAAAGGAAAATAGGTGCTGGACTCACTGTTGAAGAGTTTAGACACAAAATTGCCACGGGGCAAATCACGGGACATGTGGGACTTGAACAGTCAATTGCCATGATCGCCGACGCCCTAAAGTGGAAGCTTGAAATAAAGACTGAACTCGTTGAGCCAATAATTGCTAGAAAGCCTGTGAAAAGTGAAGCTGTCGAAGTTGAAGCTGGAAGAGTGGCTGGTTTAAGGCAGGTTGCAAGGGGATTAATGAAAGGTAAGGAAGTTATCGTGTTAGAATTTCAGGCCTACATTGGCGCTGAAGAGGAGTATGACGCCATAACGATTACGGGTGTTCCAACAGTTAAGCAGAAAATACAGCCATGTATTCACGGGGATATTGGCACAGTTGCAATAGTCATCAACGCTATCCCAAAGGTTCTCAAAGCACCCGCTGGCTTAGTTACCATGAAAGATCTACCAGTTCCTTCAGCTGTGCTTGAGGATGTGCGGAGGTATATTGAACCAACCGCGAAACCGATTCAGCAAAAGCTTAAACATAGATAAAACATCATCCATAAGGCGTGAGCATTATGCCTACTAAACCTAAACACGTTCATGAGAAGGGTGCTTTATCCATTGAAAAG
>JAWBRY010000002.1:0-19363 GCA_038843545.1 Bathyarchaeia archaeon | reverse complement strand
GTTCCAAAACTGGAAATTGAAGCTTACGAAGCAAAGGCAGATGAGGTTTTGTCGGAAATATGTCAAAGCCTAAAGAGAAGAAAGGGTGTAGTTGACGTTCAAATACACCACTTTTTTGGCGAATTTAATGTGGGTGAAGATCTTGTTTATGTTTTGGTTGCAGGAGCCCATAGGGAGGACGTTTTCTCGGTTTTAAGGGAGGCTGTTGAAAGGTACAAGGAGGAGGCCCCAATTTTCAAGAAGGAGCACGTGATTACCGAAGATGGAAAAGTGAAAGCTTACTGGGTTGCTGAGAAAGAAGAAACTTAAATTTGAAAAGTGTTATTTAGGTAATCTATAAAACTATGTTGTGGGATGGGAAATCTTGGAAAGTAAGAGCTACGCATGGTTTGAACGACGACGAAGGGCGAAAGCCCTTGACCTAGCACAAGAGCAAATAACGAAAGCCCTTGACACTGTAACGCTTCTTCATCAAGCCATGCAGAAAATGGTTGAAAACAATAGGAAGGAGGCTATGCAGCACATAGAGAACATATTCAAGGTCGAAAAGGAAGTTGATAGGCTGCGAACCGAGGTTTTCAAGGAACTGTCCAAGGGAGTAGCGCTTTTTGCAGAATACCGTGAAGACTTGATGCACCTAGTGAAAAGATTGGACACGCTGGCCGATCACGTTAAAGACGCTGCCAGATGCATTAAAATGCTTGAAAACGCAAAAATTCCAAGAGAATTGTGGGAGAACACCGCCCGCACAACATCTTATCTCTTAGACTGCGCTCACGCCCTAAGAGGAAGCATCGAAAAAATAGCGATAGACTCAGCCGCAGCAATAAACGGAGCCAAAAAAGTTGAGGAAATTGAAAGAAAAATAGACGACGAATATCTGAATACCAAAGCTCTCTTTATTAAATATGCCGGAGAGATAGACAGCGGCTCTATGGTCATTTTCGACGACCTCGTCGAGTTTATTGAACACGCGGCAGACATGTGCGCAGACACAGCTGATTATATAGTAATTCTAGCGAGTAGAGAATAACCCCACCTTCTCATTCAGACAATGGTGATATAACTTTTCCGAGGGCAAAAGCTAAAGCAAACACGAGAAACATGCCAAATACACCGGCAAAAAAGTTTGTCAAGTATGGATTTTCAACCGCTGGTAGAGTGTAGTCAGGCATAAGTCCCTTCCATAATGGTTCATTCTCTCCAACATTAAGAGAACCAGCCACCGTTTCTAATCCATCTGGGTAGGATGATGCGAAGGGTAGCAGAACTGCAAAACCGACAATTATGAGAATTAGGGCTTTAATGCAGCCCTTCAAGCCATATTCCCCTTAAGGAGGGCTAAACCGTTTAGGAAAGCTGGTTGAATTCTATATAGTTGTGTCACAAAGGTTGTGGTTATTGCGGCCTCACAGAGACCAATTAAGGTATGCCAAAAAAGCATGGCTGGGATAGTTACGATGATGCCTCCAACTTGCGAGAAAAGCGGAGATAAGCCTATCTCTAAACCGCATGCCAGGGCCCCTAAAACAACTGAAAGCCAAGATGCCACGAAAACTCCTAGGGCGAAACGTTTGCCTTTAACAGTGTTTCCAGCTATGAGCTTTACTACGAAAAAGCTTAATCCGCCTATCACAGCCATGTTAAAGACGTTAGCGCCTAAGGCTGATATTCCGCCATCTGCAAAGAACAAAGCTTGCACCAGCAAAACGATGGTCATACTTAAAACCGCTGCATAGGGACCCAAAACAACAGCGAGGAAAGTGCCACCCACCAAATGCCCACTAGTCCCATAGGCTATTGGGAAATTAATCATTTGAGCAACGAAAACAAAAGCGCTTGAAACCGCCAGCAAAGGGGCAAAGGACTTTTTATATTCCCTTTTAGTTTTCTTCCAACACCAAACCAGAAAGGCCACGGAAATTATGCTCATTAACGCCGAAATTTCAAGGCTCAGGTAACCGTCGGGTATGTGCATTTTAAAGCCTCGTAATACTTTTGTCTATAAAAGTATTACTTATAAGCCTTACTCCACAAAACACAAAGCGCGCTTATTAGCAGTCCTACTTTAATAAGTAACTTAACTAAAGCTCAGACCTCCATGGAGGTTCAGGCGTGCGGTGAAAGTGCGGGGGGTGGGATTTGAACCCACGAACCCCTACGGGACAGCCGTTCTGCGAAACTTTAAATTGTTCTCCTCAGGGCTGCGCCTTTGGCCAGGCTTGGCAACCCCCGCACACGCACCGTTTAATTTTCTAATCTGCGGGTGGAATTAAGTTTTCCCTTTACCTTAAGTGGAATTCATAAAATTAGGGGAGCGATGGCCTAAACGAGTTCTCTGAAGTCTTCCTTTATTGTTGTTAGCACCACGTGGGTGTTGGTTCTTTCTACGTATGGCATTGCCAGTAGCCGTTTTGCAAATTTGCTTAATTCCTCCCTGTTTTTGAACTTGGCGATTATGATGGCGTCTATAAGTCCGGTCACGTCGTAGACGCAGCATACGTTGGGGAGTTTTGCAACTTCATTCTCTACTTCCAGCAAACGCCCTTTAGAAACCGTCAACTCAACCACAACCGTTAATTCATAGCCTAGTTTTTCGTGGTCAACAATGGCTGTGTACCCTTTTATCACACCGTTTTCTTCAAGCCTTTTGACCCTCGAAAGCACAGTGCTTGTTGAAACGTTACATTGTTTGGCAAGCTGCCGCGACGACGCCCTCGCATCCCATGTTAGAGCCCTTAAAATTTTGATATCAACATCGTTTAGAACAGCCTTCTTTATACTCACCGCCTTTAACTCATCATCAAAAATGTCCCCTTGAACATTTGCCCGGTCCATTCTCCACCTTCTCCTTTAACAGCTTTACGTTTGTACAATTAAACTTATGATTTATTTAACGTTTGTTGCTGTTTTTGTGGAAAAACTTTTTATATTTACGGCTTAAACCATTTTTGTCATAAAAATAAACTGGGAAGTTGGAATGAGCTTCCAGCGGCGTAGTGCAGGTAAAAACATTGAGTTGTGCTTCAAGCTTATGAAAAATGCTGAGCATGTTTTGCTTCAATTTACAGATTTACTCGGCTACCTTAGGGGTAGAGCCATCCCCGTGGAGGAGGTGGAAAACGCCATAGCTGAAGGGGTCGGTTTTGACGGTTCATCCTTGGTTGGTGGTGTTGGCATAGAGGAAAGCGACATGTTAATGAAGCCTGACATAGCCACTTTCACTGTTTGCCCCTACTATTTTTACGATAAAAGCGTAGTGAGCTTCATCTGCAACATATACACGCCGGAGGGAAAACGTTTTAGCGGGGACCCCCGCTACATTTGCCAAAAAAGTCTTGAGAAAATGCGTGTTGAGGGATACGAGCCCACAGCCGCCGCAGAACTAGAATTCTACCTTGTGCAAAAAGCTCCGGATGGAAGCTTTCAACCCGTTGAAAACCATTTACTGGATAAACGCAGGTATTTCGATATAGCACCAGGCCGTGATTTAACTGAAAGTTTTAGGCTGGATTTAGCCAATGCGCTTTTCACGATGGGTATAGAGGTTGAAAGAGAACACCATGAAGTAGGAGCAGCCCAAAATGAGATAACCTTCAAATACTCAGATCCCGTGACAACCTCAGACAACATTGTACGATATAAGTTTGCTGCTAAAGCAGTCGCCGACAGAAAGTACGGTTGGATAGCCACCTTCATGCCTAAACCATGGTCTGGAAAGCCTGGAAGCGGCATGCACATACACCTCGGACTTTTCGACGCCAAAGCCGGCAGAAACCTATTCTACGATAAGAATGGATACGCCTACCTATCGCAGAAGTGCCGCTACTTTATAGGAGGAATTCTTGAACATGCAAGGGCTTTATGCGCCATAGTAGCCCCCACAGTCAACAGCTACAAGAGGCTTGTGCCAGGTTATGAGGCTCCTGTTTACATTACGTGGAGCAGGAAAAATCGTTCAGCCCTAATAAGAGTGCCAGAATATTTCCCCGGTAAAGAAAACGAGGCAAGAATAGAGTTCCGATGTCCAGACCCATTATGCAATCCATATCTGGCTTACGCCGCTGTTTTTGAAGCTGGTCTCGACGGCATTAGAAAGAAAATTGAGCCCGGGGACCCCGTGGAATTAAACGTTTATCATTTAAGCGAGGCTAAACGCAAAGAACTTGGAATCAAAATGTTGCCAGGTTCGCTTAAAGAGGCGTTGGAGGAGTGGGAAAGCGATGATATATGCATAAGAGCCTTAGGCAGGGAAAACGCCGAAAAATACTTAGAACTGAAAATGGGGGAATGGAAAGAATACGAGCCCAATATGCCGGAAGACAAAAACGAAGTCACGTGGTGGGAACAACAAAAATACATCTACGCTTAAATTTTGAATCGCCTCCCTTTTCCGCTAATGTTTTGTTAAACCTATCGGAATTATGGCCGTGTCTTTTTGCTGAAGTATCCTTCACCTCAATCAGCTTATCTCGTGAAGCAGCACTTTCATAGCCTCCGCCAGAAACTGTTTTATTAGAAAACTAACTATAATAGGCTTACAGCTTGACAGGTGAAACTTTTGAAGGATTAAGCGCAGAGGGTTTCAGCCTATGCTAAGCGCCAAGAGACTTTTTGGAACAAACGGAATTCGGGGGGTGGCAAACAAGGAACTAACACCGGAGCTCGTCGCAAAAATTGGAAGCGCCATAGGCACCTTTTTCAGGTCTGGAAGATTGATAGTTGGGCATGATGCCAGAACAAGCAGCCCGATGCTTACGAGGGCTGTGGTTTCGGGGTTAAACGCCGCCGGCTGTAACGTTTTATTTGTGAGCATGGCGCCAACCCCGACAATACAGTATGCTGTTAAAAATCACAATGTGGATGGCGCAGTTATAGTGACGGCTTCCCATAACCCACCCGAATACAACGGGATTAAAGTTGTTTGGAGTGACGGGATAGAAATTTCGCGGGAACAGGAGATAGAGATAGAAAACATATTCTTCGAGAATAAAGTACGATACGCTGAGTGGTATAGAATTGGAGAAGCACAAACCCTAACCGGAATTGTTGATGAGTATATAGAGGCTATCAAAAAACATGTAGACGTCGCTAAAATAGCGGAGAAACGCTATCACGTTGTCGTGGATGCAGGGAACAGTGTAGCCGCCCTCACGGTTCCCAAGCTTTTAAGAGATTTGGGATGCAAGGTGACAACGATAAACGCAAACATTGACGGAGCGTTTCCGGCTAGACCACCGGAGCCGAGACCGGAAAACCTTGCAGAACTGGCCTTGACAGTTAGGGCTGTGAAGGCTGATTTGGGAGTTGCATTTGACGGAGACGCTGACCGTTCCATTTTTGTTGATGAAACTGGAGAAATTCACTGGGGTGACAAAACATTTGCCCTTGTGGAAAAATACTTCTTAATGGAGAACCCCGGCGAGAAAATTGTTTCACCGATAAGCTCTTCAACTTTGGTTAAAGACATTGCAGACGCCTATGGCGGAGAAATTGTTTGGACAAGAGTTGGAAGCGTGATAGTATCCCACACAATGAAAAAGCTTAACGCAAAATTAGGCGGGGAGGAAAACGGCGGAATCTTCTATGGTCCCCACCAGGCAGTCCGAGATGGAGGAATGGCTACAGCCCTAATACTTGACATAATGGCGAGTGCGGACAAAAGCCTCTCTAAACTGCTCGATGAACTACCCAAATACTTTATCGAGAAGGGCAAAGTGGAATGTCCAAGCGAAGTCAAAGAAAGGGTTCTGGAGAGGCTTATCGAGCAAATGAAAGGGTTGAACATAAACACCATCGATGGAGTGAAAGTATGGTTTGAGGATAAAAGCTCAATCTTAGTAAGGCCCAGTGGAACTGAGCCGTTATATAGGCTTTATGCAGAAGCAAAAACCAAAGAGAGAGCCGAGGAACTCATCCAGGAATTCGGTTTAAAGCTTAAAAGGATAATTGATAGTGTAGTAAGCTAAAGAGCAGCTTTTTAAATCTGGGAAAAACAATGTTAACAACAACGGATCAAAAGACATCAGAGAACTGGAACGCTGAGAGAATCGGAAAAACCACAGTTAGCATTGTAGGATGTGAACGCATCGGCATACTCCATGCATGCCTTTTTGCGGAGGCAGGATTCAGAGTTTCATGTATTGACGGTGACCGAGCTACGATAGAGCGGGTTTCCAAGGGTAAAGTTCCATTCCTTTATCGGGAAATTGAGCCCATTTTTAAAAAAAGGTTGGAAACCGGGAAAATTCAAGTTTCTTGCTGTCTGGAAGATGCAGCTAAAAATGAAATAATAGTGGTTGCGGTGCCCGCCAAACTGGATGAAAGAGGGGGTGTTGACTACTCAAATATCGAAAGGACTTTGAGGAGGATTGGTTCACATATTCGAAAGGGCACGTTGATCATAAACACAAGCGTGGTAGGGGTTGGCGTCACTGAAGGAGTCCTCAGAGAAGCCCTTGAAAACACATCTGGATTAAAAACTGGTGAAGACTTTTACTTCGCCTATTGCCCAGTTCCCTTCCCCGAAAGACAAACTTTGAAAAGTCTGGCAAATCATAGACGCATAGTCGCAGCCCAAGACATGCAGAGCTTGGAAAAAGCATCAGACGTTATGGGTACCATAACAAAGGCAGGGCTTGCAAAATCGTTGAACTTTAAAGCAGCGGAAGCCGCAGTGCTATTGGAGACAATTTATAGGAATGTTTATTCAGCGTTAATGGGCGAATTAACAGCCTTCTGTGAGAAAATTGGAATAGACTATTTTGACGTCCAACGCTTAATGTTAGCGAACATAGACGCGTCCCATTATTTGGCATTGAACGACATCGTTGGCGAAGAGGCTTTTCTCATGCTTTTTGAGGAGGCTGAAAACCAAAATGTCAAATTAAAGATTTCGCGAACAGCCGTAGAGCAAAGCGAGGAAATGGTAAAACGCAAAATCGGCCTTATACAAGATGCACTAAAAAGCTGTGGAAAAGCCATGCGTAGGGCGAAAATTGCGGTGCTTGGTGTTTCCCAAACACGAGACACAGCTGATACTCCCAAAAAATCATTAAAAAATTTTGTTGAAATACTTGAAAGAAGAGGGGCAAAACCAAGCTTCTACGACCCATATTTGAGGCATGAAACAGCGGATTTCGAATCGCATTCTATAAAGGGGAGTCTGGCGGAGGTTGTGGAGGGAGCGGACTGCGTCGTAATATATACAGGACACGAGCAGTTTAGACGTTTAAACTTGAGAAAAATCAAACTTCTGGTAAACATGCCGGCGGCGCTTGTTGACTTTGAGGGAATTCTTGAACCCGCAAAGGTTGAAACTGAAGGCTTCATATATCGTGGTTTAGGAAGGGGAACATGGAGGAAATGAACAGAAAAATTGGGGTAGCGGTCATCGGTGCTGGTTTTTGGGGTAAAAACCACGCCAGAGTGTTCAGCGAATTGGAGGAAGCGGAGCTCTTAGCTGTCTGCGATATCAACATTGAAAGGGCGAAAAACGTCTCAAAACAGTTTGGCGTTGAAGCCTATGCAGAAGCCGGAAGAATGTTGAGGAGAAAGGACATAGAAGCGGTGAGTATTTGCACATGGTCGACAAGCCTAGCAAAAGAGGCCATGAGGGCATTAAAAGCCGGAAAGCACGTCTTGGTCGAAAAGCCTATGGCGGCAAACTCGAAACAGGCGGAAACCCTGCTAAAAACAGCGGAAAAGGAGGGACTCCACCTTTTGGTAGGCTTCTTGATGCGATTTATCCCCGGCGTAAGATACATAAAAAGCGCCATTGAAAACAAGAGGATTGGAGAACTCGTTTGCGCCACAGCAAAAAGAGTTTCCCAATGGCCTGAAAGAGTCGGAGATATAGGCGTAGTTAAAGACCTGGCAATTCACGATATAGACATAACACGCTACCTCTTCGGCGGCGATCCTGTTGCGGTTTATGCAAAAACTGGAAACATGAAACACAAGCTTTTCGAGGATTACGCTCACATAATGCTCACATTTGAAGGTGGGAAAAACGCCTTCATAGAGTCTAATTGGTTAACACCATACAAAACGCGGGTATTAGTGGTTACGGGAAGCGAGGCAATTATGAAACTTGATTACATAACACAGGAGCTAATAATAGAAGATGCGAAAGAAACAGTCCAACCAAGGATTCCATGGCAGGAACCATTAAAACTTGAGCTCCAACACTTCATAAACTGCATTTTGGGAAAGGAAAAACCTCAAATAACCGGAGAAGACGGGTTGAGGGCTCTAAAGATCGCTGAAGCTGCATTAAAATCCTCAAAAACTGGGAGACTGATAAAAATAAGGTAAGTTGCTTACTTCTTCAGGTTGAAGGGTTTCCCCTCGAAAAGAATCTTCTCCGGGATTTTCTCCCTCCACTTTTTTAGAAAGGGTAAGTCTTCGCTTTCCTTTCGAAGCTCGTCTGGAAGCACTTCTGGGATCTCATCCCTAATGGGATACCACCTCAAACATTTCGGACAAACGATTAAGCCTTCAACTATCTCCTCTTTTTCGTCAAAAACGTATAGTTCAAGGGGATGATGTTTGTCTATTGGACATGCAAGAATTTCCATAAGCTTCCTTTTCATGAAAGCCCCTCTCAAACCACATGTTATCTCTTAAGCCTTTAAATTTTGCTGAGTTTTCAAGCCTTAACATGCTATGTCTAAAACAATCTGGTACCAGTTTGGCCCTGTTGACCGAACTATTCGGCTGAAGGGTATTTCAAATTCTACCTTCAGCCTTTCGAGCTCAGCTGTCACCTTTGCTTTAACTTTTTCAATGGGGTTCTCGTTCTTTTTTGCATGTTCAAAGTCATAGTAGTGTATCCAGCCGCTTCCGTTTTTTAGTGCTAAAAGAGCGTATGGAAGATATTCAAAGGCTTTTTCCGGCAAGGGCATAAGAACTCTGTCAGCCACTCCTCGAAGCCTCTCCATTATTATGCTTTTTGCGTCGCCTTCTATTGGAACCACCTTCCCGAGGACACTGTTTAGTTTTATGTTTTCCCGCATAAACTGAACAGCTGCGGGGTTGATATCTATGGAATAGATTTTCTTGGCTTTCGAATGTTTAGCAATCACAATAGAAAAACATCCAACCCCAGCGAACATGTTCACGACGGTTTCGCCGTTTCTAACCAGACTTGCAATGCGCATCCTTTCAAAGGACAATCTAGGTGAGAAATAACAATTTTTTAGGTCAACGGAGAAGAAGCATCCGAACTCTCGGTGAACGGTTTTTGTCCGGTTTTCCCCGGCAAGGTGTTCAAGTTTCCGCAATCTGAAATCCCCATGAACAGGACTTGTCTGGGCTAAAACCACCTTAACATTTTTATGAACTTTCATGATCGTCTCGGCAATGAGTTTGCAATGTTTCCTAGAATTCTCGGCTAAGCGTATAATGGCTATATCGCCCACAACGTCATAGGAACCAAAAATGTTGACTAACTCTTCAGACGGTAAAACTTTCGAGAGTAGACGCTTCAAATATCTCATACTTTCCCGCCATTAGCCAAATGAAATTATTTCGAAACGCTTAAAAGTAAACCGTTCCCTTTGTAGAAGGGAGTTGATATGGAAAAAATATCCCCAGGGCTGGTTTATGAGTGCTTAAGGTGTGGGGCAAAAGTTTCAACGGATGAGCTTGAACTTCGAGGCGGGGAAATAAAGTGCACAGTTTGCGGCTATAGGGTCTTAAAGAAGATAAGGCCTCCAGTTGTAAAACGTGTTCAAGCTAGATGAAAGACGCATTAGCTTGATTTGGAATATTGCGAATATAGAGGACAGCTTTAGAACAATTCTCTTTCGCCTATTTTTCGAAGGGCTCTCCCCCTAAGCTTTATCGCTGGACCAACAACTTCCTCAGGCCTTTTTTCCACCGTTTTCCTTTTCACGGTTTCGCCGCAGACCCCTTTCGGGAGAAGTCTTCTTTTGACGCAGAGGGCATAGGAGCAGTTGGCCACGTTGCATAGGTCTTCAGTCCATCTGCACCATACACCGTCCCGGCGAAACACGGCAGCATTTTTGCCACACTTGAACAATTCACATTTGGGAGAACACATCTTCACCTGCGTCAAGATATGCCACAACCTTTAAATGTTCCCATAAAACTCTGCTTTCACATTGCCTCTTGTTAAAGAAATTTCTCAAAAAATGATATAAAGGTTTTCCTAAGTAAAACTTAATATTCAGCCTCTAGCTTGACGCTTTAGCTGCTAAACGTCTCTTCCTCAATAAAATCTCTATCGCAATGGAGAAAGCGGCGGTCGCGGCGACAAGAATTATCGTTGCAAACCATGATGTTTCAAGGAGAAGGCCTGCTAAAACAACATACTTTCCTACCTTAATCACTATTGGTTTTGTCTCGCTTCTAGGCTCAACGATTGAAAGTGTGATGGTTGAAGTTGGTTGGTTTTGATCAACCAAATACACTTTCACCGTCAATGTTCCTCCAATCTCGGTGAAATCGGCCATGCCGTTGCCGCCCGTACGTTTAGAGTTTACTGGGACGCCGTCCCTCTCTAGAGTCACATTTGCGTTTGGAATCGGTTGACCAAAATAGTCGACAACTTTAATGTAAATGGGCAGATTGTAGAGGAAGCAACGCAAGATTACTGTTTTTTCCTCGAATAATTCGACCGTTGTCGCGTTTAACAAAATGCCTTTAGAGTAAACTCTAACGTGGTACACGCCGAATATACAGTTAAATGTGGCAAGTCCCTCTTGGCTTGTATAGCCTTCATAACACAGTCCAACAATGGTTTCGTGAACTTTCACCAAAGCATTCGACACGGGTGTATGGCGAAAGTCGGTCACCTCTACTTGTAGCTGTTTGACGGGACAAATTATGGTTATGTTGTTCCATCCGACAGGGTTTAATCCTGAAATGGTGTCATTGTTTGGATTGAATGTTCTTCCGTAACGGGAAGCCGCAACCTTGTATGAAGCGTTTAGAATGAGTGACCTAAATTGGGCGGAGCCATCAATGCTGGTTTGCGAAACAATTGTTTCATTTTCGGTCCCCCCACTGTTCAAGTCTATGGTGTAGGTGACGGATAGGTTTAAAGACACAAATGGAATTTTTACCGCACTGTTCTGTCCACTTACAACCGTTACGTTTAGGTTTGTGAGCCAGCATGTCAATTTTAGTTTGCCATACTCTTGCGGGATTGTGAACGATGCCTCACCGACCCTAACCTTTTTGAAGTAAGCCTTGTAGTCATATTCGCCTTTCTCCAGCATAGCGGTTGCCGCACCTTCTCCACCACTCGTGACATTGTATGTTGTGTTAGCCCATCTATCAAACACTTTAATGAAAACGTTTGGCACAGGTTCGCCTGCTAAGTTGCATGGAAAAATTTCGGTTTTATATCCGGGGATGGCGAAAACCTGCGTGTCGTTAACTTTTTTAGTTTCTGGTTTTGGTTTTATGCTCAAGCTGTAGTTTCCAATAAGTAAGTGATTTGGAACGATCCAGTTCGCCTCGACAACACCGTTTGAAACTGTATAATTGAAGCTTTCGATAACTTTGTCTCCGAAGGCTATGGTTATTGTTACGTTTTTACCGTTAAGCGGTGAATAGTCAACAGCCCTAATATTGACCGTGTCGCCCCTATGATATTCTGACTGGTCTGTTAAACCTACAAAAAATGTGTCAGATGATAGGGTTCCATTAAAACTAACCACGTAGGTTCCGGTATAATTTGTGTGGGCACCCCCAAAATCTTCCGGATATTTGAGTGCTGCGTTGCCTACTCCGTTGTCGATCGTGTTCAAATGCATGAGCTTCCAAAATGTTTCGCTTGCTGGTGTTTTGACAGTGATGTTGGCGGCATAAACAGTATTTGCATTACCACCAGTTATATTAAGAGAGATAACGATTCCTGTTGCACCCTCTTGAAATTGCTTAGGATGAGGTAGTTTGCCCACCTTGACGATGTAATTTGTTTCTATGCGAAACCATGACGTGGCACTGGTGTTTGCCGCCACATCACGCAAAGTCAGCGTGTAGTTTCCGCCCGGAAGCAGTGGAACTTTAAACGTGCAGTTCACATTGTTTCCAGAAGCAGAACCGCTTGCCACCAGAACGTTTCCAAGCAAAATTCGGTATTCACCGTTTGTAGTGTTTATTTTGCCGATAACCCTAACGGTTTCTCCGACCTTACCGGTTTTGGTTTCGGGTAAAATAGACGTTATTTCAACGTTCACCCCGTAAACTTGCAACGGAACAAGTTGCGATAAAACTATCAAAGCAAGCATGGTTATTAACGCGTTTACAATCATCGTTTTCTTGTTCAATTTCGCCGCGCTCCAGCTGCCTTTAGCCATCTTATGATGTGAACATTTACTTGAATGGAGCATTTTAAACTTTACCATTTCTGAAAATAGACCATTGCAGGGCCCGGTTTGAACCACAAACCTTTGGGCAAAAAGCTTTAAAACTTAAGCATAATGGTGCTGGTCTATGATCGACGAGATTCTGGGTTTTGTTGATAAGCATGAACAGTGGCGTGGAAAGGAATGTCTAAACCTTATTCCTTCCGAGAATATTATGAGCCCCGCTGTACGTAGCCTTTTGGCCTCTGAGCTTGGACATCGTTATACATCTAGAGACGCTTTTACACGAGCACAAGGTTTATGGATGAAATCGAACAGTACGGCGAAGCCTTGGCGAAAGATGTTTTTGGAGCGGAAACTGTTGACTTGCGCCCACTTTCCGGCCACATTGCAGACATGATCTTCTTAGCATGTTTCACCAAGCCCGGCGATACGTTGATGTGTATACAACCGGAAGACGGGGGCTATCCGGGTTTATGGAACGACTGTTTAGCCGGGCTTTTCGGTTTAAGGGCCGTTCCAATACCTTTCTCAAGGGAGAACATGAAAATCGAAACAGAGAAGACAAAAGAAGCCATTAAACGCTTAAAGCCAAAGGTTTTGATGTTTGGGGCTAGCTTAATCCTTTTCCCCCACCCGGTTAGGGAGTTAGCTGATGTTGCACGTGAATGCGGTGTAATCATGGGATTTGACGGCTCCCACGTGTTAGGACTCATCGCCGGAAAACGTTTCCAAGACCCATTAAAGGAGGGGGCGCGCGCCCTTCTCGGATCAACACATAAATCCTTCTTCGGCCCCCAAGGCGGCATTATCTTGGCAGATAAAGAATATGGCGAAACCGCATAGCCGCTTTAACCTTAGCCTTGGCTGAAATGAAATGTTTTGGCGGAGAATACGCGGGACAAGTGATCCGCAATGCTAAAGCTTTAGCTAAAGCATTACACGAGTACGATTTTCCGGTGAAATGTCCAGAGTTGGGCTTCACAGAGTCCCATCAAGTTATAATGGATTTTGGAGGCTACGAGCAAGGCAGAAAAATAGCTGAAAAACTTCAAAAAGCAAACATAATCGTTGACTGTGTTGTAAGAATCGGGACATGTGAGGTCACAAGACGAGGGATGAAAGAGGGGGAAATGGTGGAGATAGCCGAACTTATCAAAAGGATTACGCTTGATAGAGAGAAAACGGAAACTGTTAAAAAGGATGTGGTGAAGCTTTGTTCAAACTTCCAGAACATTGAATACTGCTTTAAATGAGAAGAGCACTTTATAAAAGCGTCCTCCACTTTATATCGCGGTCTAAATAATGAGCCTCGTTCCAGACTCGCTAATTGAGGTCTTGAAAAAGCAAAGATATCACATTGTTGGTAGACATTCAGCCGTTAAAAGATGTAGGTGGCTTTATGAGGCAATAGTCCACGGCAGACCATGCTACAAACAGAAGTTTTACGGCATAAAGACCCACCAATGCATCCAGATGACCCCGGCGCTTTTCTATTGCACCCAGAGATGCCTCTTCTGTTGGCGAGCCCAAAGCGGAGACCTCCAAATAACATGGGAAGAAACTAAACTGCCCACATGGGACCCGCCGGAGGAAATTGTTGAAGGATGCATAGAGGCGCAACTGGCGATTTTAAGCGGGTATAAGGGAAACCCTAAAGCAGACCCGCAAAAACTTAGAGAAGCGTTGAGGCCGCGCCATGCAGCCATAAGCCTAACAGGCGAGCCCACCCTTTACGAGCCTATAGGAGAGCTTATCCAAGCCTTTCAAAGAAGAGGTTTCACCACTTTTCTGGTATCCAACGGAACCGTGCCGTCGGCTTTGGCAAAATTGAGCCATGAACCATCCCAATTGTATATTTCAGTCTGTGCTCCCAACAAGGAGATCCACAAGAAAGTATGTAGACCCATCATCCCGGATGCTTGGGAAAAACTTAACGAAACATTGAAGCTGATTCAAAGCTTTAGGTGTCCAACGGTAATTCGCATAACGGCAGTGCACGGTCTAAATATGGGAAACGTTGAAGAATACGCCAGGCTAATAGAGAAGGCTAATCCAACATACATTGAGCCGAAAGCGTTTATGCATGTTGGTTTTTCGAGGCTGCGTTTGGGCTATGATGGGATGCCAAGCCACGGGGAAGTCCGTGAATTCGCGTTTAAGCTTGCAGAAGCAACCGGCTACAAGGTTATCGATGAATCAGAGGAAAGCCGTGTTGTTCTCTTAAGCAGACTGGAAAAGCCTTTAAGGTTTTCGCATGGGTAAATATAAGTTCACTCCTCGAGTTAACGGAGTAAAGGTTAAATAACACACCTCTCAATTCAATGCAGTCTTAAACCCCATCTGGGTGTCCAGCATGGTTAACGAAGGAAGAGGAAGGCTGTTCAGAAGGAAAGATGGAAAATTCCTAATATACTTGCCGAAAGACCTCGCGGAGGACAGCATGTTCCCATTCAAAGGCTCAGACTCAATATTTGTCAAAGTCAGTTTCAAAATAGGAGACGATAAGCTGATAATAGAACGCTGGCCTGAGCAAGAAAAACAGCAAGGCTCTTAAACGCATTGATCCATCAGCGCGTCCATGAAGCCCACTCACACTCCACCACTTTTTGGCAACGATAAAATAGCAGAACTCACTATTTATGAAAGGCAGCGTTAAACCATGACCTCCCTAAAAACTGTTTTGAAACAGATTAGGAGAGAACTTAAGGATAAAGAAAGGGTTAAAGACCAGATTCAAAAGGACATGCGAAGAATCACAAGCCTTTCTAAACAGGCTATCCTTTCCATTCACCAGAAAAGGCTTAAAGAGGCCAGAAAACTTCTGGAAAAAACCAGAGAGATTATTTCGAAACTCAACGAGATGGCTAAGCTGCATCCAGACATGGTTTACAGTGGTTTATACAGTGTTGCCCTTCAGGAGTTTGCCGAGGCAAGCATCTTTTTCACATTAATAGAGGAGGGACGATTTCTAACGCCTAAAGAGATAAACGTGCCTTCCATGGACTACGTGCTTGGATTGGCGGATGTTATCGGCGAATATAGGCGTTTAGCCCTAGACGCCTTGAGAGAAGGAAACGTAAAGAAAAGTGAGGAGTGCTTGAGGGTTATGGATGAAATTTATACTGAGCTTATGGCTATGGACGAAGCCTACATGCTTGTGCCGGGGCTTAGGCGGAAATGCGACATTGCAAGAAAAATAATTGAGACCACAAGGGGTGATGTAACCCACGAAGCTCGCAGGCAGTCCCTCGAAAAGCATATGAAACGCTTGGAAAGGCTTGAAAAACGTTTTGAGGCTCTTGAAAAAGGAGAAGCTAAATGAGCCTTGCCCGCTTCTCGGTTGAAAAAGCACACAAGGCGCAGCTTCAACTTTCAAAGCTCATTATTCTTGAGGATAAGCTTCCAGAGAAAATTCGCCTTGTGGGCGGCGTTGACACAGCTTACGTTGGAAATCTAGCCATAAGCGCTGTCGCTGTCCTCGACTTTGACAACCTAAACCTCGTGGAAGTGGAAACTGCCATGCGCAAGGTTGCCTTTCCATATGTTCCAACGCTTCTTTCATTTAGAGAGTTGCCATTCACTCTCATGTGTATTAAGAAGCTGAAAACACAGCCGGACATCTTCCTCGTGGACGGCCAAGGTTTTGCCCATCCATACCGTTGCGGTTTCGCAAGCCATCTAGGAGTTGTTTTGGGTAAGCCTACAATAGGCGTTGCAAAGAGCAAGCTTATTGGCGATGTTGAACCTTTTCAAAATAGAGACTTCGCCTATTTGAAGGATGGAGACGAAGTTATAGGCGCCGCCGTAAAAACAGCGGCTGGAAAAGTTCTTTTCGTAAGTGTTGGGCACATGGTTTCACTGGAAACAGCCATAAAAATTGTTAGACACTGCACACGTGGCGGCAGCATCCCAGAACCCATCCGACTAGCCCACGAGAAGGCAACAGCTGAGAGAAGGAAAATTGCAAAATATAATATTCATGAAAAAGGATAGAAATTTCCATCTAACAAGCGGATGTGGGTTGGTTTGCTTCATCCAAAAATTAGGGCTTTAGCCGAGAAAATCCGCGACGAAAACCTTCGGAAAAAAGTGATTGAACTTCTTGAAAATCCTGCCTTCGAGATCAGCGGGAAAGTTTACAGCGGTTTACCCCTTGATGTTTCGCCTGCCGGTTTGTCGCATCACCACTGTTATCCCGGCGGATATGTTGAGCATGTGATTTCAACAACCAATTTGGCTTTGGCGTTGTGCAACTCCGTTGAAAAGGTTTACCGTGGAAAAGTGAACAGAGACCTTGTGGTGGCTGGCGTTCTGCTTCACGACCTCTTCAAGCCCCTAACTTACACTGTTAATCAGAACGGCAGCTACGGCACGACTGGCTTGGCGGATTAAATGGACCACTTGTCGATCGCCATAGCGGAGCTTGTTCGAAGGGGCTTTCCATTGGAGCTTATCCACGTGGTTTCAGCCCACCACGGAGAATACGGCCCAATCAGACCCCACACCATTGAGGCACTGATCTGCCATTTGGCGGATTTGATGGATTCCCGTTTAAACGGGGAAATTTTAAACGCCGCAGCCTACCTCGTTAGAAAGGCTACGGGCGAAGAAATGCCCGGCTTAACTTCGAAGGAGGCTTTCGAAATAATCCGTTCGAAGGCTGTCGAAGGCTGGGAAGGCGTGGCAAAAACTGTGGAGAAAATAAAGAAGATGAAGGCTTCACGCAAAACTTAAAAGCAATGCAAGCTCACGAATTGGTGATGCGTATGGTGGAAATAACGTTTGAAGAGTTTCAAAAGCTGGACATGCGCGTCGGAAAAGTTTTAGAGGCAAATCACATTCCGGGCTCAAGAAACCTAATAAGAATGGTTGTGGATTTTGGAATGGAAAAACGCCAAGCTGTTGCCGGACTTCTACAGTGGTACAAGCCCGAAGACCTTGTGGGCAAAAAATACGCCTTCATACTGAACTTGCAACGAAGAAAGTTCATGGGCGTGGAGTCCCAGTGCATGATTTTGGCAGCTGAAGACAGCAAGGGCAACGTGGTGGCACTGCAGCCTGAAAAAGACATAGCTGAAGGAAGCAAAATCCATTAGCCCAAAAGCTTGTTTATCGCTTCAGCCTTTTCCTTGCTTTCTGCAATATATTCAACCATTTCTGGGGTTAGGTCAAGCCACTTGGCGATTCCAGCAGCCATCTCCACATTGTTCTTGAAAATTATCCGCAGGTAGGGCAGGATTTCTTTTGATGCTCTTGTGGCGGATATATGGCATCTGCGCTTTATTTTTCGGCCAATCTCCAACTGCATGGCGCGCTCTTCCTTAGACCTTGACAAGGTTTGTATGCGCTCTGGGAAACGGAAAGGCGTCCAACCGGAAGTTTTCGCGTTAACCCGCGCCATAGCCACACCTGCTGTCATGAAGTCTATTACGTAGCGCACGAAACTCCAGTCTTGGGTTCTCCGTATTCTTCCACGGTAAACGTCAGCCATTGAAAGGGCATCCATAGCCCTTGCCAAGTCACGGGGGTCCGTTAGGTGATTTGGAATGTTTTCGTATATCCATTCGAAAAGCATGTCAACATCCACGTCAGTCATGTTAACAGCGCGTTTTGCACCCTCACATGTTTTCCCATATATGATCATCCGCAGAACAGTGAATATTGTTTCTTGACGGTCTCTGAAACCCAGCCACGAAACATCGTCATAGGTTAGACGCTTTTTGCCTTGAGCCAAGGCTTGAAGGTCCGTCACAGCCGAGCGGATGTCGCCTTCTGAACGTTGAGCTATGAACTTTAATGCTGCCTCCTCGGCTTCTATGCCCTCTTTTAGGCATATGCCCTTCAAATGTTTCAAGACGTCGGTGGTTGAGGGTTTCTTGAACTCTATTAGGAGGCAGTAGTTGCGGAGAACCGTGAAACGCGGGTCGAAGGCGTTGTTGGCAATAAGCACTATGGGACATTGGGCGGTTTTTATTATGTCTGTTATGGCTTTAACCCCGCCTTTGTCTGCTGTTCCAGTTAAGCCGTCAAGTTCGTCGAAAAGGATGATCCGCTTCGCGCCGAACAATGACCCGTACTGGGAGGCTAACCCCGCAAAATGTTTTACGGCTTCCTCTGTTCTATAGTCGCTGGCGTTTTTCTCCACCAACTCCATTTTGAAGTCGTTCGCCAAAGCCTCCACCGTGACGGTTTTCCCAACACCCGGAGGCCCGTAAAGGAAGGCTGCCCTTTTCGGCGGTACGCCTTTGTCCCAAGATTTCACCCATTCAACAAACTTTTGTATGGCATCCTTATTACCAACAACCTCTTTCAAACTTTTTGGCTTATACTTAACAGTCCAGGGCTGGTACACGTTTTACACCTTTCTAGCGACGCCCTTTATTTCGTAGGCTGCCTCAACAAGCTTGGCTAGGAGGGCGCTTAACTGGACTTCTTCGTCGGCGCCCTCCACAAGCCGGTAGTCTATTTCGCCCACAATGTCCGCCAGCTTTATCTTCCAGGGCTCGGGAATGTCTAGCTTGAAGATTTCCGTGTGGATTTGGCGGATTATGTCGCTGCCAGCCACGCCGTATTTCTGGATCATCTCTCGAAGCTGTTTTCTAGCGTCGATAAAATCGCCTTTCATGGCAGTTTCAATCATTTTCTGCACGTCCGCCGGGTTAGCCCTTCCAGCAATCGAGTAAACGACTTTAGCGTTTATTGGTTTGCCCAGTGAGGCCGCGGCTTGCAGAGTGTTGATTGCTCTTCGCAAGTCTCCACCGCAGACCTCATAGATGGCGTCTAACCCCTCATCGAGAAGGATTACACCCTCATTTTCAGCTATGTACCGCAAATACTTGTCGTGTTCCTCCCGTGGCAAATACGTGAAACGGAAAGGCGCGCACCGGGACTGGATAGGCTCTATTATTTTTCCGCTGTAGTTGGCGCATAAAATGAAGCGGCATGTTTCCGTGTACCGCTCCATAGTGCGCCTTAAGGCTTGCTGGGCATCCGCCGTCATGTTATCCGCTTCATCCAAA
>JAWBRY010000001.1:0-64317 GCA_038843545.1 Bathyarchaeia archaeon | reverse complement strand
GAGGGTGCGCTTGCCAACGGAGTATAGGCGTCTGGTTTGCCGCCACTGCAAAAGCTTTATCTTGCCCGGCGTTAGCAGTCGTGTGCGCATTAAACAGCGAAGGGAACCCCATGTGGTTATCACGTGCCTTAAATGTGGCGGATACATGCGCATCCCGCTAAGGAGGAAAACGGCGAAATGAGCAAGTTAACCTCCGGGATGAGGCGACGCTTGAAAAGGGAGTTCGGCAGCGAGAAACCAACGGTTTGGGTTGGCAAAGGACAAATCTCAGAAGACCTTATCAGAGAAATTGAAAAACAATTGGATAAACGGGAAACAATTAAGGTTAAAATTCTGAAGACAGCCCTGAAGGGGGTGAAAGCGACGGAGATAGCTGCAGAGGTCTCCAAACGCATAGGGGCTGAGTTAATTGAGGTTAGGGGACACACATTTATCCTTCACAAGCGTCGGAGAAAACCCACAGAAAAGTGAAAGCCTTTATATTGGGCTTGTTGAATTAGTGAAGGAAGCAAGCGAGGAAACGGGGTTGCCGACGCCATACGATGTGCCAGCGACGGAATTCATTCAAAGGCTAGCCAACTACATAAAAGAGAACATTGACGAAGTTAAACCGCCTCCATGGGCGAGCATAGTGAAAACTGGTGCCCATGTGCAGAGGCCTCCAGACAACTCGGATTGGTGGTATACCCGGTGCGCGTCACTGTTGCGCAAAATCTACATTCATGGACCGATAGGCATAGAGAGACTCCGCGCCGAGTATGGTGGGAGAAAGGACTTTGGAGTTAGACCTGAACACGCCGTCAAGGCTGGAGGCGCAATAATAAGGAAGGCGCTCCAACAACTTGAAGCGGCGGGTTTAGTTGAAAAATACCAGAATAAGGGGAGAAGAGTGACTAAGGAAGGCCGCAGGCTACTTGAGGAGATAGCCGCCGAAGTAATGAGGGATTTGTTGAAAAAGATGCCGGAGCTTAAAAGATACCAGAGTGGTGAATAGTGATGTCGGAAGAAGAAGAGCTTGAAGAACTCCGCCGGAGAAAACTTCTTGCTCTACAACAAAAACTCGCCGAGGAACAACAAAAAGCCCAGATGGAGCAACAGCTTGAACTCCAAAAACAGGCAATACTGAAACGCATTCTGACGCCTGAAGCCCGGCAAAGGTTGGCAAATCTTAAGCTTGTTAAGCCGGAGTTCACAGCCCAGTTTGAACTACAGCTGATCCAACTAGCCCAGATGGGCAAGCTTCCCATCCCGCTTACAGATGAACAGCTCAAACAAATCTTGATTCAGCTACAATCCCAAAAACGCGAAATAAAAATTAGGAGAATTTGAAGATGGCAAGATTTAAACCAGCTGCGAAAAAGAGAAGGCTTGCAAAAGCCGGAAAAGTGAAAAAGGCTGTGCCAACATGGGTTATTGTCAAAACTGCTGGAAAATTTAGAACGCACCCTAAAAGGAGACGCTGGAGAGTAAGAAAAATAAAAGCTTAGGGTGAAAGCGTGAACGTCGAAGAGGAAACCAACGAACAAGAAGAAAGTGAGGAAATAGAGGAAAGCGTCGAGAAGGCTGAGGAAAAAAGCGAGGAGGTCAAGCCCGCAGTAGGGGAAGAAATTGAAGAAGAGGGGATTGTTGAGGAAAGGTTTTACACAATCCCCTTGGGAAAAGCCTGGATTGCCCCCCCAAATAAAAGGGCGCCCAAGGCTGTTAGGATAATACGAGATTTTATAAGAAGGCATATGAAGCTTAAAGCTATAAGCGTGGAAGGAGAGGAGGAAACCGAACCCAGAGTTATTATAAGTAATGAGGTTAACGAGAAAATCTGGAACAGGGGTATAGAAAAGCCTCCGAGGAAAATTCGTGTCAGGGCTGCAAAGGATAAAGATGGAAATGTTACAGTTTATTTGGCTGAAGGAGATTAAGCTTGGCAATTTACCTTATGGACTTATTCGGAAGCGCAAGCATAGGGGTATACCTACTGGCTACTGAAAAAATGCTTATAGTTCCAAAACCCGTACACTTTAAAAAAGCTGAAAGGATAGCTGAATGGCTTAAAGTGAGGCTTGCACACACAAATATAGGTGGTTCAGTTTTAGCCGGGGTGCTGGCGTGTGCAAACTCTAACGGAATACTCCTTCCACATTATGTTAGGGATGAAGAAATCAAAGCCATAAAGTCTGTTTTTGACGGAAACATAACGGTGATGGAAACTAAAAAGACCGCTTACGGCAACATGGTTCTGGCAAACGATTACGGGGCCGTAGTCGACCCGAGGCTCAAACAGTCCGAGATCAGAAAAATTTCAGACACATTAGGTGTGGAGGCTGTTCCAGGAGAAATCGCCCAGCTGCCCTACGTTGGCTCCTTAGCCGTGGCGACAAACAGGGGAGTGCTGGCCCACCCGCTTTTAAAAGAATCGGAAAGAAAGCTTCTAGAGGAAGTTTTGAAGGTGCCCGTGGATGTGGGCACGGTTAACTGTGGGATACCTTACGTGGGGACAGGTTTAATCTGCAACAGCCGAGCAGCCATTGCAGGTTCCCTAACAACGGGTCCAGAAATGTTTATAATTGGACAAGCTTTGGGTGTAGTGGAGGAAAATGAGCGAAGTGAAAGTTTTCAGAGTTATAGGTGAAATTCGAAAGCCAAACTGGAAAACATCATTTGAAAAGGAAGTGATAGCCATCAAACCTGAACACGCGATAGAAAAAGTCTACACTGAACTGGGCAGCAAACACCGCGTTAAACGCTTTCACATAGAAATAAGAAAGGTGGAAGAGGTGGCTCCCGGCGAGGTGGAGGATCCTCTAATAAGAAAACTTTTGGCTGGAGAAGGTAAAATTGGCGGGAAAAGCTGAAGAGGAACTGCGGAGGCTCAGCGTTGAAATGCGCATCCTAGAACAGACAGCCGAAGCCTTAGAGGCGAGGATAAACATGGTAAACGCGGTCTTAACCGACTTAACCTACGCAAACATGACGTTGGAAGGTTTAGAAAAACAGAAGGAAAATGCTGAGCTTCTCATTCCAATAGGCGGAAACACCTACATAAAAGCTAGACTTGAAACGCCCGACAAGGTTACCGTAGGTATAGGGGCTGGTGTATCGGTTGAGAAAACGCTTCAAGACGCAAAGGAAATAATTAAAAAGAGGCTTGAAGACTTGGAAAAAAGCAGAGTCTCCCTTCAGCAACAGCTTTCCCAAGTTATAGATCGAATCAACGAGAACCGTGAACGTTTTGAGGAGTTGGCGACCATGCTGAGGAAGGAGACACCCGCCAAAAATGTTTGAAAGGCTTAAGTCAAGTTTAACCAACCTGATAGGTAAAGTAACAACCACCGAACTTAAGGCTGAAAACCTCCGCCCAATTCTCTCAGAGTTTATGCTGACCCTTATTGAAAACGATGTAGCCGTGCCCGTGGCAGAACGTATATGCGGTGAAATTGAAAAACGCCTGACCGGAGTACAAGTTAAAAGGCTTGAGGATAAAAGGAAGATTGTGGAGCAGAACCTTCGAGAAGCACTTCTAGAAGTGATGCAAACCAACGAAAAAATAGATTTTCTGAAGATTGTTGAAGAGAAGAGGCGAAAAAACGAGCCTTTCGTAGTTATGTTTGTTGGGATTAATGGTACAGGCAAAACCACAACAATAGCGAAGGTCGCTCACTTACTAAATAAAAAGGGCTACACGGTAGTTTTAGCGTGCAGCGACACTTACAGGGCGGGCTCCATAGAACAGCTTGAAACCCACGCAAAACGGTTAGGCATAAAAATGATAAAGCATAAGTACGGCGCAGACCCGGCGGCGGTGGCCTACGACGCAATAAGCCACGCAAAGGCTCACGGGATACATGCAGTCTTAATTGACACTGCTGGACGGATGCAGACAAACAGAAACCTCATGAATGAGCTTGCGAAAATTAAACGCGTGGTAAACCCGGACTTGACAATTCTAACTGTGGACGCATTAACCGGAAATGATGCTGTCGCTCAAGCGGAGGAGTTTCATAAAAGCGTGGGTATAGACGCAACCATACTAACAAAAGTGGATGCGGATGTTAAGGGAGGCGCAGCCATAAGCGTAACATATGTGACGCGGAAACCGATAATTTTTGTTGGAACTGGGCAAAGCTACGACGCCCTTGAGGAATTTAAGCCAGAAAAGTTTGTGGAAATGATTATTGGATAGTCGCCAAACCTTACTGCTGCCTTTCGAATGTTAGGCGAAGCCTTTTTGAAACCTCTTTGAAGCCTAATCCCTTAAACATAGCCAAGGATGGAACGTTGTTGGAGTATATGTCTGCTTCAACGCATTCCACGCCCTTGTTTTTGAACCATTCAAGCATGGCTTTCACCAGAGCCTTGCCTATCCCCTGTCGCCTGTAAGACTTCTCCACGAAGCAATCGCAAATATAACCTCTTTTAGCTTTGTACGACCAAGGTTGACTAACCCATCCAAGAGAGTACCCGACAATTTTTCCGTCGGCCTCAGCGACTAAAACCACCGTGTTTTCGCCCTTAATGTTTTTGAGAATCCAGTTTGGGTTTTGGAACTCGCTGGGCAACGGCGAAACCATAGAATCCATTGCGCTCTCATCTCTCCCAAGCTTTTCAGACAACTTGACAATTTGCTGGAGGTCTGCCTCGCTTGCACGTCGGATTTTTACATTCTCAAGGATAACGCTGGAAGATTTCATCCTGCGAGAAGACATAAACACCACTTACAAAACGCTATGCTTGGCACGCTACCTTTTCAATCACGTTCCCTAATTTACGATATAATGTTGGATGAGTTAAGTCTTCCTCTTTATCAATAAACTGAAGCCTCAACTTTTTATCGGCGCCCGTTGGAAGCCTCGCTTTGCCAAGCACTTCAAACCTATACAAAGCGGACTTGTACCAGTTAACCCCGGGATTTTTGCCAACTTTAAAGCCTAGGTTGTAGGCAAATTCCTCATAGTTTGCAGTGCCATAGTCCATTGGGTAAACGGAGAACCCTTGAATAATGTCGGTGACAACGCAGTTCATTCTAGTCAAAAGTTTCTGAACAGCCAGCCACTTTTTAAGAGAAGCCTCATAAAGGGTTAAACCGAAATAGCCGACACCCTTCTCCCTTAGGCAAGCCACACCACGAATTAGGAAAGCCCTTAACCCAGACAAAGTTTCTAGAGGCTCCGAAGAGAAAACTTCAAATTTTCCCCGCAGTTCCGCGGGCAACGGATCAGCCACGTTATATTCCACAAACTCGATGTTGAAGCCGTACTCCTTATTGACGAACTCTATGAACTCGCCTAACCGTTTATCAATGTCTAGAACTGTTATGCGGGATGGAAGTCTCGTCAAGGCTAGAGCAATGCTCAACAAGTCGTCGTCGCCAATCAAGATCACGCTTTTCCCAGCTAAATCGCCATAATAGTGCATTAGGGCAGCCCTCGCAACCACATCACTTTCAAGCATGTACCCTTGGAAAAAGTTGAGGGTTGGGCTCGGCCTTTTCTGGACTATACGTTTGAACTCTTCCAGAATATCCTTGAACTTTGCCTCTGGGATTATTCGTCTGCCTTGACAAAGCGAGCAAAGCCTGCCTTCAAAATTAAGGCTGTCAAGTATAATTTGACTCTTACCTCTATCGGTAAGAGAGAAACCGCTTTCGTCAGCGATGACAAACCCATTTCTAATAAGTCTTCTTAACGCTGCCACAAAATCTTTGAGTGGACCGTTGACCCTATCGAGAAGCTCCCAGAAAGTTTTCTTTGAAGAGGCAAGCTCACACAGTATTTTGGCTTCCACCTTCTCCATAAACATCCCTCCTTATGATGCGTTTTTCAACGCTTTTAGGCTTAAACTTCTCCACCAACAGTTCAAAAGCCTTCAAAGCCGGCCCATCATCCCCACAGGTGAAAATGTCCAAAGCCATATAACCATACTCTGGCCATGTGTGAACGCTCAAGTGCGACTCGCTTAGAAGGTATATGGCGGAAACCCCATGAGGCTCGAATTGATGAAAACTTGAAGAAATAACATGCAAACCAGAACTAGCAACTACGCTATCCAAAATCGGACGTAGATATTCCACTCTCGAAATCTTTCGGGGATCCACGCCCCGAAATTCGGCGATAATGTGGATGCCCATATCGAACACCCAACATTATCGTCCGAATTCAGGACGGGACTGAACGTTATGTTTGGCCTATTTGGCCAACTACGCATACGTCTTTCTATCCTCTAAATGAGCCGCAAAAATTCTCTTCCTTATAAATTTTGCGCTACTGATTTAGCATTAAGCGACGCACAAGAGCATTTATCTTTCAAACTTTGAGCATAAACTCCTTAAACTTTTGCAAATCCATCGGAGTAAGAGCTTCTCTCTTCAGCAACTCACATGGCCATTGTTTACATTCATCACAGTACTTAATTTCCCTTTTTGCGGCACAAGCTTTTCTCTTCACCAGCCACTTTTCCTTGGCTTTGAGAAACTTTGAAATGCCATGTTCCTTGACTTGTTTCATGTTACACCAAACGTCCAAAAACCATGCACTTGACTCCAGTGTTTCCGCCTTAAAGAAATCGAAAAACTTACATGGAAAACTTTCGCAGTCTAAGCATATTTCAATGTTTTTACGGGCTGCGCATTTGTAGATTTTGCAGTATTTCCGGTACTCTTTGCTTACGCCTTTATTGCTTCTACAGCCTCCACACTTGCCCTTAAGGAAGCCCGTGCATTCACCACGGTAAAGACCGCAAGGGGCAACAAGATTCCAGTCTATAGTTTCCAAAAAGCTCAGCCCTACAACGCCATCCTAGAATTTTCCTAGCAGTTTAAGTAATATGGCCTTAGCCGCGTAAAGCCTGTTTTCGCTCTGTTCATAAATTATTGAGTTTGGACTTTCGATTACATCTTCGCTTATCATGCATTATCAACGCGTTGCTTTCTTTTAGCAGCTCCTTGTTCACTTGATAGGGCATCATAAGTTTGACGCGCTTCTCCCTCTCGGCGGCGTATTTGGGGTCTGTGAAGAACTCCATGTCAACCCATGTATCGGTGTAAACAAAGTCGGCATCCTTCACAGCATGCCTCACGTCAAGCGTCGTTTCATAGAGCCCAGTCTTCCTAGCCTCTTCAAGAAGCTCGTCATCCCTTGAGGGTTCATTAATTATCGGTGTAACTGTAACAATCTTGACGCCTGTTTTGGTGCATCCCTCTATCAACGAGTTGCAAACATTGTTATGCACACCAATGTAAACCAGCTTTAGACCCTTCAGTCTGCCCTTCTTTTCCTTCATGGTCATAAGGTCGGCTATGGCTTGGCTTGGATGATATTTTTCGTCGCATCCATTTATGACCGGAACTCTTGAAGCTTTAGCCATAACTTGCAGGTCAGCGTTTCGGAGAAGCCTAGCCATGATGCAGTTAACGTTCCGCGACAAATATTGGGTTTCATCGTATATGTCAGCTATCGTAAAATTTGTCGTCCTCCAGTCTATGTAAAGGGCGTGTCCCCCAAGCTGGGTCATGGCAACCTCAAAGGAAACTCTAGTTCTCGTTGAGGTCTTCTGGAAAATCATGGCTAAAGACTTGCCGTCTAAGGCTTTCCGATATTTTTCTGGGTTGTACTTCACCTCAATAGCCTTGTCGATTATTTCCATAAGCTGCTGCCCAGACAGCTCCTTAAAATTGATTAGATGCATGCTTACCAGCCACGCGAATTAAAGCTTCAACGCTTTTGAACTGTTATAAACTTTACGGAAAACCTTTTCTAGACATGATGCGTCAAGCAGTTGGGAGCAAATTTGATTCTGCTGGTCGCTTCCAAAAAGGATCCGGCAAGTATGAACATTATGAAACAGATTCTTGAAACTTACCCCTTTAGGGTTGGAGAAAAATTCGGTGAGTCCCAAGTTTACATTGGAGAAAGGGATTTGTGTGAAGTTAGGCTGGTGGTGTTGGATGAGGAGCCGGTTTATGCAGAAAATTTAGCGGCGTTTTCACCTTCACCGGAACTCATAATCTTTCTTTCAAGACACAGCAGTGAAAGTGCAATTCCAACACTCTCTGTTCACGTTCCTGGAAACCTTGGGGAGGCAAGGTTGGGTGGAAGTCCAAGGAAAGTTTCGGTTGCTCCTGCAAATGCCATGAGAACAGCTCTAAGAGCTATGGCAAAGCTTGTAGCCGAAAAGCATCTTAATTATAAGGTATCCTATGAATGCACTCATCACGGCCCATCATTAAATAAACCAACCATGTTCATTGAGTTGGGCAGTTCACCCAAACAGTGGGTTGACACTGAAGCGGCGAAAGTAATAGCTAAAGCGGTCATGGAAACCGTTTCAAGTTTTAGAAAAAATGAAACACAAGCTGTTTTGGGCATTGGAGGCCCCCACTACAATGAAAAGTTCACCGAAATAGCCATAAGGGGCGAACTGGCATTTGGCCACATAATCCCAAAATACGCTCTATGGGAAGTTGACGAGGACATTTTAAAACAATGTGTGGAGAGAACCTTGGAGAAAGTTGAATGGGCAGTTTTAGACTGGAAGGGAATAAGGGGTGAAGACAAACAGCGTCTGGTTAAAATGCTTGAAAGAATTGGTTTAAAAATCCAGAAAGTTTAACATGGCGATAAACAGCGTTAGAGCTTACAGAAAAGTTAATGAACGTGAGCCATTTATTAAGAGCGTTGCCGGTAGGTGAAAATGGGTTTAAGGTCCTTCCTAGAACAGTGCTCCAAAACACTGAAGTTGGCGGTTAAACCCAAAAGAAGCGAGCTATGGCTATCGATAAAGATATGCTTTTTAGGCATAGGTGTTGTGGGGCTTATAGGGTTCGTCATAAAGCTGTTGACAAGCGCGATTCCATACTGACGCCGTAAGGAGGATTTGTATGGAGAAGATGCCCACAAAAATATTCGCCGTAAGCGTAACAACAGGACAGGAGAGAAATGTGGCAAAATTCATAGCGACCAGAGTTGAAATGTACAAAATACCAGTGAAGGCTATTCTTGTCCCGGACACGATTAAAGGTTACATATTTGTGGAGGCGGAGAGCCCCCACTTCGTGGAACAAGCTATAGCTGGAATAAAACATGTGAAATCGAGGGTTCAAGACTTTGCAAGCTTTTCGGAAATCGAGAAATACATAGTTCGAAAGCCGGTGATCGAGGAGTTAAGCGAAAATGACATTGTGGAGGTCACCGGTGGACCGTTCAAGGGGATGCGGGCGAAGATAACGCGAATCGATAAAGCCAAAGAAGAAGTGACTTTAGAACTTCTTGAAGCAACCTTCACGCTTCCAATAACTGTACACGCGGACTATGTCAAGCTTGTGGAAAAAGCGAAAACTTAGGGTTGGCGGATGTTATGGGAGAGAAGAAGATTGTGGAACTGCTTGTAAGTGGTGGACAAGCCACGGCGGGCCCGCCGTTGGGGCCAGCTTTAGGCCCCTTGGGAGTAAACGTTCTGGCTGTTGTGAACAAGATAAACGAGTTGACAAAAGACTATGCGGGAATGAAGGTTCCGGTGAAGGTCATAGTGGACCCCGAGACAAAACAGTTTGAGGTTAATGTTGGAACGCCAACCACTTCAGCCTTGATTGTAAGTGAACTTAAAATTGAGAAGGGCTCAGGAAGCCCGAAAACCCAGAAGGTTGGAAACCTTTCAATGCAGCAAGTCATGCGCATAGCAAAGATAAAACAGCCTGAACTCCTATCAAAAACCTTGAAGGCCGCTGTTAAAGAAATCCTCGGAACATGCGTAAGCATGGGCGTCACCGTTGAGGGGAAGGACCCAAAAGAGGTTCAAAGGGAAATAGACGAGGGGAAATATAACGAAATATTCGCTGAAAATGAAGTATAAGAGAACCTTTTTATAATGGCTTAATAATCCATCAATGGCACGGGGCCCTAACAAATGTCATTAGAGCCTAAAACAGTGTTAAATGCTATTAGAGAGGCGAAGGAGAAAGGCGGCAAAAGAAACTTCGTCCAATCAGTGGAGCTAATATTGACGCTTCAGGATGTTGACATGAAATCTCCAGAGGGTAGACTTCAAGAAAACATTGAACTACCGCATCCACCTCAAAGTAAACCAAACAAGGTGTGCGTAATCGCAACGGGTGAACTTGCATTCAAAGCAAAAAGGGCCAACGCGGACTTGGTGATCGATAAAGACGAACTTGAAGCCCTTGCAGGCAAAAAGAGAGAGATACGAAAAATCGCCAACGAATATGATTTCTTCCTCGCTGAGGCCCCTCTAATGCCCCTTGTGGGCAAAGTTTTAGGCGCTGCCTTAGGCCCCAGAGGAAAAATGCCCGTGCCTGTGCCTCCCCACGCTGACATAGAAGGCTTACTGAGAAAATACCGCAGAACCGTCACCGTTAGAATGCGCAATCAGCCCGTAATACAGTGCCGCATTGGAACCGAGGACATGAAGGAAGAGGAGCTGGCAGAGAATATACAAGCCGTGTTGAAGATTGTTGAGGGAAAAATGAAGAGGGGAATAAAAAACATCAAATCAATCCACATCAAAACAACCATGGGAGCCCCCGTGAAGATTAAGCTGTAGAATGAGGGAAGGCATTTGCCATCTCAACTAGTTTTACAGGAAAAAGCCGCCGAAGTCGCGGAGGTAATAAAGCTTCTCAGACGGTACAAAGTGCTTGGAATAGCAAGCCTCCAAAAAGTCAGGGCATCCCAACTGCAAGAGTTAAAGAAAAAACTGAGAGGAGAGGCCTACATCCGCGTTGTAAAAAACACTATAATGAAAAGGGCCATTGAAAGTCTTGGGGGGCGAACCGAACTAAAAAAGCTGGAAAAGTACCTTACGGGCTCAAATGTTTTCCTCTTCACAGACATGAACCCGTTTAAGCTGGCACTGCTTCTTGAGAGAAACAAAGTTCACATGATTGCAAAGGCAGGGGACATTGCATCCTTCGACATAATTGTACCAGCTGGCAACACGGGGTATCCGCCCGGACCCATAATAAGCCAGTTGAACGCTGTAGGTCTGCCGACGAGAATAGAGTCTGGAAGCGTTTGGATAACGAAAGACACACTGGTTGCCCGTAAGGGCGAGGTCATTTCAGAAAGACTGGCAAGCGTTTTATCAAAACTAGGGATAAAGGCTGTTGAAGCAGGGTTAACACTAAAAGTTGTATATGATGGTGGCATCATTATAGAGGGTGAACAACTCAGCTTAAACATAGAAGAAACCAAAAAACAGTTTGAAGCCGCCTACACAGAAGCCTTCAAACTTTCACTGGGCATCGCTTACCCGACAAAGGAAAACATACGGGTCTTATTGCAAATCGCCCACCAAGAGGCTTACGCCCTATCGCTTGGCGCAGCCATACCGACAAAGGAAACCATAAAAGACCTTATTAGAAAAGCCCACCTGGAAATGTTAAGTTTAAGTATGAGAATTCCTAATTTGGAAGAGAGCCCCAAACAAACTTGAAGGAGTTGAAATAGTTAGGAGTGAGGTGAAAGTATGGAATACATATACGCGGCAATGCTCCTCCACAAGGCTGGAAAGCCCATAAACGAGGAGAACTTGACACATGTTTTAACAGCAGCCGGCATCAACGTTGACGCTGTCAGAGTCAAAGCCCTCGTGGCTTCCCTAGCAGAGGTTAACATAGATGAAGTTATTAAATCGGCTCCAACTATGATGCTTGCACCCGTACCGGCAGCTCCAGCTGCAACAACAGCAGCCGAAGTTAAACCAAAGGAAGAAGAGAAGAAAAAGAAGGAAGAGGAAGAAAAGGCCAAAGAAGAAGCAGCCCTCGAAGGACTTTCAGCCCTCTTCGGCTAACAGCCGCCACAATTATTTTAAAATGAAAACATATAAGCCCATTTGAAAGCCATGAAACTCTGCAGTGCATGTTTATTAGGGGTTAAATGCAGATATAACGGGAAAAGCGCCTTTAACAAAAGAGTTGTTGCACTACTTAAAAGCGAGGTATTAATTCCAGTCTGTCCAGAACAGCTTGGAGGCTTACCCACGCCAAGAGAACCAGCAGAGATTGTCGGAAGTAAAGTTATCACAAGATCCGGAACAGATGTGACACAAAACTTTGTGCGGGGTGCCGAGGAAACTCTGAAAATAGCCAAACTATTCAACATTAAGGAGGCCATTTTAAAGCAGGGAAGCCCTTCATGCGGGTTTGGACGAATTTACAATGGAACATTCTCCGGGAAAACAATAAAGGGCGAAGGGATAACAGCGGCATTACTAAGGAAAAACGGGATTAAGATAATCACCGAAGAGGACTTGTAAATTTCAATATTCACCCTTCAAAAACTTAAAAAGCACAACGGGAAGCCAGCCACAGAGGATCATCAAGGTTCCCGGGAAAGCGTTCACCCTAAAGTTTAATATAAATGCTTCAAAGGCAAAAAATGAGGTAGCCATAGTTGCCGACGCTAGTAGAGCCGTGTTTTTTCCAAATTTTTTGTGTGTTTGTGTGGCTAGAAGACCTGCGAAAAAGAAGTCTCCTAAGCCTAGGGACATAAACAACGCGCCTTGCTGGGTTATAATTTGTGGAAATGTGGGTAAAATAATCAGCACTGGAAGCCTTAAGCTTGACACGTGGATTGCAGCCGAAACCATGGTTCGGGTTACCAAAACCAATATTACGTCAGCGGTGGTTAAGAGGCCGGCAAAAACCAGCGATGATTTCCATGAAAATAGACTCCCGAAGTAGAGGATTATTAGGACGGCGAAAACAAGTCCATAAATGTTTAGCATATACGGGAACCATACGTGTGTTTTGCTGTAGAAAATGTAAAGAGTGATGAATAGGATGGAGGGCATGGCAGCTATGTACCAGCGTTCCTTTGCATGTTTCCGACCATCCTCATAAACAAGCGCTATTAAGGAAAAGCCGCCCAAACAGTACAAAACGAGAGCCCCGTAGGCGAAATAAACGTCAGAGAACACCGAAAAGAAAAGGCTGACGGTGCCAGCTAAAAGGCAGACCGCGACGAAGCCAGCGCAAAAAAGCTTAGCTTGAACCCTTTTCACGTCCGAGAAAATGTAGGTGAAAATGGAAAGCAGCAGTGAGTAGGCGAGCAGAAAGATTACTACGATAGCCATTTGAGGTATAAGCGTCATGACGGAAACCGCCACGCTAATTGCCGCCACCAGTAAAAATGTATCCTTAACCTTGAATTCCCTCTCCTCGAAAACAGCTCTAAGCTTTTTTTCAACCCTTCCGCTTAGAAATGTTGCAGTTACCGTAACTGCAAAAAGGGTTAACGGCATCGCCACATCGAAGTGCATGAGCCAACTTAAAGAAAAACAAGCATTTAAACCTTAAAGCCCCAGAAAGCAATTGAAAACTGCAAGGGATGCTATGACAGCCTCCTCGGTTCGAATGGTTTCCGTCCATTGTCCCGGAACCGTGTTAACCACAAAGTCTACAACATTTTCCAAGTTAAGGTTTTCACGTTTAATTATTTCATAGAGCCCAGCGTCTGGTGCGCCGAACCCAATTAGCACGTTTCCAGCCTTTGCCCATCTTTCTGCAATCCTATCTTTAACGGTGGTGAAAACTTCACCGTGCCTTGATGTGGCAATTTTCAAATCAAACTTTCCGCTCTTCGTAAGGCTCCCGAATGAGCCCTCCCAAACTGTTACCCTGTATCCCCAGTAGCAGGGGATTTCATTAACATCCACCACTTTCGCTGTCAGCGACTCTTTAACGCTTTCAATTTTGACGGTTACCCTTTTACCCAGAGGCAAATGGACACCTGTCACAAGCGCTGGTTTTTCGACACCCACATCCACAAGAATGCCCCCTCTAGTCTTTGCCATGGTTACACCTTCACGGTATTCGCCAACCTTTAAGTCAACCGTTCTCTTAGCGGTGGGATGGTGGGGTGTTCTCAAAGGAGGTAAGATTCCAGCATAACGTAGTTCAGGTCTTAGCTTGAACAGTCTTTTTCGAAGGTATTGGGGAGTTTCCATGTAGCTTAGCAGCGTGCTTATCAAGTCTACTTCAGCCTTCTGATTTACACCCGGCTTGTCTTGGTAAATTATTATCTCTTCAACCCCGAAAATTGCGGAGCCCTCCCGATCAAACCTACTTTCGCTGTTTTTTCCCTCAGGTGAGGAACGTCGGAAACCACGGAGGCGGGAATAGCTATCGAAACCTTTCTACGGTTCAACATCTCACTGCACAAAATATGAGGTGGGCCGGTTAAATAGGTTAGCTGTTGTTTTTAAAAGCTAAAAGCCGAAAACCATAGAAATAGAGGGGGCTGAATTTGCCAGCTGTTTTAGACAATTTAGATGAAATTAGGAGAATAGACAAAAGCGACATGCTTTCCTTCTGCATCAACGCGCCAAGGCACTACATGGAGGCTGCCGAAAAGGCTCGAAAAAGCGAGTTAGACTATCCAAAACCGAAAATGATTATCGTGGCCGGCATGGGCGCCTCCGCCATGGGAGGCGAATTTGTTAGGGATTGGGGGCGAACCGTCCTCACAGTGCCTGTGGAAGTTTGCCGAGAATATACGCTTCCGGCGCACGCAAAGGATGGCGCCATAACTTTCATGGTAAGTTATTCGGGAGAAACTGAGGAAACACTTAGTTGTCTTCTGGACGCCGCTAAAAAAGGGTGTAAGATTTTTTGCATAAGCTCCGATGGAACCCTTTTGAAGATTGCAGAGAAAATGAGGGTACCAGCTCTGCAAATACCGAAGGGGATTCCACCAAGAGCAGCCCTCCCATACCTCTTAATGCCCCTAATGGTTTTCATGGAGAAGCTTGGCCTAGTCCCAAACATATGGGACGAAATTCTCGAGGCAAAATCTGTGCTAGAGCAAATCTGCATTGAAAACTCTCCGGAAAGACGCTTGGAGATTAACCCATCGAAAAAGTTGGCAGTTAAGGTTAATGGCACAATCCCGATTATCTATGGGTTTGGCTTTTACCGTTCCGTTGCCCAACGCCTTAAACAGCAATTCAACGAAAACAGCAAGATTCCAGCTTTTTGGAACGCTTTCCCGGAGCTGAACCATAACGAAGTTGTCGGCTGGGAAAGAGCTGAAGGACTGGCAAAATATTTCTCCGCATTGTTTATACGCGACAAAGATGAACCGTTAGAAGTTAGGGCTCGTATAGAAGCAACTAAACAGATTCTGAACAGTAAAGGGGTAAATGTTCAAGAAATTTGGAGGTTGGGGAAGGGGCGGCTGTCCAAAATGGTGTCAGCCACGTTGATCGGGGATTTCGCAAGCGTTTACTTGGCAATACTGCGGGGGGTGGATCCAACTCCAGTCGAGACAATTTCGTGGATTAAGGGGGAGGTGGCCAAAACCGGAGTGAAGGAGGAGATTATTAAGAAATTAGAGAGTTTGGCGGATGACTTTAGGATCGATTTTGGGCAATAAATTCCTCAAACATTTTTTCTGCAATTTCCATCGATAAAAGCTGCGGTGGACGTTTGAAGGCATAAGCGCATATGGGTAGTATGGCCCCCTTCAGTTTACGGTTTAGGGCTATTTTAACGGCTCTTATCACATCTAAGAGTGGGGATCCTGCGTTGGGGGCGTCGATGGTTGAAAGCCTAATGTCAATTTGAACAAGTGCCCCGCAGAAGTAAACTCCCCTAATCCAGAAGAAGCTGTCCCGCCTGTTTTGGAGGAAGTCAACGTAGTCCGTTGACCCGGCAACCACTTCGGCCTCGTAGGGTAATGATGCCTTAACGGTTTCGGTTTTAATCGCCCTTTTCAAGTCTCTAGTTCTCTCAAATGTGTCAAGAGATTCTGTTCCCCCTCCAACGTCAAGCTGGTAAGTTTCCGTTACACGGACACCATACCTGGAAAGATGCTGCAATAGAATTTTGTGGATCGTTGTGGCGCCTATCTGGTCAATCAGGTCGTCGCCCACTAAGGGCAAACCGGCATCTTCGTAACGCCTCGCCCATTCAAGATTGCTCGCGATAAAAGTTGGCGTCGCATTTATGAAGGCACATCCAGCCTTCAACGCTTGATTTGCATACCATTCCGAAGCCCTAACGGCGCCGCTTGGAAGCAGGTTAACCACGATTTCAGCGCCACTCTCCCTCAGCACTTTTACAACGTCAGCTTCGGGCAAACTGCTCACTTGAACCACGTTTTTTGTATACTCGCCGATGCCGTCTAAAACCGGTCCCTTATGGACAATGACGCCGGTCGGCGCTACATCCACAAATTTCGGCGCATTGTTCGGAGAAGCAAAAATCGCTTCGGCTAAATCCTTTCCAACTTTTCTGCTATCAATATCGAAAGCGGCAACAACTTGAATGTCTTTGGGACTGTACCCTCTAAGGGTTGGGTTTCTTAAACCAAAACATTCGCCGCCGTTCCCAGACTTACCATAATATTGAATTCCTTGAACAAGGGCAGATGCGCAGTTTCCAACACCGACAAGGGCCACTTTAATGTTTGGCAAACCATGCACCACTTTGTCTTCCATATTACATACGGATTTATAAAGCTCTATGCAAGCATTTGCATAAAGTGGTTGAAAATGAGGGCTTGGATGGATGTAACGGTTTTGCGTTGCCCAAGCTGTGGGCGCTTCTATATGGAGGCATCATGGTACGTTGTTGAGATGGAGGCAGATATTCAATGTGGAGAATGCGGTGAAGAATTTAACAGCAAAAGAAACGCCCTCGACAGGGTGCTCTTGGAATTTCACCTAAATGAAGACGGTAAAATCCAAGATGTGACGATCGCCAAACACTTATAACAGAAACTAGGCAAATAAGTCGGCTAAAGGTCTCAACAGCCCAGTCCCATTTTTAAGGTTTATTATTAAGTAAGCTTTAAAGAATTTAGCCACACATGAAGCTGAGGTGTAAAAATGGACGAAGCACCAACAGACAAGTACACATTGATAAGCGAGTTAGCCCGCCGCAGGGGGTTCTTCTGGCAGTCCTATGAAATCTACGGTGGTGTTAGCGGCTTTGTAACCTACGGCTTCTTGGGCGCAAGGCTAAAACAGAACATTGAAAGAAAACTTAGGGAACTTTTTGTGAACAAGCTTGGAATCATGGAGATAGAAGCCCCGATCATAGCGCCAGCTAAAGTGTTTGAGGCCTCAGGGCATGTTGAAAACTTTATGGAGCCTATGGTGGAGTGTTTAAAATGCGGAAGACGCTTCAGAGCAGACCACTTGCTTCGAGAAAAAGCAAAGCTAAGCGACGCGGAGGTCGAGAAACTTGGCTTAAAAGAGCTTAAAGAGGCCATGGACAAACATGAAGTGCGCTGCCCAGAATGCGGTGGAGACTTTGGAGAGCCAAAACACTTTTTAACAATGTTCAAAACCACGATAGGCCCCTATTCGGAGGCCATAGGTTACGGAAGACCCGAGGCCGCACAAAATATATTCGTGGAGTTCAGACGGCTATACGAAAATGCGAGGGAACAGCTTCCCTTTGGTGTCATGCAGATAGGTCACGCCTTGCGAAATGAAATTTCACCAAGACAGGGCTTGATAAGGCTTAGGGAGTTCACCATAATTGACATAGAGTTTTTCTTCGACCCGGAGAACCCCAACTGCTTCATTTTAAAGGATGTGGAAAATGAAACTTTGCGGCTTGTCTTGGCTGAAAGCAAACTCCGCGGCTCAGAGGAGGTTGTTGAAGTCACCGTGAAAGAGGCGCTGGAAAAAGGGTACATAAAAGTTCCATGGCAAGCAGCCTTCATGGCGCTGGCGAAGAAGCTGCTGGTGGAATTGGGGGTCCCGTCTGAAAAGCAGCGTTTCATCGAAAAACTTCCATGGGAACGCGCCCACTATTCCATCCAAAGCTTTGACCAAGAGGTCTACGTTGACCGTTGGGGCTGGATTGAGGTTTCAGGCCACGCGTATAGAACGGACTACGACTTAAAAAGGCACATGCAGTTTAGCGGAGTAGACATGCAGGTTTTCAAGGAATATGAAAAACCTATTGAAGTGGAGAAAACCGTAATAAAACCTTTAATGGCGAAGCTTGGACCAGTTTTTAGGGACGATGCCCAAAAAATTGCAGAAAGGCTTGAGAAAGTAAACCCAGAAGAGGTTGAAGCCTTTTTCAGGGAAAAGGGCTATTACATGCTTGGGGAACATAAGATTCTACCGGAACATGTGGAAATAACCAAACGCACGGTTAAAGAGCCGGGAAGACGTTTTATACCCCATGTTGTTGAGCCAAGTTTCGGCTCAGACAGGCTTGTCTATGTAGCTCTTGAGTACGCCTACCGCGTCAGGGATGACAGGGTGATTCTCAGTTTTCCAAGAGACATAGCACCCATACAGGTGGGTGTATACCCGCTGGTGAGCAGAGACGGCCTTCCTGAAAAGGCCATGGAGATCTACAAAATGCTGATTGACGAAGGTTTCGTCGCGGAGTATGATGAGGCAGGTTCCATTGGAAGACGCTATGCAAGGGCAGATGAAGCAGGCATACCATTAGGAATAACTATAGACTATGAAACCCTCAAAGATGACACGGTAACCATCCGCGACCGGGACACGTGGAGACAGGTTCGAACCAAAGTCGCTTCCCTGCCAGAGTTATTGCACAAATACTTCCGGAAAAAGATAGATTTTGAGGATTTAGGGGAGCCGGTGAAGGGATAGTTGTCGCTACCTTTTTAACGCATCGAACATATTCATAGAAGGGGGATGGAACGGGTTCAGCGGCGGGAAGAAGTTTGGTGCTTCCAGCAGAAACCGAGGAACGGGCCAGGCGTAGGGCGTTAAACGCATGCCAGGAACATTTGAGAAAAGTTTTAGATGTGACTAGGAAAATTCCGCAAATGATTGATTGCTTAATAAAGAATGACGAGGAAAAAGCTAAACAGGTTTACAACGAGATTAGAGCTAGTAAAGATGATGTGGACAACGCTAGGAGGCTTGTTTCAAGGGAGTTAGCGGAGATTGGGGCCATACTACTAAGCAGGGAGGACTTCTTAAGATTCACAAACCTTGCAAGCGAAATAGCCGACTTTTCGGAGGGGATAGTTTTCCGCCTTCTGCAAATGATGGAGCATAACTGGAATGTGCCTGCCGAAATTAAAAGGGATCTTCTGAAACTTTCAGAGGCTGTCCTTGAAACCGTCATAAAGCTCAGAGAGACTATAATGGTTTTGTCGTACAGCCCAGAAAAGGCCATGGAAAAAGCCAGCGAAGTTGAGATAGCCGAAAGAGAGGTTGATGAGCTTTACCGCAATCTGGAGATAAAGCTTCTAAACAGCAAACTTGAAATTCAAGCCCTTTTGCTTTTGAGAGACGTGCTTCAGCTCCTCGAGGATGCTGCGGATAAAGCTGAAGACGCTGTGGAGGCAGCCCGCATATTATCCCTCATAATGTGAAGGGCTGGAAATGCCTCGAAAAATACTGGTTGAATTTATAGAAAACTTTTTGGTTGTATGGAACCCGGCGGATGGTTCAGAACTCTATAAAATGGGTTTTTACGGCAAACCATTGGGTATTCCAAAGCCGAAGGTCCCAGAATTTAACGTTCCGTTAATTTTGGACTTAATGGAGGGATTATACCTCGCCGAAAAGGGAATCATAACAGTGTATGAAGGGGTTGGAAAACGAAAAGTGTCCTTGAAAAAACTCCAACAGAAAGCAAGAATGTTGTATGACGAGTTTGACGAGAAATATGCTGTTTACCGCGACCTCCGCGAAAAGGGAATGGTGGTGACTCCAGGCATAAAATTCGGGTGCGATTTTGCAGTATACAAGTATGGACCTGGTTTGGAGCATGCCCCCTACATGGTTTCCGTGAAAAAGGGGGCTTCTGAATTAACGGCAACAGATATTGTTAAGGCAGGTAGGCTGGCAACTACAGTCCGCAAAAGGTTTATAATTGCAGTGCCAGACTTGGAAGAAGGAAAAGTTAGATATCTCATATTCAAATGGTTTAAGGCTTAATCAAGGGATGGTTGAAAGGCTGATGATTCACATTCTGATATCCGCCTTAATTGTTCTTGCAATACTTTCAGTTGTTGGGATAAGCAGACCCCGCCGCTTGGAATCAACTACGTGGTGTTGGATTTACGTTATGATAGCCATCTCCTTTGACGCCGCAACCATTGTCGCCGTTGCCCTAAAGAATCAGTGGTTAATGGAGATATTGCTGGGGATTGCGGCAGGCTCTGCAACCAGCTTGGCTTATCATGTGTGGAAAGAGATAAAGGAGCTAAGCGAACAGAAATAGTTAGATTGTCTGGTTTTCAAATTGCCCCTTGACATGCTTGTGGGGGTAAACCTTTGTTGCGTTTAAGACAGAACCTTCTGCAATTGTGACGTCGTCAGCCACCACGGAAATTGCACTGATTTTTGTTGGATTTTTGAAACTTGAGTTTATGGTTACGTGTCTGCCTATAATGCTGTCCCTTATCTCCGCCCTATTACCGACTATAGTCCTATCCATAACGGCGGAATTTTCTATAGTGACTCCACGTTCAATCCTTGTATAGTTATCTATGCAGGAATTTGCTAACCGCGATCCATCGCCTATTTTACAATGTCGGCCTATTAAAACGCTCCCCTCAACCTCGATTTTCCCCTGCTTGATCTTCTTAATGATCTCTTCTCGACGCTTCATGGATTCTAAACTTTCACCTTGAATCCAAACTCTTGTTTTGGCGTCTATTCTCCCCTCAAAGTCTAAAAGATATGAGAAGCGGCCTTCCAACAAGTCATGCATAGCTTCTAAATAACGTTCAGGAGTTCCTACATCATACCAGCCGCCCCTTAAGACATAGCCGTAAACAGGTCTTCCGGTCTCTATTAGGTAGGGGATGAAGTCGTATCCGAAGTCGAGGCGGTTACGCTCCTTCATTAATTGTTTAACGCCTTTTTCTCTAAATATCCTTCTTATCTCTGGCGAAAGCATGTAGAGGCCAGTGTTCACAAGATTTGATGGCGCCTCTCCAGGGGCTGGCTTTTCAATGAATTTTTGGATTCTGTAGTCTTTGGTTATGGCGGCGACGCCGTAGCCTTCGACGCTTTCCACCTCCCTTAGGGCTATTGTAAGCGTGGCTTCTTTCTCTAGGTGGAATTTAACAAGCTCTTTTAGGTTTACATCGAAAATGTTGTCGCCTTGCACTGCAAAGACTACACCCTTTACATTGTAATATTCCATGTTTATTCGCGCTGAATCTGCGCTTCCCAAATCGTCCATGTTTGGCTGATATTTAATGTGAACTCGCGGGCTTATGCCGTAACGGGCTGAAAACCCGTAGCCAGACTCGAAGTAATCGTATAAATCTCGGTAGTTTGTGTATCCTTTAACTCCAAATATGAAGTTTCTAACGCCTTGACGTGCAAGGGATAAAAGCGAAAACTCTATGAGCGGCCTATTTAAAAGCCTTAAGCAAGCCTTGCTGGTTTCAGCTGTCAGCGGCAAAAGCCGAGTGGCCTTCCCACCTACGGGAATTATTACCGTCAGCTTCTCCGGTTCAAAGTCGCGGATCAAAGAATCGCCAGCTTTACCGATGTTATTTATATCGGTGCAAATTAAACCTTTTAGGAGAACTGACGTGGGCGCTGCGAGCTGGATGGGCATGGAAAAGCTTATGGGCTATGTGCGTCTAACGCGTCCAATGAACTGTTTAATGATGGGTTTTGCAGTGGTCGTGGGCGCTGTTCTCGCAGATGTGGGTGCCCTTTCTAGTCGCCACTTTTCCAGTTTGGCCTATGGCTTCTTTACTGGTTTTTTGCTGACAGCGGCTTCAATGGCCATAAACGATTATTATGACAGGGAGATAGACGCCATTAACGAGCCTTCACGCCCAATTCCAAGCGGTTTAATAAAGCCTAGGGAAGCATTGGCTTTCGCCGGAGTGTTGTCAGTATTAGGTCTGGCGGCGGCGTTTCTCACAAACTCTGCTGTAGTGCTCCCATGTATTACAACAGCCTTTATTTTCTGGTTAATCTCGGTGAGCTATGTCACTTTCGGGAAGAAAACGGGGTTTCTTGGGAACTTGATGGTGAGTGCATGTGTTTCAGCGCCGTTTATTTATGGAAACTTGGCCGTATCCGGTGTGGTGGAGAGCAAAATTTGGATTTTTGTGGCCATGGTGTTCCTTTCGAACACGGGTAGAGAGATAACGAAGGGAATAGTGGACGTTCAAGGGGACAAAACCAGAAACATAAAGACTGTGGCGGTTCTCTATGGAGAGAGGAAGGCGGCAGTAATCGCTGTGATTTTTTACATGCTCGCGGTGGCCCTAACGCCTCTACCGCCCATGCTGAACCTTGTATCTTTCTGGTTCATACCGGCTGTTATGGCCACCGACATTGGGCTCATAGCGGCCTCGGCGATGCTTCTAAAGAACCCTTCGCGGGAAAACGCTAAGCGTGTGAAAAGTCAAGTGCTAGGCTGGTTTCTCGTGGGGCTCATTGCATTTTTGTTGGGAAGTCTGGGTTAAATCTTTCACGTTTGGGGTTCAACGTGCACCGTAACCACGGTTTCTGAAAACCTATGTTTTATCGCGTCTTCAATTTTTGATGCTATTTCGTGAGCTTTTTCAACGTTAACTTGCCCCGTGAAACAGCAGTCTATGTTTATATATCGCCTACCAGCAACATACGTAACGATTCGCTTTACACTGAGAAATTGCCGCATGGTCTCAGCCGTCTCAAATATTATTCGGCGAATTTCCCCCTCGTCCGCGATAGGGCCTCTTCGAATATTCGAATTAAATGGTTCTATGTGCACTGTTACATTTTCAATGTTCTTGATTTCCAGAAGGAGGTTTTGTTCAATTTTCTCCGCCAGTTCATGGGCTTCGTGTAGGGACAGTTTGGGGTCAACCCTTACATGTAATGTTAGGTACAGTTTGCCGTTGGAATGGACAACGCTTATTTCATGGACCTCTTTTACACCCTCCACCTCTCTTGCAAGCTTTTCCACGAGCTTCGCGGTTAACATTTCCCTTTCAGAAGGTTCAACGTGGATGACAACTTCAGCCGAGCCTAGTAGGCGTTTGAGGTTCTCCTCCACTTTTGAAGCAACCGCATGGGATTCCTCAAGACTCATGTAGTCTGGAACATTTATGGCGGCCTCAACAAAGGTTTTGGCTCCAGCCTTCCTAACCCTCAAGTTTGCGATTTTTGAAACTCCATCCGTCGCCGCAATTTCCACTATAACCTTTTCAATGAGGCCTTTAGGCACGGCGTCGCTTAGCTCCATTCCGCTGGCTTTAACAAGTTTAACGCTTAGATAACCTATAACTGTGCTCAAAACAAGGGAGGCCAAAACATCGAAAACTGGAAAGCCTAAAGCCGCCATGCTGAACCCGGAAAAAGCCACAAGAGTTGAACCCAAATCCGCAAAAGAATGGTAAAAGCCAGCCTTCGCCGTCACACTTTCCTCCCTCACGTTATAAAGCACCTTCAACCTTAAAAGGTCAACACAAAAGGTGTAGGCTATGGCGGCGAAGCCTATAACCTGCCATTCTTGAACTATGAAGATCTCTCCCGTGAAAATTTTTTGGAATGCCCTCATAACCAGGTAGAGGGCGGTGCCAAGAAGGATTATGCCGCCAACTAAACCGCCCAAGGACTCGAATTTTTCATGCCCATACATGTGCTCCTCGTCTGAAGGTTTCAGCGAGGCTTTAGTGGCGTAGAGCAAAATGAACGTTGACAAGGCGTCCAGCGTGGCGTGGGCGCTATCGCTTATGATTGCTAAACTGCCAGCAAGCAAGCCGGAGATAAACTCTACGATAGCAACGCTTGTTATGGCAAACGCGGATATTTTTAGGGCTTTAAGCCTTCCTTGATTGATGTGCATTACGCTCAAAGAAACCAGCTAATGAAAGAGATTTAAGAGTTATGGAGCCCCAAGCCAAAACATTTAAAATAGAAAAATGGCGCATATTATCTGGGTATTAAAGGTGTTAGGTGGCCATTTTAACGTGGCTAAAACTTCTTATAACTCTTAGCTTAAAGGCTAACAGCACCCCCAACGGTTTTAAAGGAGGACGGGCAAATGAATGTAAGTGACATTTTAGACGGCAAACTCACGAACTGCGAAGTCGAAATAAAAGGCTGGCTTGTAACGAGACGCTCCAGCGGCGGAGTACAGTTTTTAATAGTTAGGGATGGAACGGGCTTCATGCAGGCCACCATCCACAAAGACGAGGTTGGCGAGAAAGTCTTTGATGATGCGGATAAACTCACTCAGGAATCCTCCATAATAATCAGAGGAACAGTAAAGGAAGATCGGAGGGCGCCCGGAGGCTACGAAATTCGAGTTAAGGACTTACAAATTGTCCACCTAGCTGAACGTGACTACCCATTGGCGAAAAAAGAGCACGGCATAGACTTCCTACTGAATCACAGACAGCTGTGGATTAGAAGCCCGAGGCAAACTGCCATCCTAAGGATTAGGGCTGATGTGATTAAAGCATGCAGAGACTTCCTTGACACTCGAGGCTTCGTTTTAACAGACGCCCCCATATTTACGCCGGCTGCCGTTGAGGGGACAACAACCCTCTTTGAAGTGCCATATTTCGGAGAAAAAGCCTACCTAACCCAAAGCGGCCAGCTTTATGTAGAGGCGACGATAGCCGCCTTCAAGAAAGTTTACTGTTTCGGTCCAACGTTTAGGGCTGAGAAATCTAAAACGCCAAGGCATCTAACGGAGTTTTGGATGGTTGAACCGGAAATGGCTTTCTGCGACTTCGAAGAAAACTTGAAGGTTCAAGAGGAAATGGTAACCTACATTGTTAAAACGGTTCTTGAAAAACGCCGGAGAGAATTAGAAATTCTGAAGCGGGACATAAAGCCTCTGCAAAAGGTTGAGCCGCCGTTTGAGAGATTAAGCTATACGGAAGCCATAAGCATGCTGCAGAAGGCCGGCTTCCAAATAGAGTGGGGGGAAGACCTTGGAGCACCCCATGAAAGGTACATTTCCCTCCAGTTTGAAAAACCCGTTTTTGTACATAGATATCCAGCTAAGGCTAAAGCCTTCTACATGCAGCCCGACCCAGAAAACCCAGAGGTTGTGCTCTGCGCGGATTTAATGGCCCCTGAAGGTTACGGAGAAATAATAGGTGGAAGCCAACGTATCCACGACTTGAAATTGCTGGAGAAGCGCATAGAAGAGTTCGGCCTACCGCGACAAGCCTACGAGTGGTACCTTGACCTGCGGAGGTATGGTTCGGTCCCCCACTCCGGGTTTGGGCTTGGAATAGAAAGAACTGTGATGTGGATTTGTAAGCTTAAGCACATTCGTGAGGCAATACCCTTCCCAAGAACAATAACCCGCATATATCCATGAACAGAGTTTGCCTAGTTCTACTGCCATTTCCAGACTTTTCTGCCCATGAATATCTCTGGGAATATTAGGAGGCCCCAGCTTGCCACGCCTACAACGTACGCAAGGTCTGTAAGGCTTAGGGCTGTTAAGTGGAACAGTTGCTGTGTTATTGGCATGTAGGTTATTCCAAGAGTCAGGGCAACAGACACTAGGTCGGCGATTACAAAGAACTTGTTTTCGAAGGCTTTTCTGCCCATCCTCCATACGCTGCGTTTCTCTGAGCGACAGTTCCACACAACGAAAAGCTCGAACATGGCGGCTTGCACAAAGGCTGTTGTGGTAGCCTCTCTGTAGGTGAGCTGTCTCGCCACCTCGTCAATGGTTCCGTCTGGAAGGATCCACGGGTGGGACGGCCAAACATAGTATTCTAGACAGAACACTAGGAATGTGCCGGTTGCTTGAAGTATAAACGACGCTATTATAAAGGCGCCCATTCCATGGAGTATCCCCTCTTCAGGTTTGCGGGGCGGTCTATCCATGACATCAACGTCTGGAGGGTCTGTTGCAAGGGCTACTGCTGGAGCCCCATCCGTGACAAGGTTTATCCAAAGTATCATGGCTGGCAGGAGCGGAAGCGGAAACATTTCAGGCGAGAATATTCCGCCGAGGATTGCAAAAGTTCCAATGACTAGAAGTTCGTCAAAGTTGCATGCCAAGAGGAAACGTGCATATTTGCGTATGTTGTCGTATATCACTCTTCCCTGCTCAACGGCTTTAACTATTGTTGCGAAGTTGTCGTCTGTTAGGACTAGGTCTGCCGCCTCCCTTGTGACGTCTGTTCCGCTCATGCCCATTGCGACGCCGACGTCGGCGGCTTTCACTGCCGGTGCATCGTTGACGCCGTCGCCTGTCATTGCCACTATGTGGCCTTTCCTTTTCAAAGCGTTGACAATCCGAAGTTTGTGCTCCGGCGAAACCCTAGCGTAAACCGTCACCTTCTCAACTATTTCCTCGAATTCTTTGTCGCTTATTTTGTCCAGTTCAGCGCCCGTCAGAACGATGTCGCCTTCCTTGTAGATTCCAACCTCTTTTGCAACAGCTATGGCGGTCAATTTGTGGTCGCCCGTTATCATGACCGTTTTTATGCCGGCTTTTTGGCATTTCTTGTTTGCCTCTATGGCTTCTTCCCTTGGAGGGTCTATCATACCTTGGAGGCCGACGAAAACCATTCCATCCTCAACAACTTCAGCACCGTATTTTTCCATTGTTGCCGGTAAACGTCTATAAGCCATCGCGAGAACCCGTAGGGCGTTGCCGGCCAGTTGTTCATTGATTTCTAAAATCCTTTTCCTTTTTTCCTCCGTGAGTTTTTTCTCTTTTCCACCTTCAAGGATATGTGAGCATTTTTCAAGAACTATTTCGGGCGCTCCCTTCATGTAGGCGTAAACTTCACCGTCGGGGGCTTTGTGAACTGTTGTCATGCGTTTTCTTTCAGATGTGAAGGGAATCTCGCCGATCCGTGGAAACGTCTGCTCCAAAGCTTCTTTGTCAAGTCCAGCCTTGGCTGCCGAAACTATCAAGGCGCCCTCCGTTGGATCCCCAAAAATTTCCCAACTGTTTCGCTGGTCATTTTTTCTTAGGCTAGCGTTATTGCACAGTGCGCCTATCCGTAGGAGCAGTTCAAGGCTTCCCTGGGGATTAACAGTTTCGCCGCCTATGCGGAACTCGCCTTTCGGCTCATAGCCAACACCCGTAACTTCAACAAGTTTTCCATCAATGTATATCTGTCGAACAGTCATCTCGCCCTTTGTTATAGTCCCTGTTTTGTCTGAGCATATTACAGTCACCGCCCCAAGACTTTCGGCTGCCGACAACTTTCTAACAATAGCGTTGCGTTTCGCAAACTCCCTTGCGCCCAAGGCCAGTGCAATGGTTACTATCGCGGGGAGCCCCTCTGGAACCGCGGATATGGCTAGAGAAATTGATGACATGAAAGCTTGAATGAACCCTTCAGCTTCAAAATGCATTTTCATTATTACTTCAAAGGCTTCAAGAGCAAAAATTAAGGCGCACACAGCAATCACAACTTTTGCTATTTTGCTCGCAAACCTATCCAGCTTCTTTTGTAGTGGGGTTTCCTCCTCCTCGGCTGTTTGCACCATTTCGGCAATTTTTCCAAATTCCGTGTTCATGCCCGTTGCCACAACGACAGCTTTACCGCGGCCGTAAACCACGTGGGTGGCGGAGAAAACCATATTCCGCCTCTCGGAAACAGGAGTGTTTTCAGACAAAACCACAAGCTCTTTGTTAACTGGCACGGACTCCCCCGTGAGCACTGCCTCGTTAGTTTTAAGCTCAACAACCTCTATGAGGCGGGCGTCAGCGGGTATGTGGTCGCCCTCTTCTAGGGCTAAGATGTCCCCCGGCACGACTTCACTTGCCGGGATAATGATCTCTTCACCGTCCCTTATCACACGAGCTTTCGGAGCCGCGAGTTTTTTAAGGGCTTCAACAGCCTTTTCCGCCCTGTATTCTTGGATAAAACCGGTTATGGCGCATAAGAGGACTATGGCGCTTATGGTTATGGTGTCTGCAAAGGCCTCCATGAATTCTCCACCGTGCATCATCTCCCAATAACCTATTATAGCTGAGAATATTGTTGCGGCGATTAACAGCAAGATGAATATGTCTTTAAACTCGTCAAGAAACATGTGGAGGGCTGTTCGCCTTTTCACTTTGCGGATTTCGTTTGGACCATATTTTCTAAGCCTTTCAAGGGCTTCAGAGGAGAATAGACCGTTACGGCTTACTCCTAACTCGCTTAGAACTTCGTTAACTTCCATGGCATGCCAAAGTTTGGCCATATGAACGCCTCTTTCAACACGGTTTAACAAGGAGACATACAGCAACTTATTTATAAAATTCTCTGCTTCACCCTCAAGCTGACTCCATAATAAAAAGGAGGAAGTTAAGCAATTAGCAATAGGATTAGCGGTGCGAAGACTTCGGCCACCAGCGACATCACCGTGATCATCGTGTTAAGCGATGGTCCCGCAGTGTCCTTGAACGGGTCTCCAACAGTGTCACCTGTCACAGCAGCCCTATGAGCCTCTGAGCCTTTCCCGCCATAGGCTCCGGCTTCGATGTATTTTTTGGCGTTGTCCCAGAGGCCGCCAGCATTAGCCATGAACAATGCGAAGATGATGCCCGTCACAATGCTTCCGGCTAGGAAACCCGCCAAGGCTTCCTTGCCCAAAACTATCATGGTCAAGATCGGGACTATTATGGCTAGGAGACATGGTAGCATTAACTCTTTAAGGGCGCCTTTAGTGGCTATGTCCACACATTTGGCGTAGTCTGGTTTCGCCTTGCCCTCCATGAGCCCGGGAATCTCCCTAAACTGGCGCCTAACCTCTTCAACCATTCTTTCAGCGTTTTTTCCAACAGCCAGTATTAATAGTGCCGAAAGCAGTGGGGGCATCATGCCGCCCAAGAAAACGCCGGCGACAATGTTAGGATTCATTAAATCAAGCGCCATCTCCGTGCCAAGCAGATGCTCAACCAGTTCCTTATATGCGCCGAAAAGCGCCAAGACCGTTAAAGCTGCTGCGCCTATGGCGAAACCTTTTGTTATGGCTTTTGTGGTGTTGCCTGCGGCGTCAAGCCTATCTGCAACTTCAATAACTTCTTCGCCCAAGCCAGACTGTTCAGCTATGCCCTTCGCGTTATCTGATACGGGTCCATAGGCGTCAGCGGATATTGTCATTCCAACGGTTGCAAGCATCCCAACAGCCGCTATGGCAATGCCATACACGGGGTTGATGCCAAAAGCATTGGCCAAACTCCACGCCGCAACGGTGGCGGCGCAAATACCGACGATTGGCGGGACTATGCTTACGACGCCATAGGAAAAGCCTGTAAGAATGTTTATTGCCGCGCCCGTTGTGGACGCCTTCGCCACCTTTTGCGCTGGTGTTCTATCGATGGATGTGAAGTAATCAGAGGTTATTCCAATTATAACTCCAGCCACAAGACCTGCAGCTGTTGGCAGAAACACTCCAAGCCACTGATCGTCCGGTAGTCCGGAAAACCGAGTGACAATGAACAGGAAAACCGCGAAAATTATCCAGGTGGCGAAAGATCCCCTGTTCAGCGCTGCTCCCGGGTTTCCTTTTATGCTCAGCTTAACCACAAAGGCGCCTATTATTGAGGCGAAGAGCCCAACAGCAGCAATGAGGAGGGGGAGGGCGACAAGGCTGATCACGCCCATTGTTGCGCCAATGATCATTGCAGCTACAATGCTTGCGATGTACGAGTCTATTAGGTCAGCGCCCATCCCTGCAACGTCGCCCACGTTATCCCCAACGTTGTCTGCGATAACCGCCGGATTTCGAGGGTCGTCTTCTGGAATACCAAGCTCAACCTTTCCAACAAGGTCAGCACTGATGTCTGCAGTTTTGGTGTATATGCCCCCGCCGGCCTTTGCGAAAAGTGCTAAGGCGCTTGCCCCAAAGCTGAAACCCAAAACCACATTTGCAGCCTTAACAGGAGCAACATTCGGCGCCCAACCCAGCACCGGCGGCAAAACCACACTATAAAGGTAGTAAAGTAGGCTTATACCCAATAAGGCTAAACCCACAATGAACAAGCCCATAACCGCGCCGCCGTAGAAGGCCACGGGGAATGCCTTTTTCAATCCATGTCTTGCCGCGTTAGCCGTCCTAACGTTGGCTTCAACCGCTGCCATCATGCCAACATACGCGGCAACCGTTGTACATATGGAGCCGAAAATGTAGGCAACAGCCATGCTTAACCCAAATGCAGCGTTCTCGTAAAACGTGTAGAGCACTCCCAAAACCGCAGCCATCACAACCACGAAAACAGCCAACGTCATGTTCTGCCTTCGAAGATATGCCCTTGCACCCTCTTTTATGGCTCCTGCAATCTCCCGCATCCTCTCAGTGCCACTGTCTTGGCTTGTAACATACTTGTATAGGTAGATAGCTAAGCTCACGGCAGCTAAACCCGCTATTGGTGTAATGTAAAACCACTCCATAATTGAAACCTCGGCATCCCTCTTTTACAAACCGACTGAAATTGAGCCCCATCCATATAAATCTACTGCAAAAACTATAGGGGGTAGCGTATTTGTTAAAGCCGAACAGCCACAAATATGACCACACTAACATAAATTGGCGCCGGGGAGGGGATTTGAACCCCTGCGGGCCAAGGGCCCACTGGCTCTCCAGCCCTCTATTTTCGCGGATTAGATCTCGAGGCCAGCGCGTTAACCGCTCCGCCACCCCGGCCCCCAGCTTATTGTGAGCGCGGCTGCTTCTAAAGATTATGTTGCAAGAAACGATGGATAAAGCCACCTTTTGCCTCTCACAGTTTCCTTTCATCCCATTCATGCAATATTTTCACAGCCTCATTAGCAACTTTGATTGCGTTTTCTTCACCCTCGCCTGGTTTAAACTCTCCCGTGTAACGGTTAGCGTACACAGCGCATACGGCCCCCGCCCTTAAGCCGTATAGACTTGCCAGAGTGAAAAGGGTGGCGGCTTCCATTTCAAAGCCAAGTACCCTTGCCCTCTGCAAAGTCGGCAGAACACTGCTTGTCCCAACCACTGTAGGGCGATTTTGGCCAGCATAAAAGTCTGATGTTGTTGCGATTATACCAACATGATGATTGGTTATGCCCAAAGTTTCAGCGGCCTCAATAAGCGCTATTAAAACCTCATGGCTGGCCACTGCCGGATACTCCGGCATTATGTAGCAGTTGCTTGTGCCGTCAAGGCGCACAGCCGCGGCGGGGATAATCAAGTCACCACATTTGATGCCTTCCTGTATAGCCCCAGAACTGCCCACCCGTATGAAAGTGTGAACACCTACAGCTGAAGCCTCATTAACCACAATTGCCATGCATGCTGGACCAATCCCGCTGGACAAAGCGGAAATTGGAGCCTTTTTGTAGGCGCCGGTCATGCTTCTAAACTCACGGTGACATGAAACCTCCCTTGCATAGTCCCAGAACTTCGCTATCTTCGGAACTCGATCCGGGTCTCCGGGAACAAGCAAATATCCGGCCAAGTCTCCCCTTCCACAGGCAATGTGATATTGTCTTTCGCTGGCGCCTCTTGGATGCATCCCTTCACCTCAAGCCTGTAGTTTTTTGGGCATAACTAAGTCCGCTATGTCCACGCTGTGTTCATAAATCTGAGACAACGTTGAGACAGCCGCCAGAATGTGGGGCATCGCCTCTACACTTTGCTCTTTAGCATTTTTCTCAACAGTTGCCAAGGCTTTTTCAACCCTCTCCCTCAAGCCCCGCACTTCCTCAGCTAGGGCGACATCCCCTTCAAAGAACGCTTTTAAGGCGTTTTCATGGGCCTCAAAAAGTAGCGAATGAAAGTCGACCACCATTTTTCTAAAGGGTTCTGTCAGCTTTAATCCCTTTAATTCCACCACCTTAAAACCTGCCCGCGCACATTCGTCCCCAATGGTCTCAACAAGACTGGCTGCTAATCGATAGTCTAAGCATTCGATAGGCTGAACACCAAGCTTTTCACCCAAACTCGGATTTTGAATTATGGTTCTCAAAATTCTGACGAGAAGAAAGTACAACCTATTGACCTCTTCATCCCTAACAATTACGCTCCTAGCCATATGAACATCGCCATTAACCAAAGCATTAACAACATCCCTATGCATGCCGGCCGCAATGGAATAACCTCTCCTAAGGATCTTCTCCGGTGGAAAGCTGGACGGTTCAAGTAGACACTGTAAAACAATCTTTGAATAATCCTCTTCAACAATCTCCAACCCAACTAGACGGCTAGCTGTCTTCTTGACGATCTCCCGCATCTCAAAGCTAATATTCTCCTTCGCCTCCACACGAATAATGTCGAAGCCCAGAAGATATTTCCCAATAATCTCACGGCTCAAATAAGGCCCAGGCTTCAAAACAATGATGCGAGGGGAAGGAACCGCACCGTACTCGGGGTCTATGAGAAGTTTGCCATCGCTTGTCTCGCTGACGGCTACCACTGAGCCCCGCTTCAAACCATAACGTTCAGCCCAATCCTTTGGCAAACACACGAAAAAAGTTCCACTAGGAGTCCGTTGAAGCTTCCTAAGGATATCCATCCCACCACCAATCTACATGCTTAAAGCAACACAAAGAAACTTAAAATGGAACAAACTATATAAACTTGGTAGTAAGTGTTGAGATTGAAGGATAAAATTATAATCGGTATAGACCTAGCAGGCAAAGAGACAAACCCCACAGGCATTACCATTTGGAGAAATAAAAGAGTTGAAACCTGTTTAGTTTACAAAAACAGTGAAATTCTTAAAATACTGCTGCATGTTAAGCCAACAATCGTAGCAATAGACGCCCCCCTCAGCCTCCCGAAAAACGGGATCTTGCGAAAAGCGGACAGGGCCCTCATCAAAAAAGGTTATCGCGTCTTTCCCCCAGGCTTACGAGCCATGAAAACCTTAACACTCCGCGCTTCTGAGTTGAACAAGTTAATAACAGAAATGGGGATAAAAGCAATCGAGGTTCATCCAACATCGACGAGAAAGGCGTTAAAAATGCCGGCAAAGGACTGGAAGGCTATACAAGCAATATTTAGAAGACTTGGTGTGGAGGGAATTCCAGAAGACCATACGTTGACACCCCATGAGATAGACGCCATAACCGCCGCATTAACAGCGCATCTCCACATGCTGGGCTTAACGGAGGCTGTAGGTGACTGCGAAGAAGGTTTCATCATAGTCCCTAAAAAAGCGAATTGGCGGGAAATAGAGATATGAACACCCCATCTGAAAGGTTGCAAAAGGCTGTCGAATTAACAATAGCGTCAGGATACCAGCTTAACAAAGATGCTTTTGAATTTCTAAGCATGATCGCCGCAACGGAGGATCCTGTGGAAGTTATAAGCAAGGCCTTGAAAAAAATTGAAACCATAGGGAATAAGCCACTTTTCATTGGAAGAAAATTCCTTGAAGAATTAATTGAAAAACCAGAATCCGCAAAAGAAGCTTTCCCCCAACCTTCACTAGAGCCTTTTGTGCCTCCAACACCAGCCCAGTTAGAGGGGAAGAAAGCCTTCCGCCCATATGCAAAGGAAATAGAAGCCGCCATCGATATAATTAATGATCCCGGTAGTAAGCTGGGTTCAGGCGGAACCGTGGAAGATTATCTGGAATATTTCCGAGACCGGTTTAAGCGAATGGAAAAGCTACTCAGACAAAGAATGGACGCTAGAGATGCTGCCTCATCCGTAATTGACGCTTTGAAAGCTCCACCAAACACAAAGCTCAAAATAATCGGCATGATCACTGAGAAGAGGGAAACCAAGCAGAGAATCCTTTTAACAGTTGAAGACTTATCTGCAAGCGTCACGGTGCTTGTCCCGCAAAACGCGCCAAGCACACTTCTAGATAAGGCGAGAACTTTATTGTTAGATCAGGTTGTCTGCTTAGGTGTCACGAAAACTCGAGGAGATCTGTTAATTGTTGAAGATATTATTTTTCCCGACATAGCCCCGAAAGCTCAAAACAAGGCGCCGTTCCCCATATATGCTGTTCTCACCTCAGATTTGCATGTTGGGAGTTTAAAATTCCAAAAGGAGGCTTTCAATAGGTTTGTTTTGTGGCTTAACGGCAAATACGGAAATGAAGAAATGCGAGAGATAGCAAGCCATGTAAAGTATGTTTTGATAGCCGGGGACATTGTGGATGGAATAGGAGTTTACCCAAACCAAGTAAAAGAGTTGGCTATTAAAGATGTTTGCGGGCAGTATAAACTTGCAGCAAAATTCATAGAACAAATTCCCGATTACATAGAAGTAATTATAATTCCTGGAAACCACGATGCCTCAAGGAAGGCGTCGCCCCAACCGCCAATTCCAGAAGCCTTCCTTGAACCCTTGCAAGAAGCGAGAAAGGTTTACTCATTCGGGAACCCTTGTACAATAAGCCTTCACAAAGTTGAGGTTCTCCTCTATCATGGAAGAAGCCTTGACGACATTGTTTCTACAATTCAAGGGATGGAATACACCTATCCGGAAAAGGCTATGACCTTGCTTTTACAATGCCGCCACTTGGCACCTGTTTATGGTGGGAAAAATCCACTGTCCCCGGAACCCAAGGATCATCTGGTTATAGAACGTGTCCCCGACATATTTCACGCAGGCCATATTCACACCCTCGGCTATACCAATTATCGTGGTGTTCTAGTTGTTAACTCCGGGTGTTGGCAGGAACAAACAGAGTATATGAAGCGAATGGGCCTTACTCCAACAACAAGCTTGGTTCCCATAGTAAACCTGCAAACCTTCGAGGTTAAAGTTCTTTCCTTCGCCTAAACCTACATACCAGCCTACACTAACTTCTTGCGCGCATATTTTGAAGGCAACGGGGTTCATACTCAATCAACCGCCCGAGTCTGGAGTCGCTTGAAAAGGCCTCTTTAATAAGGGTGCGTGTCACTTCAAGGCGGATTTTTTTGGTCCTTCCATACCTCCCCATGCTGGTGACTTGCGCATTAATCAGCCCCAATGCATCAAGCTCATTGACAAGGGTGCTGACCCTTCGCTGGGTTAGGGGAGTGATGCCTAATTCGCCGCAAAGCTCAGTGTAAACCTCGTATATTTCGCCTGTAATGGCCTTATAACCGTTAGCCCTGACAAGGTGAAGCACACTTAACATAACTAGTTTAGAGTGCAACGTGAGATTAGCCACAGCTTCAACAACACGGTTATGCTCTATAAGTTTTTCAGCCTCCCGCACATGTTCCTCAGTAACCATGCTTGCACCTTTCCGTTCCGCAACCTCGCCGGCAACTCGAAGCAAATCTAAAGCCCTACGCGCATCCCCATGCTCAGCCGCAGCTAAAGCTGCACAAAGGCTTAAAGCGCCATCACTTAAAACACCTTCCCGAAACGCCATTTGCGCCCGCTCAGCTAGAATATTTCTCAGCTCACTTGCGTCGTACGGTCTAAAGACAATTTCTTCCTCGCTTAAGGAACTAAAAACCCTTGGGTCAAGGTACTCCTTCAAGCGTAGATCGTTAGAAATACCAATGAGTGCTACTTTACTTTTCGCCAAGGACTCATTAATCCTCGTAAGCTCATATAAAAGAGTATCACCCCGCAATTTAACCAGAGCATCCACCTCATCAAAGGCGATGATCATCATTCTCTTCGACGCGTCCAAACCCCTTTTAAACCTCTCAAATACTTCACCAACAGAAAGCCCGGTGAACGGAACTGAAAGCTGTAAGCCACCACAAAGAGTCGCCAGAACACGATATTCTGTACCAGCCAAACGGCAGTTAACATAACAAAAACTCACAGGAGAGCCAACCTCTCTAGCCTTCGCCTCCAACCTTGTTAAAACATATTTGGTGACTGCAGTTTTACCAGTCCCAGTCTTTCCATAAATAAAGATATTGGAGCATCTCTCCCCCCTCAAGACAGGCGCCACAATTTCCCCAACACGTTTTATTTGCTCCTCACGATGAGGCAACCTTTCAGGCAAATAGTCGTGACGAAGAACTTCCCTATCTCTAAAAATACTGGCATTATTAAAGACCCTATTAAACACCTCGTCAAGCACATTTGCGTTGTTCATCAACCTTCCCCTCCTTTAAGGGACAAGTCTTTTCACTAAGTCCGGGCAAAATAAGGTATGCTATACAATAAAGTGAACCTTTAACAGAAAAACGTAAGGAACGCAAAATTTCTCACGTAAACCACAACAGACACCCCACCACTTCTACTGGAAACTCTGAAAGAAGAAAAATTAATTATTGATTCTTTGAGAAGAAGAATATACTCTGAAAGGTAAGAAGCTTTGTGAAATTAAAAGACTTCTTGTAAAAAAATATGAACAAATCACAAATAGAGTTAAAACATGACAGGGCCCACAACTTTGATACAAAATACAATGTTTACAGCATTTCCACTGGAAATGAGGGGTGTCTCTTATTAACAAAAAGAATATTTTTGCAAATTAACAACAATCATTAACGCAAACAGTTAATCAATCCTAACGAAAAAGTGAGGACAAATTACTATTCACTTGCTGTGAAGTCCTTGTGAACTTTACTTAATTATGGCCTTTTAAAATCTTTTTCTCTTTCAATTTTACATAATTTTGGTTTATTTACTGTGAAAAAGGCACCCCTTTTTTCCTTTGGAAATTGTAAACTACTCTTACTTTTTTTATTTTTTCGCTTGGAAGGATTTTTGTGAACTTTGCGAAATAGAATCGTTGCAAATTTTGCTCCTCTCCTTTTTTCACCATGTAATTACACTTCACATTTTTACGGTTCTCACCGCAACAGCTATAACTTGTGAAGCACACTTATGAAGAAGCAAGGTGTCTTAAGGTAAATGCCCGCTAGGAAGATGCGAATTGAAGTATTCGATGGTGAGGGCAATAAATATAGCATAGCGTTTGAAGGCAACATCACTCGTGAGAAGGCTTTACGTTTGCTTGACCTTGTGGAACTGTTGGGTGGTGTGAGCAGCAACCCGGAAGCGGGCTTGTCTGCGAATTTCGTAAATGATTCTTCAAAATATGATAAAATATTAGCTATAATTCAACGGCATTTTCCTGTTATTTGGTTTTCGTCAAAGGATGTTCAAGTTGTCTATGAGCAGGAATTTAAACAACCGATAAGCTTGAGCACAGTTGCAACCTACCTTTCAAGGATGGTGAGTAGGGGTTTGCTAGTAAAGTCCGGTTCTTCCAACCGCATAAAATACAAGGTTTCTCCAAATCTTTCACAAATAATTGTAAAGCAGAAAACATTAGCTTAGGCAGTCTCCGGAGTTTTCCTCAAAAGCTTTTCCATCTCCTTCTTCACACTGTATTTGAAGGGTATTTTACTTGCATCCCTCTCTAGATAGCCCTCTTCATATAGTTTCTTCATCAACCTTGCAGTGTGCTCCCTGCTAAGTTTGATTTTCTCCTTTATCTCCGGAGCTGTTTTTGGGCCTTCCGCTGCCAGCATTTCTAGAACGGCAAGCTCCGTTTCAGTTAGGTGGGCTAGTGCTCGCTCCCTCCTTATCGGTATAACTGTTTCAACCCCAAGTTCGGGTGGAGCAGATGCTTGCTTTGCTTTCTCTTCCATGAGAGAAACCCTTGCAGCTAACTCCTTCTGTGATGCAACAACGTCACGAATTTGCCTCTGAACTTCATCCAATCGTTCAAGCTCTTTACTCCATTCTTCCAAAACTTTTCCGGCTTTATCCTCCAAATCCCTCATTTGGCCCTCCAATGCCTCAAATTTCCCCCTTATCTCGCTGCCCTCGGCTGCAGCCGCCTCAACTTTATGTGCAACAGTTTCCAGTTCATCGACAGCGCGTTTGAGCTCCCTACTAAAACTTAATATGATATCATTAAAAGCAGCTTTTGCCCTTTCGTACTCATTCTTTATCCGGCCAAGATAACGAGAATATTCAATAGCAAAGCCCACAGCAATAGTAAAAAATAATATGGAAAGAATAATAGCAACATCCACAATCCATCACCGTGATCCAAAATAATTCCAGCGTGATTTAAACATGTTACATCACACGTCACATTTCTACGAGAAAACATTTAAGGTTTGCGTAAGCGTAACATGACGTCACAAATCACAAGAGCAAAGCTGTGGTTAATATGGTTGTAGGTGGAAACGTGATTATGAACGAGATGTCTTGAATATGTTTGCGTTTACCTGCTTCCTACAAAGGGGCTGGTGTGATTTGTGACGTCACGTGAAGCCTTCAGATGGTTCCGAAAGCTTCTTCAGACTTATTTCAAGTTCTTCTCTTAACATTTTAAGAAGTTTCAATTGTTCTTCTGTGTTTTCAACCTCTGCTGGTACTGCTTTGTGCGCTTCAATGTATTCTTGCAGTTTATTTGCCACTTCAATGTATGCATCCAATGCTGTTGTTTCGAAAACACCTAAGTACCCTAAAAGCAAGATTGTGTAAACGGATTTTATCACGTTTTTTCTGGCCTGTTTTAAAGTTCTGTTGAAGGCTCCTCGGCTTATTTTAGCCTTTGTTAAACGTAATTTGGCTTTTTCATCGTATTTTAGAGGTTTTCCGGCCAAATTTTCGGCTAAAATATCTATAAGCAAAGTTTCAAGCTGAACTTTTGTTAAATGGCTATTTTTTTCGAGTATTTTTACAATGGGGTCTTCTAAAGACTTCTTTAACCATTCTTGGACCACGTTTTTCAGATCCATTTTCTTTCATTCACCGTTTATCTTAATGGATACACTTTTGTATACGGATAATTTAAATCTAATCCTAAATTAAATTAAGGAACTTCTCGTTGTTTGCGGTGTTTCTAGCCCCAAAACTTAAAAGCGTCTGAATTTTCTGCCTTTTTAGCAGCCAAAATAAAATTCGAGCATTAACAACTTAAGCCTCCTAAATAACTATTTTCTCCGCCTAAATATGTTTAGACGACGATGCGATCGATTTATGTGGGAGCTACTACCAACGATAATGCTGGAACTTAGAAGGGTTAACCCAACGTGAAGCTTGCCGCCTCTTAGTTTGTCTGAGTGAACTTGCCTTCTTCCATTGATAGTGTGACATCACTCGTCACGTAAATGTCACGTGTGATAATGACTAAGTCACCGGAAATTCTAACGCTCTTTTCTTTCCCGTGATTTTGTTGTGATTTCCGCGGTTAATAATGCAACATAGCCCTTTATCATGGGCGCTAAAGAGGGGCTCTAGAGTTTTTCTGCTTGCTGCTTTAGCTTTTCGAAGATCTCTGGTCGTAGATCTTTTAGTGTTGGTACGAAGGGTTCAACTTGGCGTATCTCTGCATAATCGATTTCGCCTATCACTAAGTCTTCTTCGTCGTACTTGGCTGAAGCAATGACCCTTCCATTGGGCCCTATTAGCGTGCTTCCACCCCAGAACTGTAATCCATCCTCTATACCAACCAGGTTTACATAGGCTAGGAACACCGTGTTTTCCATGGCCCTTGCGGCGGTTAAGGTTTGAAAGAAGGTTTTACGGATGCTAGGTGAGGCTGAAATGCAAACAATCAGCTGTGCTCCTTCAAGTCTCGTTAGGCGGCTCAATTCGGGGAAGAAAAGGTCATAACATATGATCATCCCTATTCTTCCGATGTCTGCATCAAAAACCCCAGCTTGGTGACCCTGCCTGAAGTATCTTTTTTCCTCGAATACGCTGTGGGTGGGCAAAAACATTTTTCGGTATTTACCAATAACGCCCTTGGGACCAACGAGGACAGCGGTGTTGTATATTGTAGCCTGTGTCTTCTCGCTTAGCTCTGGCATGCCGAAGATTATGTGTATTCCATATTTTTGAGCAATTTTTTCTATGGTGGTTGTTGAAGGTCCAGGAATTGTCTCAGCCAAGCTGTAAATATCATCGTCTAACTTGTAGCCAGTTAGTGAAAGCTCTGGGAAAATTACGAGGTCTGCGCCTTGCTGTTTGGCCCTCGCCGTGTAGTCTTCGATTTTTTGTATGTTTGACTGTTTGTCTCCTCGCCGGCAGCTTATCTGGGACAAGGCGACTTTAAATTTTTGCTTCATTACTCTTCACCACTTTGTGAAGGTGCATGGGGGGTTCTGAAATCAAATCCAATAGTTCTATATTGAATTTTTGTTGTTAATGGCATCCTCCTTTTATGTTCCATGGTTTTCCATCGCTTCTCAATTTTCTCCACTACGCTAATTTCTAGACCCAGCTGTTCTGCTATCTCTTCAACTTTCATGAAGTGTTCAAGTCCGTAAAGGATGAGATCCAAGGTGTCATATTTCATGCCAATCTCCTCCTCCGCCGTTTGTCCAGGCCAAAGCATTGGTGTGGGCGGTTTACTTACGATGTCATCTGGAACACTTATGTGTTTCGCCAGTTTACGTACCTGAGTTTTATACAAATCCATCAACGGCGCTATGTCTGCTGCTATGTCTCCCCACTTTGTGAAGTATCCAATCATGGTTTCGGATTTATCTGAGCTTCCGCACACTATGAGGTTGAATTTGTTGGCGTAGTAGTATAGGTAAAGCATTCGTGTGCGGGCTTTTAGGTTACCCTTGCAGAGCCTGTCTTCTGGATCAAAGGCCGGAATTGTTTTCTGTAATGCTTCTAATGTGAGTGTGATGTCAATGGTCTCCGTTTTTATGCCAAATTTTTCTGCGACGAGTTTTGCGTGTTCGATGTCTTTTGGGTTATAGGTTTCTTTTTCGGGAAGTATTAGCCCAAAAACTTTGTTTCCTCCTATGGCCATTGCTGACAAAGACGCTGCAGTGCTGCTGTCAACGCCCCCGGAAAGGCCTAGAACTATGCCCTTCGCCTTTGACTTTTCCACGTAGTCCTTTATGAAACGAGTTAACTTGTTTTTGACCTCTTCCCAGTCGAGTTCTAAAACTTGTTGGGTAAGTTTCAATGTTATCCCTCAAGCGCTATTCCTATTTTGGATTAGGCAAATATTTAAAGACGTAGATGAACAATTAATGAAAGGTTAGCTAAGACGTAGAGAAGGATTGAAGTATGGGGCGGAGAAGAAGGAAGGTAGTGCGCATTCCTAAGAAGAAGTTGCCGAGATTGTTCTCGTGTCCCCATTGTGGCAAAGAAGCTGTTCGTGTTGAAATGCTGCGTGAAGAAGGCCGGGCAGTGGTCAGCTGTGGGAACTGCAGTGTCAAGGAGGAATTTACGGTTAAGCAAGCTATGGGCGAGGTTGACGTCTACTGTATGTTCACCGACAGGTTTTACAGCGCGTTAAAAAGCTCTGCAACGGCCAAAGTTGAGGGACAACGGTAGGGGAAACCAGATGGGCCCTGTGGAAAAGTATTTACTCGACAAAATTCAAGGTGAAGGGGCTATTCACATAACCCTTATTGACCCTGAGAAGGTTACGCCTTCACAAGCGTTGTTGATTGCTGAAAAGGCGAGGGCAAGCGGAACTTCAGCCATAATGGTGGGTGGATCCACTTTCGTTTCAACGAAACACTTAGACGCTGTGGTTAGAACTGTTAAACGGTTGGTTGACCTTCCAGTGATTTTGTTTCCAAACAATGTAACCAGCATAAGCCGTTACGCAGATGCTATCTGGTTTATGTCTTTGCTTAACTCCTCAGACCCATACTTCATAATAGGGGCTCATGTTTTAGGGGCTCCTTTAATACGAAGGTATCAATTAGAGCCCATTCCAATGGGCTACATAATTGTGGGCGAGGGCGGCACCGCTGGAATAATAGGTAAAGCTGTCCCAATCCCATACGACAAACCGGAGCTGGCGGCTGCTCACGCATTGGCTGGTCAATATCTTGGCATGCGCTTCATATATCTTGAAGCTGGCTCCGGGGCGAAGAGGCCTGTGCCTCAAGAAATGATCCGTGCTGTTAAAGGTTGCATAGATGTTCCTTTGATCGTCGGCGGAGGGATAAGGTCAAAGGCTCAAGCCTTGGCCGCGGTATCTGCTGGAGCAGATATAATAGTTACGGGCAATATTGTGGAAGATGGATGCGTTGAAGATCGGGTTTCCCAGATTATTGATGGAATGAGACAAGGTAAATTGCACGCCTAAAGGTTGCATGCTTTCTGTATACAGCTTAGTTGTTTAAAGAAGCTGTCGACGACAAGTTTTCCTTCCCCGTGTTAGAAACTAAAATAAATTACTGCAGGTAAGGGTGATGAGAGGCCAGTTGAACGTGCAGATGAGTGACACGTATGCAAATTATGTTGAAAACCTAGAGAGACGGCTCGAAGAATTATATGCAATATGCTTAAAGGCTAGGGCGAAAGGGCTTGATCCGTCCCAAGAGCCTGAATGTAAAATCGCGAGGGACATGGCAGATCTTGTTGAAGGGCTTGTAGGGCCTAAGGGTGTCGCGGCAAGAATTAGGGAGTTAAGCCAAAAACTTCCAAGGGAGGAGTTGGCTTTCAAAATTGCTGAAGAAATCGTGTATGGAAAATTTGGGCACATGGAGCCTGAAGCCGCGGCTGAACAAGCTGTGCGGACAGCTTTGGCAATCCTAACGGAAGGCTTAACCGCTGCACCAGTTCAAGGCGTTGCGCAGGTCAAGATCAAAACGAACCCGGATCGCACAAAGTATCTGGCAATTTATTTTGCCGGTCCAATTCGCTCGGCGGGCGGCACGGATCAAGCCTTAACGCTTGTTATCGGCGACTTTATACGTAGGCTTTTGGGGCTGGATCGCTATAAGCCTACAGATGAGGAAATTGCCCGTTTCATTGAGGAGATTAGGCTTTATGAGCGTTCTGTAAGCCGCTTCCAGTATCATGTTTCAGACGCGGAACTTTGGAAAGCCCTTAATTGGCTTCCAGTGGAGGTTAATGGAACAGAAACAGACCCCGTTGAAGTTTCTTCCTACCGCAATCTTCCAAGGGTTGAAACTAACAGAGTTCGGGGCGGGGCTCTACGGGTTGTTAATGACGGGGTTGTTGGGCGCGCCTCTAAAGTTTGGGCGATTGTGGAGAAGCTTGGTATTCAAGGGTGGGACTGGCTTAAGGACATACGGAAAATGTCTGAGAAAAAATCAGCCGGTTTTATGGATGACGTTGTTGCCGGACGCCCAATTTTCTCCTTTCCCTCTAGGCATGGGGGTTTCCGCCTCCGTTACGGAAGGTCGAGAAACACTGGTTTAACGGCGGTGGGCGTTCACCCGGCTACGATGCTTATTCTACAGGGTTTCATTGCAGTCGGCACACAACTCCGTCTAGAGCTTCCAGGGAAAGGTGGCATCGCCGTTCCAGTCGACTTTCTAGAACCGCCCATTGTTAAGTTACGGGATGGCTCCGTTGTAAAGGTTACATTAGAAAACTTTTCCGGTGTAAAGGATCAGATCGACAAAATCCTGTTTTTAGGCGACATTCTAGTCAGTTTTGGGGACTTTCTATATCAAGGGAAAAATTTAGTTCCGGCCGGGTATGCGGAGGAATGGTGGGCGGAGGACCTGCAAAAAGCCGTAAATGTTGACTTCGGTGGAGATTTGGAAAAAACGGCGGCCTACGTCGGGGTTCAATATGAGAGGCTTCAAGGCTTCGTAAAAGATCCGTTCACAAACAAACCGTCCTTTGCTGAGGCTGCAAAGATTGCGCTTAAAATGAAGGTGCCTCTTCATCCAGCCTTCACGCATTTCTGGCCGAGTTTAGATTCCATCGAAAAACTCCGTCGATTAAGGCTTTGGCTCTTAAAGTCTAATGTGGAGTATGATGGCGAGTATGCGCACCGAATTATAGGCGAGTTCGACGAGGAGGTCAAAAAAGCCTTTGAAACCATTTGCTTGCCCCACAAAGTTTCGAATGGCAGAATAGTGATCGAGGGAGACAATGCCAGTACTTTAGCTTTCTGTCTGGGCCATAGACAGCCTAACGTTGAGCTCTCTGACAGCGACACCATTTTAGATGCTATTAAGAAAATCTCTGGCGTTGTTCTGAGGGATAAAGCGCCTACATTTGTAGGAGCTAGGATGGGTCGGCCGGAGAAAGCAAAGAGGCGTGAGATGAAACCTCTTGTGCACGTGCTATTCCCTGTTGGTTTAGCTGGCGGCTCCCAAAGGGATGTTGTTGAAGCTTGTAAAGTCGGGAGTATTTTCGTGGAGATTGCTAGGCTGAAATGCCCAAAGTGCGGCGAATATTCCGTCAAAGCAAAATGTCTAGCATGCGGCTCCGAAGCGGTTCTTGAGCATGCTTGTCCTCGCTGTGGCAGAGTCTTGAATGGGAGTTGGGAGTGTCCCGTTTGCAAAGTGCCAGCAGTTCCCTATGGAAAACGCGCCATCGATGTTAAAAAGCTTCTAGAGGATGTTTGCAGCAGCCTTGGGGTTTCGATGCCGAAAATTCTGAAAGGTGTTAAGGGCTTAACCAATGAGACGAAAATGCCTGAGATCCTTGAGAAAGGGGTTTTAAGGGCTAAATATGATCTGTCTGTTTATAAGGATGGGACCATTCGTTTTGATGCAACTAACGCTCCCTTAACCCATTTCAAACCCATTGAGATTGGGGTTTCTGTGGAAAAGCTTGTTCAACTTGGCTATCATTATGATATTTATGGCAACCCGCTGACAAGCCCTGAGCAAATATGCGAGTTAAAAGTGCAGGACGTGGTTGTTCCCGTCAAATGTGCAGAATATTTCGTCCGTGTTGCAAACTTCTTGGATGAACTTCTCGTGAAGGTGTATGGGCTTCCGTCGTATTACAATGTTAAACAGATCGAAGATCTTGTTGGCCACTTGATTGTCGGCTTGGCTCCACACACATCCGTAGGCATTCTTGGCCGAATAATCGGCTTCACAAACTTAAATGTGTGTTATGCCCATCCTCTTTGGCATTCGGCTAAACGTAGGGATTGCGATGGCGACGAAGATGCCTTAATGCTTGCACTGGACACTCTGCTGAACTTTTCAAGGAAATATTTGCCAGCCCAGATAGGGGGCATAATGGATGCACCTTTGCTGCTTATACCAATTGTTAATCCCCGAGAAGTGCAGAGGCAAGCCTACGACTTCGACGTTGCAAAGGCCTACCCACTGGAATTTTATGAGAAAACTCTGGAAAATGTTGAGGCTAAACTCGTGAGCCCCCTGATAGATCTGATTGAGCATAGGCTTGGAACGGAGGCCCAGTTTGAAGGGTACCACTTTACAATACCCGTCTCAAACATAAACCTAGGGGTGGAGGAAAGCGCATACAAGAGGTTTAAGACCATGGCGGACAAGCTCAATGGACAATTGTCCCTAGCCGAAAAAATCGCCGCCGTGGACGCTCGAAAAGTAGCCCTAAAAGTTCTAGTTAAACACTTTATTCGCGACATTGCCGGAAACCTTAGAGCTTTCTCAACACAAGGCTTCAGATGCAAAGTATGCAATAAACGGTTCCGCCGCTTGCCCCTCAAGGGCAGATGCCCCCACTGTGGGGGCGAGCTTACCCTCACAGTTTTTCGTGGTGGTATAGAAAAATACTTGGAAGCAGCTGAACACATAATCCGAAAATATGACTTGCCAAAGTATTACGCCCAAAGAATTGCTCTCATAAAGGATGAAATTAGCTCCCTCTTCGAAAACAGGAAGCCAAGGCAAATAAGCCTTATGGACTTCGCTTAGATGAAATCTTTTCTACCTAGTTGTGGCAAATTATTTTTGATGGGCGATGCCTAGAGAGGGATACCATCCAAACGCTTACTTGAGGGATTTTAGAAACGTTAAAATGGGTTTAAAAGCCAGAACCGCAATCCTGGATTCGCTAGAGAAGTCTCCAGCAGACGCAAAAGAAATTGCAAGCAAAACAGGCTTGCAATATAATGTTGTGTTACACCACCTAAAACTTTTGGAGGCGAAAGGCATAGTTAAACGTAGGGGTAGCCGTCCATCAACCTGGATGCTTACAGGGCTCGGTCAAAAGCGTTTAAGCTGACGAACTCAAAATGGGCAGCAGCAAGGGCTCCTTTCACATCTGGGGCATTTACCATCATACTTGTTGACGGCAGCTTCTTCTAGGTTGACGTTGGTTATGTTTGCCAAGGACGCCAACCACGCTAAGACGTCTGCAAACTCGTTTTCCAAAGCCCTTTTGTCATTGGTCTTTAGGGCTTCACCTAGCTCCGCAACCTCCTCCACAAACCACTCGAACGTTTTCTCAACTCCCCTTTGCGAGTCCCTATGGAAGTATAGGTGACGCATCAATTCTTGAAATTCCCGTACATGCATAGTTTTCCCAAGAATTTGTGTGTATGTTGTTGCTTAAAACTTTAGTTTAGGCTTCGTTGTCCTTTCGCGATTATATGGATTACTTTCACACCCCTCCTTTCCAGGTGGGCGGCTATGAATCTTCTGTGGCAATATTTTGGATTAGGCTCCATGCACATCACGCAGGTCCTCCTTTGGGCGGCTATTTCCAGAAGCTTCTTTATGCCCTCTCTAAAAAGTTTTGTTCGCATATGCTTTTCATAACCGCCTTTTCGGTATCCCCCCAGCTCCCTTCCTAGCCAAACGTATTCTATCCCGTTTTCTGGAAGCCACTTTTCCATGTTTTCCCTTTTGAAATGTTCAATTTTTGATGTGGGGAAGCTGCGAACGTCTACTAAAACTTGGATTTCATGCTCTCTTAAAAGCTCGAGAAAGGTGTTTATGGAGCGGTTGCTATGTCCAATCGTCCAAATGGTTGTCTTGTTCAAACTTGATCCTTAGCGGATTCTTATATGCTGGTAGGCTTCTGTTGCGTTTTCAAAACAGTAATGCACTTTCTGGTAGTCCTTCCTGAACTCTGCCACGTCTGCCCTAACTTTTTCCGGAGACTCCTTGTCTATAACTACACGTTTCATGAATTCGGCTATTTCAACCATCTCAAATTCACGCATTCCAAGCCTCGTGACTTCTGAAACACCAAGCCTTATGCCTCCCGGGTTTTGGAAGTGGCGTCCCTCTTTAATGTCCCACGGCAAAAGATTCCTGTTCACTATTATATTTGCATCTTCGAGAATTTTTTCAATTGCGCCTCCGTCACCGTATTTTGTTACGTCTATAAGGATTACGTGGGACTCCGTGAAACCTTTATGTTCAGCTAAAACATTAAAGCCTCTTTCATAAAGGGCTTGGGCAAGGGCCTTTGCGTTTCTTATCACTTGGTGAGCGTACTCCCTTCCAAATTCAAGCATTTCAGCAGCAGCTATGGCTACCCCCGCCACTGCATGTAGATGGTGGTTGCTTACCAATCCGGGAAATGTCGCCCTCTTTATCTTCTCAGCGTATTTATCCCATGAGAGAACTCCACCATGTTGAGGGCCGAAGAAGGTTTTGTGGGTGCTGAGGCTTACAACGTCGGCTCCCTCCATTAACGGGTTTTGGAAGCATTTTCCGGCTATAAGTCCAGCGACGTGTGCCGCGTCATAGCCTACTATGCCGCCCACCGAGTGTATGGTGTCTGCTAACTCTTTAACTGGGTGGGGAAACGGGAAAACGCTTGCTCCAAACATGACAAGCTTGGGCGGTCTTCCCTCCGCGGCAAGTTTTTCAATCCGCTGTCTTGCCTTATCAACATCGATGTTCAACTCCTTATAGTCTAGGGGAAGATACTCCACTATTAAGCCGTGAACCGCTCCAGCAGTGCCTCCCAGCTCCTTCTTCCCCATTGTAATGTGGCCGCCGCATGGTATTGATAACGCCATCATGACGTCGCCGGGCTCCGTGAAGGCCGTGTAGACGACGAGGTTTGCCACAGCACCAGAAATTGGCCTAACATCCACAAATTCTGCGTCGAAAAGCCTTTTCATAAGCTCAATGCACTTAAACTCCACTTGATCTATAAAGCGGCATCCAGCGTAAACCCGCTCTCCAGGCCACCCCTCTGCGTACCGGTTTCCAAAATCTGTTGTTAATGCCTCCCTGACCGCCGGGCTAGGGATGTTCTCGCTTGCAATCAAGGGGATACATTCGCGGAACCATTCATGATGTTTCTGAAGAAGCCCTAACACATAATCATATTCTTCACGGGGCGTTGGCACATGAACACCTCGCTCACACTATTCCCTTTCGTAGATAAAACCATTTTGAGTTCAACACAACCTTAATAATCGAGAGTTAACTATAACGAAATCGAGGAGCCTTCATGAGTAGAAAGAAGAAGAGCGAATCCGCGCCCATGCCTGCTGCAAGCGCCGGACTTTTGAGGTTCTTTGAAGAGGAAACAGAGGGAATTAAGGTTAAGCCTGAACTTCTCGTCGTTGCTGCCGTCGCCTTAATAGTTGTGTGCATTTTAGCCCGTGTTTTCTTCTAGGTTTGACGGCGCGAGGGTGGATGCAAAACCTCAATCCTTTGAACAGCATTTAGGTGGATAAATATTTCACTACGCTCCTCTCTGGCGGCTACCTGTGGAATAGGCTGAGCTATAGTTGCCCTTAAAATTATGGCTTCCGCGTCTGAAAGCCATATTCCCGGGGGTTCACGGGTCACGGCGGCTAATGTCCCCTCAAAACCATATGAAGGGTCAAGGATCACTCGAACAGTTTTTCCCAAGCTCTTCTCTAACATGTGAAATATTGTCGGAGGTAAGTTCTGTTCAGGCATGTTATCAGCAAAGTCTAATTGGCGGTGGAGGGATAAAACAGTTGCGATTCTTTTGCAACGTTTGATGCAACTTTAGGGGCAATCGCGCCGTGCTGAACTTATTTGCGACACATTAATATGCTTAGATTAAATTTCATAAAAAACCACTTGGACAGGGTGCCCATGAACTCAAATAACTCCTTCAACCAACATCTTGACAATGCTGTTAGGCATTACTCCTCACTTTTCACACTGCCCTCATACAAGAGAAGCCTTACCCTTTCGTGGATGTTGTGCTTGATTATAGGCTTGCTCCATGCGTCTTCCTTCAACTTCACCGTTTTAGGGTTAGTTCACGGGCTATTTTTAGGCGTTTCCCTGTTTTTTGTCACAGTGTTTCTAAACTATTTTTCGAGTCTTTATGTTTTTAGAAAAGATCCCATCTACGATTTGAGGCGCATAACTGCGCTTTCCCTTTTCTGCTGGGCCTTCTGGCTTCCGTTCATCTTAATGGGGTTCATTGCTACGATATTTTTTGGGCAGATGTGGGCTGTTAGACTTTGCCTTCTGGGTTTTTCAGCCATCTTGATCCTGCGACTCATAGCGCTTTATGTGACCTCTTCTGGAGTTAAACCTTTTCTGGCTGCATCCATAATTCCCCCCTTCCTTTATCTGGCGCCATTCACTGTTTTCTGGTTGAACATGGTGAATTTTTGGAGGGTTTCCATGTTTTTGCTGTGGGCTCTTGGCGTTGCCCTTTTTTCGAGCTTTCTTTTTATAGCTCTCCTCAACAGTATTGGCCAAAAAATTGTGGGTTTTCCCTCGCTATCCATTTTCAAGGCGTTTATTCTGAACTGGGTTGCGGATTTAAACGAGCCCTTCGAGTATTTTCTTGAAAGCCTAAGCAAGGAAAGCGACGTTGACGTTTCAATTTTGCGTTTTGACCAAAAAGATGGCAGCGTATTCATAGTTGTGCCTTCTGTTCACCCCGGCCCATTCAAAAACGTTGGAAGCAGTCTTTTACCATCCATGCTTAAGGCCGGCCTTGAACAAAAGTTGGGCGGTGTTGCCTGTGTACCGCTTGGATTACTTGGCCACGAACTTGACCTAGCTTCTCACAAGGAGAATCAAAAAATAGTTGATCAGGTTGTTGAATCAGCTGTTTTCACAGTCAGCGAAAACTTTGCGACGCCATTCATCAAGGTTGAGAATGACTTGGCCACAGCGTGTTGCCAAGTGTTTGGAAACACGGCTCTAGTTGCTTTTTCCCTGGCGCCCCCTACCAGAGGGGATCTTCCATCAGATTTGGGCTTTTTTGTTCATGGAAAAGCCGAAAAGCTTGGTTTGAAAAACTGCGTTTTTGTAAACGCCCACAACAGCATAGACGGGGTTCTTGAATCAAAACAGGCTTTGGGGGCTTTAGAAGAGGCCGCATTGGCTTGCTTGGAAAAAATCTCTTCGTTGGATAAACTGCCTTTCAAGGTTGGCGCCGCCACTGTAAAGCCTAAGGAGTTCGGCCTACCAGATGGTATGGGCTCAGGCGGCATAACCGTGGTGGTTGTTGAAGTTTCTGGGCGGAAAACGGCTTATGTTGTTTTCGACGGGAACAACATGGTTTCCGGCTTACGGGAAAAAATTTTGTCAGCGTTGCAGTCACTGGGCATCCATGACGGAGAAGTTTTCACAACAGATACGCACTCCGTAAACGCCGTAACATTGACCACTAGGGGATACCATCCAATAGGCGAAGTAATGAACCATGAAAAGATCATTGAGTATGTAAAAGAGGCGGCTTACACAGCCTTTGCAAACCTGAGCCAAGCAAAGATGGGTTTCCGCTCCATAAAAGTTCAGAAAGTTAAGGTTATCGGGAGAGAAGCTTTAGAAAAACTGTGCACGCTTCCGGACATGGTTGTTCGCCGGGCTAAACGGGTTGTTGTTCCGTTGTTTGCGGCTGCATCCGTCCTCCTAATGTTGGTTTTACTCTCTGTTTAGGCTAACACTAATAAGGGCGTGGCTTCAACTCTCAAATTCCGAGAAGGGTAAACTCTTGCTTAAAGAAATAAGAATTCATGGTAGGGGCGGACAAGGGGCTGTCACCGCCGCCTATTTGCTGGCTCACGCCGCACACATAGAAGGCAAACATGTGCAGGCTTTTCCATACTTTGGCGCTGAACGCCGCGGGGCCCCTGTTAAAGCTTTCGCCAGAATAAGCGACGCTCCCATTCTTCTTCACAGTCAAGTTTACAACCCAGATTATGTGATGGTTCTGGATCCTCAACTCTACAAAATGATAGATGTAACTGAAGGTTTGAAAAGAGATGGTGCGGTTATCCTAAACACCACCAAAAAGCCTGACGAGGTTAAACTTGGGGGTTGGCGCATCGCCACCGTAGATGCAACAGGGATAGCTCTTAGGTTAGGCCTCCTCATCGCTGGACAGCCAATTGTTAACACCTCGATGGTGGGAGCCTTTGCGGCGGCCACCGGCGAAGTATGTTTGGAGAGCGTTTTAAAAGCGATAAGAGAAAACTGGCGGGGCAGTGCCGGGGAGAAAAACGCCCACGCAGCTGAACTCGCCTATGAATGTTTGGTTAAGGGGTGGTAACTTATGGCTGTTCCTAAAACTCGAAAAGATATGCCTCTCACTCCACTATCCTTTCCGACGGTTGGGAGCATGGGAAAAACAGGTTCTTGGAGAACCTTCCGCCCAATAGTTGACTATTCAAAATGCACAAGGTGTACTCTATGCTGGATTTACTGTCCAGACGCCGCCATATCGAGACGCGAAGATGACTCGCCGGAGATTGATTATGACTACTGCAAGGGCTGTGGGATATGCGCTAACGAGTGTCCGGTTAAAGCCATAATCATGAAAAGGGAGGAGGAGGAATGAGATGGCGCAAATAATCATCGACACTGCGAACCACATAGCCGGTTACGCGGCAAAAGCTGCAAGGGTGAAGGTGGTGGCGGCTTATCCAATAACGCCGCAGACAACAGTGGTTGAGAAGATTGCGGAGTTTGTGGAAGCCGGAGAAATGGACGCAGAATACATTCGCGTGGAATCCGAACACAGCGCCATGGCAGCCTGTATAGGTGCAGCAGCCGCTGGTGTAAGAACGTTCACTGCAACCTCTTCGCATGGGTTAGCTTTAATGCATGAGGCCTTGCACTGGGCTTCTGGGGCGCGTCTACCAATCGTTATGGTTGTTGTAAACCGCGCTATGGGCGCACCGTGGAGCATATGGCCGGACCTCAGCGATTCGCTGTCACAGAGGGATACTGGCTGGATTCAGTTTTACTGCGCCGACAACCAAGAAGTCTTCGACACAATTATACAAGCATACAGAATTTGTGAGGACGAGAGGGTTTTCCTCCCAGCCATGGTTTGCCTTGAAGGCTTTATCCTATCACATACATACATGCCCGTCAAAATCCACGACCAAGAGGAGATAGACGCCTTTCTGCCTCCATACAAATCCGGGTGGCTCCTGGACGTAAACAATCCAGTTACCCATGCAAACCTCGTATCGCCAGAATGGTACATGGAGTTTCGCTGCAAAATACAAGAGGCTATGGAAAATGTAAAGAAGCTAATACCAGAAATCGACAGAGAATATGGCAAACGCTTCGGCTTTGAATACGGCGGCCTAGTCGATAAGTACCAATGTGAAGACGCAGACCTAATTATCTGTACCATGGGCACCATGGGAGCCGAAGCCAAAATAGCCGTTGACAACCTTAGGAAAGGAGGCTTAAAGGTTGGGGTTGCCCGTGTAAGGGTTTTCCGTCCCTTCCCCACGAAGGAAATCAGGAAACTTGCAGAGCAAGCCCGCATAATCGCCACCATAGATCGCCACATATCCTTTGGAATGGAAGGCTTTCTTGCGACAGAAGTTAAGGCCTCCATTTATCATACGAAAGACAAGCCTTTAGTCGCTGGCTTCATCGCCGGTTTAGGAGGCAGAGATGTCACCTTTAAAACCATAGAGGATATTGCCAAAAAGGCGTTGAAATGGCTGGAAAAGGGGAGAGTTGAGGAGGAAACCGTGTGGGTTGATTTAAGGGTGTGAAAAAGTGGTAACAATAAAAGAACTCCCGAAGGAGGAGTATCTGCTTAAAGGCCATGCCGCGTGTGCTGGGTGTGGGCCCTCAATCGCCCTAAGATTGTTGTTTAAAGCTTTGGAAAACAAAGTCATTCTGGTTGTTCCAGCATGCTGCACAACCGTTATTCAGGGCCCGTATCCTTTTACGGCTTTTGCCGTGCCCCTCCAAAACATGTTGTTTGAGGCTACAGGCGCCACGGCGTCCGGCATATCCGCTGCGCTTCGTATCCGCGGTTTAGAGGACATAACAGTTGTGGGGTGGGCTGGTGACGGTGGAACAGTGGACATCGGCATTCAATCATTGTCAGGAGCTGCTGAACGGGAGACAAACTTCATCTATGTATGCTATGACAACGAAGCTTATGGTAATACCGGCCTGCAACGCAGCGGGGCAACCCCATATGGCGCTTGGACAACCACAACGCCCACAGGCAAGAAGGAGAGAAAGAAAAACATGCCCTTCATTATGGCCGCCCATGGGATCCCATACGTCGCAACAGCATGCCCATCCTATCCCATAGACTTCATTAACAAGCTTAGAAAAGCCAGGGAGATGAAGGGCACCAAGTACATCCACGTGTTGACGCCGTGTCCTACCGGTTGGCGTTATGACGCAGGCAAAACCGTGGAAATTGGAAGATTGGCTGTTCAAACTGGAATTTGGGCTCTCTATGAAATTGAAAATGGCAAGTTTCGACTCAACCCGCCCAGCGACCGTTTAATCGAGAAGGCAAATAGGAAACCTGTGAAGGAGTATCTCTCCATTCAAGAAAGGTTTCGCCATTTAACAGACACCGATATCGAGAAGATCCAGAGGTGGGTGGACGAGGACTGGGAGTACTATAAAATACTAGCATCCATGGAAAGATGCATCTAAACCTGGAACGTACGAAAAATATATGAACCCCTTGGGATTATGATATAGTCCGTCATCGCCGTCGAAAGCATGGGAGGTAACGTATGTCGGAGAAGAAAGCGGGAAAGGAAGAAGCTAAAACTACAAGGCCGTCGGCACAAACAAATGAAAGCACAGTGCTTGTGGGCAAAAAACCAGTAATGAACTACGTGCTTGCCTGCCTAACCTTCCTCAACTCCGGTGCGCGGAAAATTGTTGTGAAAGCAAGAGGACGGGCGATCAGCAGGGCCGTTGACACTGTGGAATTGCTGAGAAGGGCGTTTGTCAAGGACTTGCAGGTCAAGGACATTACCATCGGCACAGATGAAGTGGTTCGTGGCGAGGGCCAAAAAACCAACGTTTCAACCATCGAAATAACAATAGAAAGACCATAGGTTGCGCTGCGTCTTTAACGAAGCGTATGGTTAAACAGCGGCCTACTTAGACCACGGTTTTATTGTGGAAATAGAAATCGATATTAAAGCCTTTTTCTAAATGTTAAGTCCCTTTACACCGGTGAAGCGCTATGGCAGTTTATCCAAAAATTGTTGTTACTCCCCCAGGGCCAAAAGCCATGGAGCTTGTGAAGAAAGATGAGAGGCTGATTTCTCCATCCTATCTGCGTTTTTATCCTCTTGTTGTGGAGTCTGGTGAGGGCTGCATAGTTAGGGATGTGGATGGGAACGAATATATCGACTTTAACGCTGGACTTGTGTGTTTGAATGTTGGCCATAGACATCCAAAGGTTGTGGAGGCCATTAAAAGGCAATGCGACCGCTTCCTCCACTATTCAAACACTGATTTCTATTACCGTGAAGTCATCGAGTTGGCGGAGAAACTCGTGGAAATAACGCCTGGAAATTTTGAAAAGAAAGTGTTTTTTGGGAACAGCGGAGCCGAAGCTGTTGAGGCGGCGATTAAGCTGGCTAAATGGCATACAAGAAAACAGCTTTTCATAAGTTTCATAAACGCTTTTCACGGCAGAACCACTGGGGCTCTGTCCTTCACAGCTAGCAAACTTGTCCAGAGGAGGTATTTCTCTCCTTTAATGCCCGGTGTGACGCATGTTCCATACCCATACTGTTACCGTTGCCCGTTTAAGCAGACCTACCCAGACTGCCGCTACTGGTGTGTGGATTTTATGGACGAGTTTGTGCTGCAGAAGTATGTGCCTCCGGAGGATGTTGCTGCAATACTTTTTGAACCAATTCAGGGTGAAGGCGGCTATGTTGTTCCGCCGCCCGAGTACTTTAAACGCTTGAAAAAACTCGCCGACAAGTATGGCATTCTCCTCATAGACGACGAGGTGCAGTCGGGTGTTGGAAGAACCGGAAAATGGTTTGCTATTGAACATTGGAATGTTGAACCAGACATAATTTGTAGCGCTAAAGCGTTGGCTTCAGGACTGCCTCTTGGAGCAACCATAGCCAAAGCGAAAATAATGGACTGGACCAGCGGCTCCCACGCAAGCACTTTCGGCGGAAACCCTCTTTCGTGCGCGGCGGCCTCAGCCGTTATTGATGTGATTAAGGAGGAAAGGCTGATGGAGAACGCCGTGAGGCAGGGAACGTACATCATGAAAAGGCTTGAGGAGCTTAAGGAGACAAGCGAAATCGTAGGCGATGTTAGAGGGAAAGGCCTCATGATAGGCATAGAACTTGTGGAAGACAAGGAAAGCAAAAAACCCGCTCCGGACAAGGCAAGAGAGGTCATATCACGTTCGTGGAAACGGGGAGTTGCGGTTATCACATGCGGGGTTTCAACCTTGAGGATTGCGCCGCCGTTAAACATCACAAGAGAATTGGTTGATGCAGCTCTCGATATAATCGAAGATGTTATAAAAGAGGTTGAACGAGAAAAACCGTGAAACATCTTACGTTTCTCTCTTTTCTGGTCTCGGTTCATGCACCAGAAACACTATTAGAGCAGCTGATGGAACGGCTAAAGCGGCAGCCAATAGAAATGGCAGTTGCGGTGAAACTTTCTCGTAAAGCAGCCCTCCAAAACCACCACCTATAGCCATGGCGATGTACGTGAAAAAGTTCATGGACCCTGTTACCCTCCCGCGGTGCCTCTGGGGGACTAGGTCGGCAAAAAGCGACTGGTTAGAGGAGAACCCTAAAAGCATTGAGAAACCGGCAAGGGGCATCGCTATAAAAAGTGTCGGGTAATTCCCATACAAAAATAGAAGCATGGATGGAATTGTTAAAAGATGTGAAATTATCAGGGGGATTTTCCTTCCAGTTTTATCTATCAATTTTCCGATTGGAATGGCAAAAACCAACATACAGATAAAAAGCACGGTTGACACGTATCCCCATCTTATGCGGGCAACCTGAAGAGCGGGATCTCGTTGCGGTGGGATTCCCGGAGTTGGTGGGCCTCCTATCTGTAGTACGTAAAAGGCGTAAACTAGGAAAAGTGTTTGAACCATGGAGAAGGATGAGCGTGTTATCATGTCCGATAGGAATAGAAAAAGCGTTGAGCGGGGTACGAGCTTCCAAACAGCTATTCCATTCCTAAATGCTTTAGGGTAGGAGCGTAAAGCCTCTTTCAAGCTTGCCCTCTCAATATTCTCCATTGTTTCTTTAAGTTTCAGCCTCACAATGGCAGCCGCAAAGTAAAACGTTACAACAATCGCGTAGGCTATGCGCATTCCAAGTTCCGAGCCGAAGGTGGCAACTAAAAATAGGGCAATAACAGGCGCCGGTGTTGTTGAAACGCTCATTATTAGGTTGAGGATGGAAAATCCAATTCCCCGTTTTTCAGGCGGCAGCGAATCCGCCATTATGGCGTTCAAGGCCGGCTGGTATAGAAGGCAAATGCTCTGTAAGACGGCGCCGACGAGGATAAAATGCCAGCTTGGAGCGGCGGCATAAAAGATAAAGGAGAGGGCGACGCCGAAAGTCATGGTGGATATAAGCCAGCGTCTCCCATATTTGTCCGCCAAATATCCTCCCAAAAACTGGACAGAGGCGAAGGTTAACAGGGAGGCGAAAGATATAACCCCAAGAATCGATGGGCTTCCTCCAAGCTGGATGACATAGTCTGAATAATATGTTCCCGGAATTTCATGGGCGAAGTCCATCAAAACCCAGCTTACCACTAGGATTAAATAGTTTCCTTTGAAAAAGGAAAACTCTTCTTTAAGCTTGGCTTTTAATGGCACCGCTTTTCCGCTTCTCTAGAAATCAAAAGGCTTCGCTATAACCTCCCTCACCTTTAGGTCGAAGAACCTAAATGTGGTTGCTGGTTTTATGCGCAGTGCAGTGTCGGCGCCTCTTCCTGTTCCAGCAATGGCTATAACATCTCTGTCTACGGGTATTAAGCCGGCATCTGCAGCCATTAATGTGATTTCGATGCACACCTTTGTTCCTTCACCCATAAGTCTTAAGGTGTTGGCAATTAATTCCAAAGGCCCTAAAGTTCCAAAGTTTTTACGGATTGCTCGTTCAACGCTGCTTAGGGCATGGGTTCCCGTGAAAATTTTAGCTCCATTCCGCAGGATTTTCTCCTTCAACTCCTCTTTTAACTCGCTTTCTCCAAGTTTTTGGAAGCCGAAACAGTGGGTAACCACAACAACATTATATCCTTTGAAGGTTTTTGTCGCCTTTGCGCCTGTTTCGCCGGTGGTTGAGGCAACCACAATGTCCTTTATGCCTTCCTTCTCAGCATAGTTCTTGACGATCTCCAACAAGATGTCAGTGTTCTGTTTTCCAGGAGCATGAAAATACGTTACTCTTCTTTCAACAAAGCTCATCTAGACTCCTCCCAGAGCCTTACCTAATATTTTTGTATGGTTTTCTTTTTAATTCTGTGCCGCAGACTTGGCATATTTTTAACTTGTAGTCTGCTGGGTATTTTCGTCGGCATGCGGGGCAATACCTAACCCACTTGAATTGGCGACGTATCCCAAAGGTTGCTAGTGGAGCAAATTCTATGCCTAAATGTTTGGCTACGTTTTGTATTGAATAATCGTCGGTTGCTATTATCGGCATGTGTCCCTGAACCTTTAGTTGAAGGGCTAAAGCCAGAACTTGCAGGTCTGTCTCGGAGAGGAAAAAGAAATCTCCGACGGCGCTCGCTGAAGTTTTAACTTTTTCAACAAAGACGGTGTCCGGCAGCCTTATTTTCAGTTTTCCGCTTTCAATGGCCGTTTTAAACCGCATACGTGCCATGGAAGCTCCGGCAAATTCCTCTTCAACCATGGGCACAGTGTATTGTTCCTCGCTTATTAAAAATGGGTCAAATCCGGCAACGAAAGCTGAAGTATCCAAGATGATAACTTTCTTTTTGCAGGATTTTGTCAGATTTTTCCCCCAACTCCACGGAAAATAAGTCTGCTTCTCAAGCGGCTGTAAAAGTTTTCACGAAACCTTATGAAGGCTGTCTCGTTTTCTGAACGCGTAACCATTATGCATTCCTTTGGGGAGTTCACAAACTCTTTGTAAGCGCCATCGACAACCGCTAAAACTCTCTCTGGTCTAAGCACCTTTACATTGATCTTAGAGTCTGCTGGGAAAACTATGGAACGCAAAACGCTTAAAGAACATACAGGTGTTAAAACAAAAGCTTCAACGGATGGATCGAGAACAGGGCCCCCAGCGGAAAGTGAATATCCTGTGGAGCCTGTGGGCGTGGCTATCATTAAACCATCTGCTTGGCAGTCAAGAATACGTTCACTGTTTTTGAAAATTTTTGCATACAGCAGTTTTGCGGGCTCGTCGACTGTTATTAGAACTTCGTTTAACGCGTCTGGAAGTCTCCTTTCTCCAACAGTTATGGAGAGTTTTGAACATTTCTCTATCACGAATTCGCCCCTTAAGCATTTGTCGATGGCCACAAATGTTTCTTCGGGCTGGATTTCCGTCAAGAAACCTCGGACTCCCATGTTTACCGCAAGTATTGGAGGTTCCGGCTTCGGAACAGCCACGCATGTCCTCAGGATTGTTCCATCTCCACCCACCGTTATTATGAAGTCGGTTTTCATTTTCTCTAAGGGGAGGAACTTCCAGCTTTCCTTTAACTTCCCCCTTAACGTTTCTTCAATGTAAACTTCCAACCCCTTTTTGGCTAAATATTCCGCCATCTCTTCTACAAGTTTTAAAGCCTTCTTCTTGTCGAAGCGTGCCACGATGCCGGCGCTTTTAAACATTTTCTTCCCTTTTAAGGCAATCGTAATCTGCTACCTTAACTTATATATGGGTGTTGTTTAAAATTGCTGTGGTAAAATGTTAAGCTGGTGATGATGTGAGCAAACCCGTTGATGTTGGTAGTCTTCGTGAGGGCGGATACGTTATTGTGGATGGGGAGCCATGCCGCATAGTTGAAATAACGAAGTCAAAGCCTGGGAAGCATGGTTCAGCCAAGGCTAGAATAGTTGCCATAGGCGTTTTCGACGGCGTGAAAAGGAGCATAGTTAAGCCGGTGGACGCCACGGCGGAAGTGCCCATAATCGAGAAAAGAAGTGGTCAAGTTTTCGCTGTAACACCTTCAAGTGTACAGATAATGGACCTGGAAACTTACGAGTACTTGGACGCCCCCCTCCCGGAAGGGGAGGAGTTGAAGGCGAAGCTTGCACCGGGTGTTGAAGTCGAGTATTGGCGGATACTTGGCAGGGTGAAGATCGTTCGGATTAAATAGTTTAGGCGGTTGTAGAACCGTTTATCCCCACCATTCCCAGTTGAGTTTTTTGAAGCTTACGTATAGAATTAGGAGGATGACGCCCCAACTTAGGGCTATTGCCGCTGCTTCTAAGATTACGTGGGCGTCGCTCAGATATGTATGGGCGGCCCAAGCGCTTAGTCCGCATAGGCCCACCAGAATTAGAAGGAATGTTGCGCATTGAATTGCTCTCTCCACAGTCAAGGTTCACCAGCCTTTAGCCTAAATTGGGTGGTTTAGGGTTTAAGATTTTTCATAAAAACATATTTTTGGCCGTTGTACATTATTATCTTGAAGCCGATGACGCGAGAAGAGCCGTCTGAACAGTGATGACCTTTAAGGAGAGCTGAGGCTTCATTCTATTGGAATTTCATATTCGGGTTTTCTCGGCAAGCGGATCTCCAAAATCCCCCTTTTGAATTTTATCTCCATGCGGTCCATGTAGACGGGCACGGGGATCCTTGTTTGACAGTGGAACCGTTGAAATTCGCCTTGGTAATGGGTTATGCCAAAGTCGTCAAGGCTGACTTTGCGCCTCATCTTAGCCGAGACTTCAATCACGTCTTTGCCGATGGGCTTTACCTCTATTGTGTTTTCCTCAGCATATGGTAGATCGACGGTCACTATAACCTCGTCGCTGGTTATCAATATGTCGCGGAGAGGCTCCATAGTGCACGTTCTACAGTCCCAACTTGGCCTTTCAAAGAGGAGGGATTCTCTAACCCTCTCAGCCCAAGCTTCGAGGCTTTCAAAATACTCGTCAATTATGTCGAAGATTGAACGCCTTCTCCTTGATCTTTCTTCCGTCATGTAACGCGCCCCTCCTATGAAATGTAGAGTGGAATGTCATATTCTTGCGTCTTCCGCATCCTCGCCAACTCTTGCTGAGTTCTCTTCATTATATCCCTTGCCTTTAAGCGAATCTCCTCACCTTTCTCTAAAAGTTTTGAGACATCAACCTTTATGCCGATAAAATGGCTTAAATGTTCCAGGGCTCTTGCCGCAGCTTCAGGGTCTGGATACTGGAAGAAGCATTGTGCTAGGAGCGTTAAAGCCGGCAATCCTAGGGTTGAACAGTATTGGAGCATTACTGCTTGCGGTCCAACCATGTAGCCTTCCCGTAATATTTCTATGCCTTTATCTTGAACAATTTTCAGCATCTCCGGACTTGAAGCTGCAGCGAAAACTTTCAGTTCGTCAAGATCCTGCCTGTTTTGGACTGGTATGCCACTTATAGAAATCATCATCTTAACCCCTTTCCTTCGCCCCCAATCGATTAGAGCATGCATAATTGGGTATATTAACTCCCCTTGCAAGGCCGTTTCTGAAACGGCTAAGAGAATCTGGTGGTTTCCAAAGATTCTTATGGGCGAGTGGGGTAAGCCTTCATGCAAAACGATCAACGGTGGGAGAAGGTGTGAATCTACATAAGCAACTTCATCCAGGCCAAGCTCTATGATCAAATGGGATGCGGCAATCACGCCGACCAAGCCGACGTCTGGAAAACCGAAAATCATAACAGCGCCTTCTGAGATTTCCTTCTTCTCAATAATCTTTATATCTTCACTGTTCAATTTTGGTCCTCTCTAAATGTTCTGTCAGGTAACTGTAAAAAACTTACGGAGAACTAGCTACAATTAGTGTTTTGCGGCGCCTTCGCCATGAACTCCTCTATCCTTGAGAGGATTTTCTCTATTTGAAAGTGGGCTTTCATTTCATTTTGCCAGTCCTCCGGAAGCTTTCGCTTGAACCTTCCAGCTGCACGCTTATCCATAATAACTATTATGCCCCTATCTTCTGGACTACGTTGAAGTCGTCCGGCGGACTGGGCTAGAGCATTTAGGCATGGTATTGTGTTGGCATATTCCATGGCTTTTTTCCCAAATTTCTCTTTGAAGTATTCGTAGAGGACTTTTTGGAGCTCTGTCTTTTTGGGGTATGGTAACCCAACAATGACGACGGCTGACAGCATGCTTCTCCCCTCGGTTGTCATGTCTACTCCTTCGCTTATTTTTCCACGGGCAACGCCGAAGACAACGCTCTCCCCGTTTTTCTGTAGAAACTCCAACACGTCCATGATTTTCGTACTCTTTTCTTCCACAAGTGTTGGGACGTCAGGCTTCAAAAGTTTTACAATGTCTTGCATAACCTCGTATGAGGGGAAATAGACGGCTATTCTACCTCCAACCTTCTGAATTATCTGGTTTAGGTGCGCCGCGATGCGCCTCCATTGGATTTCATTTCGCTTTTCAAATTTGGTTGTAACCGCTTCGTCAACAAGAATAAGCCTGTTCTCGTGTGGGAAGGGGCTTGGCAGCTCTAGGCTTCGGCAGCGGCTTCTGTCCAAGCCTAAAACGTCCATGTAGTAGTCCATGTTCCACAAGGTTCCAGACATTAGTATGGCGGAACGCAGCTGGTTAATGATACCCGCAGCCAAGGATGGATCAAGGCATCTAATTCCAAGCCGTACGCGTTTCTTTCCATCTCTATCAATTTCCACTTTAACGTATTTAGCGTAGCTTGAACCCGTTAGGTTTATCCAGTCGACGAGAAACTCCATGCACCGGGAAATATAGGAAACTGGGCTTTTCCCCATTTCACTCTTTTTCTGGCGGACAACCTCACCTTTATCAGCAAGTTCTTGAATAATTTCTAGAAGCCTATCATGGTTTATGTTTAGCCTTTTTGTTAAGGCTTCGAGGAGGGCTTCCCCTTCAATGATGTGCTCCACGTCCAGTCCATAGTTTCTGTAAACCTTCTTTCCCAAATCAACCATGACTGCGTGCAGTGCCTCCAAGAAATCATAATCGTCAACATCGAAGGTTTTTGCCTCTTTTCCGGCTATCCGTACAGACCTTGACGAAAGCTCATCGGAGAATATGCCCGCCGCGTAGTAGGGAAGGCTGTGGGCTTCGTCGAAGATGCAGTTGGCTTCTTTAATGCGGATGCCAGCCCTCCCCAAAACAGAGCCTCGGATTGCTTCAACAAGCATGTAGTTGTAGTTACCTACAACGATGTCTGCGTATCGGGTTAAACATCTTGTAACCTCGTATGGGCATAGTTCCTCGTCACGGCAAACATCATAAACCTCTTCTGGGAGGACAGGGCCTATCCTTTTTATCTTGTCAATGACGCTGCGGGCTTGCCAGCTGGGTTTCCATCCGTCGTAAGTTTTTTCAAAGTATTCGCATGTTCTGCCGAAGGCGCCCTCCTTCAAGCCTCTGCAATAGTATAGGAAGTCTCTGTACCTTATGCCCCTAAGCTTAGGGTCTTCATAGGCATGGGGGCACATCTCCTTCTTGCTTTTGAAAATTGAGGCTGTGAAGTTGACGCCGCAGTGTTCCTTAATGTTCTTCAGCTCTCTGGAATAAATTTCTAGCTGATTTTTCGTTCTGGTTAAGGCTACAAGTCTTCCAAGGGAAGGGTTCATCTCCTTTGCCACAAAATAGGCTGTTAAAACCGAAATGGATTTTCCAGTGCCACACGGCGAACAAAGCAAGCCTATCCTTCCATCAAGCATAATCTCGTATGCGAACTTTATGGCGTTAAGCTGGAAGGGACGGAAGTCAGCGTATGGAAAGAACTCCTTAACTAAATCTCCGAAATCGCCATCGCCTTTTTCTACAACGGTTTCGCGGCTTACCCTCCGTGTCAGCATGGTGCCACAGTTTGAACAGAAACGACTCTTCAAATAATCCTCTACAGAATAGGTTTGGCCGCATCGGCGGCAGACGTAACGCTTCTCCATTTCGAAGTTTTCACTCAATTTTTTAATGCTTTTTCGCTCTTAAAGAGGTTGCTACATTAGGTTTTAAGTGATGCTTGAACACAATTTAGCAAGGAGGGGGAGGCTCCTTGTCTAAAGAAGAGTTTAGGCCAACAGTTTTTGCTGATGTCCGTGAAAGCATGGACGTGAAAGACTACTTGAGGGAGTTTGGCTGTGAGGTTGTGGAGAAAGCCCTCGCTCCCGCCGATTATGTTGTAGCTGAAAACTATGCTGTTGAAAGAAAGGAGATTCATGACTTTTTCCGTTCGATTTTTGATGGTAGGCTTTTTGAGCAGGCTGAAAGGTTGCTTGCCTATTGTTGGAAGGCGACTTAAACGCCGTAAAGTTTGTGCAAACTCCCCAAGCGTTTTGGGGCGCCCTCGCCAAAGTCATGGCGGACCACAACATTGCTGTGGTCTTCACGCCGGACGAGAGGCATACAGCCATGTTTCTGCACGCTTTAGCCAAAAAACTGCAGGAGGAAGAAAGACGAAGGGTGGTTGTGAAGCACAAGCCTAAAATCTACACTCTTAGACAGAGGCAACTATTAGTGGTGCAAAGCCTCCCAAAAATAGGTCCAGAGAGGGCGGATGCTCTTCTAAGACGATTTGGAAGCGTTAGACGTGTCTTCCAAGCGTCAAAAAGGGAGCTTTTGTCCGTTAAAGGTTTAGGTGAAAAGACTGCGCGAGCCATAGTTGAATTTTTGGACACAAAATATCCGGGTCTTGAGGAACAATGAAGCGCTGTCTTGAACTTGTGTTTAAACATATTTAAATGGGCAAGCAGTCTTAAACTTGGAGAATGTCAATGGCTTTAGAGAGGCTTGGCGCTTCGCTGCACGAGGCTTTACGAAAGCTTTTCAGAGCCGCCGTTGTGGACGAGGCCGCTGTTAAAGAGCTGGTCCGCGATGTGCAGCGTGCTCTGTTGCAGGCAGACGTGAACGTCCAACTGGTCCTTGACATTTCCAAGCGCATAGAAGAGAGAGCCCTAAAAGAAAAGGTTCCGCCGGGGGTTTCACGCCGCGAGCACGTGATAAAAGTTGTGTATGAGGAGTTAACGCGTTTTCTAGGTGAAAAACCGGTTCCATTGAGGGTGGAGCCGGGCAAAAGGAAGGTTTTAATGCTTGTGGGTATTCAGGGCTCGGGCAAAACCACCGCTGCGGCTAAGCTTGCCAGATACTTCCAGAAGAGAGGACTTAAACCGGCCTTGATTTGTGCTGACACCTATCGTCCAGGCGCCTTTGACCAGCTCCAGCAATTAGCCAGCAGAATAAATGTGCCAGTCTACGGCGACCCAAAGGGTAAAGACCCTGTCAAAATAGCCCTTGAAGGCTTGAAAAAGTTCAGCGACAAAGACATCGTTATCGTGGACACTGCTGGACGCCACAAAGAGGAGCAAGAACTCATCAAGGAGATGAAAATGTTGGAAGAGAAAATCAAACCAGACGAAGTTATGCTGGTTATTGATGGAACAATTGGACAGCAAGCCCTTGTGCAAGCCAAAGCCTTCAACGAGGCAACATCCATAGGCTCCATACTTCTAACAAAGCTGGATGGTTCTGCAAGAGGCGGCGGCGCTTTATCAGCTGTTGTA